>NZ_CP047954.1:0-301748 GCF_014279895.1 Synechococcus sp. M16.1 | reverse complement strand
TCGAGGTCGAAGCTCCCGAGGATTTCCTCGGTTCGATCATCGGCGACCTGTCCTCCCGTCGAGGTCAGGTTGAGGGCCAGTCCGTCGAAGACGGCACGTCCAAAATCTCGGCCAAGGTGCCCCTTGCCGAGATGTTCGGTTACGCCACCGAGCTCCGCTCCATGACCCAGGGCCGGGGCATTTTCTCGATGGAATTCGACAATTACGCCGAAGTTCCTCGCAATGTGGCCGAGGCCATCATTTCCAAGAATCAGGGCAATTCCTGATCTCTAAACTCCTCCAAATCCAACCCTCGATTCTTTAAACACCCATGGCACGCGAGAAGTTCGAAAGGAACAAGCCCCACGTCAACATCGGCACCATCGGCCACGTTGACCACGGCAAGACCACCCTCACCGCTGCGATCACCAACGTGCTCGCCAAGAAGGGTCAGGCTGAAGTTCAGAACTACGCCGACATCGACGGCGCCCCTGAAGAGCGTGAGCGCGGCATCACCATCAACACCGCTCACGTTGAGTACGAGACCGAGACTCGTCACTACGCCCACGTGGACTGCCCTGGCCACGCGGACTATGTGAAGAACATGATCACCGGTGCCGCTCAGATGGACGGCGCCATCCTGGTGTGTGCCGCCACCGACGGCCCCATGGCCCAGACCAAGGAGCACATCCTTCTGGCCAAGCAGGTGGGCGTTCCCGCTCTGGTGGTTGCACTCAACAAGTGCGACATGGTCGATGACGAAGAGATCATCGAACTGGTGGAGATGGAGATCCGCGAACTGCTCTCCAGCTACGACTTCCCCGGCGACGACATCCCCGTGGTTCAGGTCTCCGGCCTGAAGGCCATCGAGGGCGAGGCTGAGTGGGAAGCCAAGATCGAGGAACTGATGGCGGCTGTTGACGCCAGCATCCCTGAGCCTGAGCGGGAAGTGGACAAGCCCTTCCTGATGGCAGTGGAAGACGTCTTCTCCATCACCGGTCGCGGCACCGTGGCCACCGGCCGTATCGAGCGCGGCATCGTCAAGGTCGGCGAAGAGATCGAAATCGTCGGCATCAAAGACACTCGCAAGACCACCGTCACCGGTGTGGAAATGTTCCGCAAGCTGCTCGATGAGGGCATGGCTGGCGACAACGTTGGTCTGCTGCTGCGCGGCATCCAGAAGGAAGACATCGAGCGCGGCATGGTGCTCGTGAAGCCCGGTTCCATCACCCCTCACACCAAGTTCGAGGGTCAGGTGTACGTGCTCAAGAAGGAAGAAGGCGGCCGCCACACTCCCTTCTTCGCTGGCTACCGCCCGCAGTTCTACATCCGTACAACGGACGTGACCGGCCAAATCACTGCCTTCACCGCGGAAGACGGTTCCAACGTGGAAATGGTGATGCCTGGTGACAACATCCAGATGACCGGTGAGCTGATCTGCCCCGTCGCCATCGAGCAAGGCATGCGCTTCGCTATTCGCGAAGGCGGCCGCACCATCGGTGCTGGCGTGGTCTCCAAGATCATCGAGTGATCAGCGCAAGCTGAACCACACGGCAGGAGATGGGGGGCTCAGCCCCCCATCTCCTACATTTCTCAGAACCTCGACAACTGAAGTCCTGCTTCGATCTAGAAGCTTTTTCGCTCCCTTCCTATGTCCACTGCCATCGCTCAGCAGAAGATCCGCATCCGCCTGAAGGCGTTCGACCGCCGCATGCTCGATCTTTCTTGCGAGAAAATCATTGAAACGGCCGATAACACCGCTGCAACCGCGATCGGTCCGATCCCCCTGCCCACGAAACGCAAGATCTACTGCGTTCTGCGCTCTCCCCACGTGGACAAGGACTCCCGCGAGCACTTCGAGACCCGCACCCACCGTCGGATCATCGACATCTACAGCCCCTCGGCCAAAACCATCGATGCGCTGATGAAGCTTGATCTCCCCAGTGGTGTGGACATCGAAGTGAAGCTCTGATCCGTTCGATCAGAACTTCATTTTCCTAGGATTCAGTTGCCTACAACACGGCGTTCGTGTCCGATTTTTCTGTGAGGGAGCTTCCCCTGTTCCCCCTGCCGGACGTCGTGTTGTTCCCGCAGCAGCTCCTGCCGCTGCACATTTTTGAATCGCGTTATCGGATGCTTCTCCAGACGGTTCTGGAGACCGACAAACGATTCGGCATCGTTCGCATCAACCCCGAGAACGGCGAAATGGCCGAAATCGGTTGCTGCGCTGAGGTGCTTCAGCACCAAACAACCGAAGACGGTCGCAGCTACATCGTTTCGCTGGGCCAACAGCGGTTCCGGCTGCTCAACATCACGCGGGAAACGCCCTACCGAACAGGGATGGTGAGCTGGCTGGAGGATGAGCCCGTGGCCGACACCGACCAGCTCAACAGCCTGCGGGACAAGGTGAGCGAAGCCTTGAGCGACGTCGTTCAGCTGACCAGCAAACTGCAAAACCGAGAGGTGGAACTGCCTGACGATCTGCCTGATCTGCCGCGGGAGCTCTCCTTCTGGATCAGCGCCCATCTGGATCAGGCCGCCTCGGAGCAACAGAGTCTTCTGGAACTAACCGACACCCACGAACGGTTGAGTCAGCAATTTGAAATGTTGGATCACACCCGACGCCAACTGGCAGCCCGCACTGTGTTGATGGATCTGAAGTGATGTTGGGATCTCTGTTAGTGGTAGCCGGCGCCGTTGGCGCCACCGGAGTTGCACTTTGGCTTCGCCGCGACCGGCGCTACGAATCGTCGGAGAGTGTCGCCTCCGCCTACGACGCCTGGACGGAGGACCGTTTGCTGGAGCAGCTCTGGGGAGAGCATGTCCATCTCGGTCATTACGGGACCCCGCCCGGCTCCTGCGACTTCCGCGAAGCCAAGGAAGCCTTCGTCCACGAGCTGGTGCGATGGAGCGGTCTGGACCAACTCCCCGCCGGCAGCCGGGTGCTGGATGTCGGATGCGGCATCGGTGGCAGTGCCCGAATCCTGGCGCGGGATTACGGATTGAACGTTCTCGGCATCAGCATCAGCCCTGCCCAAGTGGAACGAGCCACACAACTCACCCCATCAGGCCTGAGCTGCCGCTTCCAGGTGATGGACGCCTTGGATCTTCAACTGCCCGATCAGAGCTTTGATGCGGTTTGGAGTGTGGAGGCCGGTCCCCACATGCCAGACAAGCAGCGTTATGCCGATGAGCTGCTGCGGGTGATGCGACCCGGGGGTCTGCTTGCAGTGGCCGACTGGAACCGCCGGGATCCATCTGACGGCGGCATGACGCGAACCGAACGCTGGGTAATGCGTCAGCTGCTCAACCAATGGGCCCACCCTGAATTCGCCAGCATCAAGGGGTTCCGCCAGAACCTCGACAACAGCGTGCACAACCGTGGCGAGATCGTCACCGCTGACTGGACCCAGGCCACGCTCCCCTCATGGATTGACTCGATCATCGAGGGCGTCCGACGCCCCTGGGCGGTGCTCAGCCTGGGACCGAAAGCGGTCCTGCAAGGCCTGAGAGAAACGCCGACCTTGCTGCTGATGCACTGGGCCTTCGCCACCGGTCTGATGCAATTCGGCGTCTTCCGGATCAGAAAGGGCTGATCCTCAACAGCCGCTCAAATCACTGCTGGGGTAGGCACCAAAATGGGCGAGATGTTCACACAGAGGCTGCAACTGGGCGATCAGATCCTGCAGAGCCGTTGACGGAGCCGGCGGAAGATCCACATCCACAAAGAACACGTATTCCCCCAGCTCCCGTTTGGAGGGTCGCGATTCAATCCGGCTCATGTTCAAGCCCCGCTCAGCCAAACAGGCCAGAGCCTCCAGCAAAGCCCCCGGAGCATTGCGATGCAGCGAGAACGCCAGACTGGCCACATCGCCATGCTCACTTCGCTGGCCACGACGCAACAGCAGAAAACGGGTGCGGTTGCCCGCAACATCGTTCACAGGGAACGCCAGCTGATCCAACCCGTGTTCACGGGCAGCGGTCTGGGAGGCGATCGCAGCACGGAAGGGACTGCCCGCCACCATGCGAGCTGCTTCAGCCGTGGATGAGGTGGGCAGTTGCAAGGCGTCGGGCAGATGCTGGGCCAACCAGCCACTGCACTGGGCCAGAGCCTGCGGGTGGGAGAGCACTTCGGTGACTCTGCTGAGCGGCCCACTCCCCAGCAGAGCGTGCTGAATCGGCAGCACCAAAGCCCTGCGGATACAAAGCTCCGGATGGGACCACAGCGCATCGAGGGTCGCTGTCACCCCCCCTTCAACCGAGTTCTCGATCGGGACAACGGCTGCATCACACTGCCCTCCGGCCAGCTGTTCCACCACCGATCGGAGCCCCACGCAGGGAACGAGCTGGACATCCTCGAGAGCATCCTGTTCGATCAACACCCGGGCGGCCTGCTCGCCATAGGTCCCGACTGGGCCAAGGAATGCGAGACGTGTAGGCATCGAAGCCGCACTGGATGGACTCGATAAGATCATGCCGCGTCAGGTGAAGACCATGCCCCTGGCCTTCGAAGCCAGTCAAAAGCTTGATCTGCCTGTCCGAACCGGAGCAGAGCGGCTTCCCACTTACCTGCTGGAGGAGGAGCGCGTCCTCGGGGCCCTGCTGGACGCCAAACAGCTCACACGCCTGCAGTCAGGGCGCTACCGCTATGTGGTGACCAGCCTTCAGGTCTTCCAGCTCCACGTGAAACCCGTGGTGTCTCTCCAGATCCACATGGAAGGCGACACATTGGTGATGCAGGCCCTCGACTGCGAACTGGAGGGTCTGGGGATTGTTGATGACTTCGCCCTGAACCTGGAAGCACGGCTGACGTCCACACCCGACGGACTTCAGGGACATGCCCATCTTTCGGTAAGCGTCAGCCAGCCATCGCTGCTCAAGCTGATCCCCAAACGGGTGCTGGAATCAACGGGCGAATCAATCTTGAGTGGCATCCTCATCGGCATCAAAGCCCGGGTTGGCCAGCAACTGATCGACGACTACCGCAGCTGGTGCCGGGAAACCGACGGGCAAGGCTCAACCGAGCAGACGCCTCAAGAACGTGTGCCGATGCAGGGGCGTGGGGCCTGAGGCCATCAAGCTCTGACGATGTTGCGCCGTGCCATAGCCCGCATGGCGCTCAAGGCCGTAACCAGGAAAGCGAGCTGATAAGCGCCGGATGAGTGCATCCCTGGCCTCCTTGGCCAGAACACTCGCCGCAGCAATGGCCGCTGATCGGCTGTCCCCTGCGATCACCGTACGCTGCTGGCCCTGCCACAGCCGAAGAGGAAGGTTTCCATCCACCAGCACGAGCCCAGGGCGCTGCGGCAATCGCTGCAGCGCCCGCAACATGGCGCGTTCCGTGGCAACACGGATGCCGCAGGCGTCAATTTCGCGCGCTGACGCTTGGCCCAGACCGGATGCCACACACAGCGACTGGATCACCGGAACCAGAGCAGCCCGACGCTTGGCTGACAGTTTTTTGCTATCGGTCAGCCCTGCCTTCAACAGCTCTTCAGCGGCTGAGCCTTCGAGCACAACAGCAGCCGCAAACACAGGACCGAACAAGCAACCGCGACCAACTTCGTCCACACCAGCCACGTCCCGCCCGAGGGGGAGGGAGTCCTGCGCGGTCATCCGACTCAGACCGTGGCGACAGCCGAGGAGCGGCGACGGCGACGGCGAGGCTCATCAGGCTCAGCTGTTTCCGCCACGGCCACAGGCTCGGGCTCAGCCGGTTCGCTGATGGGGGCAGGTTCTGGCTCGGTGATCGTCAGGTTGGTCACCGCCTCCAAGGGGGTGATCTCCACCATCAGGGGAGCCGACTCATCCGGGGCGGATGAGGTGACGACAACAGGCGTCTCAGCGGCAGGAGTCGCAGTGGGCTGACTCGCCCCGTTGCGTGACCCTGAACGACCACCCCGTGCGCCACGACGGCGGCGGCGTCCGGAACTGGCCGCCAATTGCTGACGCGCCGCCTCCAGCACCTCCTGCTCGTCCTCGCCAGGACGCACAACCCGGACCACGACGTTGTCGGATGCAGGGGGCTCCTCCAGCAACAGGGCAGGGTTCAATCCCAGCCAACCAAACAGCTGCTGTTGCTCGTCGGTCATCGGGACGGCAACCAATTCAGGGTCCTGACGACGGGCGGTCGCTGGCTCCTGAGCCTCTTGGGTCGACACCTCAGGGGCAGTGGTGTCGGTCGTCTCGACAGGAAGGACGGCATCCTGACTGCCACGCCCTCGACCACCGCGCCGCCGCCGGCCATTGCCACCGCTCTCTCCGGGCGCAACAACTTCGGCGCGGGCAGAGGCCGCCGAGCGAACCAATCCTGTGGCCGTTGCCAGAGGTTGAAGCAGGTCTTTGCCGGGAAGAACGGCCACATGGCCCAGACCACCACAGCTGGGGCAAGCCCGACCAAACAGTTCATAGATGTTCTGCCCTTGACGCTTGCGGGTGAGTTCCACCAGGCCCAGTTCGCTGAGCTGTGCGATCTGCGGGCGGGCTGAGTCGTCACGGACGGCTGTCGTGAAATGCTCCAGCAGCTGGAGCTGATCACGACGGGAATCCATATCGATGAAGTCGATGATGATCACCCCACCGATGTTGCGAAGCTTGAGCTGGCGAGCAATTTCGATCGCCGCCTCACAGTTGGTCCACAGAACGGTTTCTCGCGCATTGGCCGATCGTGTGAACGAGCCCGAGTTCACATCGATCACCGTGAGTGCTTCGGTGGGCTCGATGATCACGTAGCCACCGGAGGGCAGATCAACCCGCGGCTTCAGCGCATCGCGGATGGCGGCATTGACCTTGTAGTGCTCCAGCAACTCGCTTGGTTCACTGTGGGCTTCCACCAGCACATTGCCGGCTTCGGCACCAAGGAAACTGCTCACACGGTTCACAGCGGCGGCATCGTCCACCACAACCCGGGCCAGATCCGGACCCATGTGGTCCCGCAGAATCCGATGGATGAAGTCTTCATCGCGGTTGAGCAGCACCGGCGGTGCAGCCGTTTCAGCGGCTTGCTGAATCGCCTCCCACTGGCGCAGCAAGGATTCCAGATCCTCAATCAACAGCTCTTCGCTGATGCCGTCGGCTTCCGTACGGATCAGCAGACCGGCTCCAGGCGGCTTGATCAGAACACCAAGGGCACGCAGTCGGTTCCGTTCTGCATCGGAACTGATGCGCCGGGAGATGTTGACCCCCTGGCCATGGGGCTGAAGCACCAGGTAGCGACCTGGCAGAGCAAGATTTCCGGTCAACCGTGGGCCTTTGGTGCCGGTCGGTTCTTTCATCACCTGAACCAGAACCTTCTGGCGAGGCTCCAGAAGTTCAGTGATCCCTGCTGAACCTTTCTTCAGACGCAGCGGCCCAAGATCGGTGACATGGATGAACCCGTTTTTCTCACTCTCACCGATATTGACGAAGGCGGCATCAATACCTGGCAGAACATTTTCTACCGTTCCTAAATAGACATCTCCGATCTGATAACGACCCTGCGCGACGATGAGTTCATCAACGCGTTCATCGGTCAGCACTGCTGCGATGCGCAGCTGCTCCGCGATGACAATTTGCTGGGGCATAACAGGACTGGTTGAGCCCGATTGAGGGCCAAATCCGTTGAGGAACCTGCCGGTTCTCCCTCACGGGTTGATGGAAAGATCTGAGCTGGTCAGCAAGACCAAAAGGTTGCGGAGCAAGAACTCCTATGACTCAGGCTTGGGGGTTCCAAAAAAGACCACCGTGCAAGCCGTGATGTGGACCTCGATATCCGTGTTGGATCAGACAAGACCGGAACAAGGTTGGTCCCGATGGACTAAACACCGGTTCTGTAGCCAAATTAGCACTGCGCACTGAGGAGCAGGGCCTCTCGCGCCAAGCGTTGCACCTGCAAGGGCTGACCAACGGTCTCAGCCAGCCAGTACTGAATCTGAGCAGGGCGCAAGCTTCGACCCATCTCATCCACCGCCGCTTCCAAGCGAAGCCGAACGGATCCATTGGCGTTCTGATCCGTCACCTGCAGCGCCTTCAAGGCGGGGCGGCAATCCCGTTCCCGAGGGCGGCCCTTCTTATCGGTGTCGTGCCACACCAAGGTTGTGGCCTGCAGGAGCTGATCCACCGCCGCATTCCAATCCAATGACGCTGGGTCCTGCTCCTGCGGCACGAGATCAAAACACCAAATGGCCCCCGTCAGTTCTTGCGAAAGGCTCTTGCCACTGACGGGGACCTCGCCTGCCGCCAGCAGCTGAATGCCCTCCGGCAGTAACGGCTGAAGCGTCTTGCGGAAGTGGTTGGGATCCAGGGCCTCGGTGAATTCCAGATCCATCCACTCGCTCTGGGCCTCAGCACCGAGGGGAAGTGCCAAAGCGATCTGAACCCGCGGCAGTGGATGAAACCCACCGGTGAAGCTGATCGGAAGCGCACTGCGACGCAGGGCCCGCTCCAGCATGCGCATCAGATCAAGATGGCTGAGCAGCGCCATCGATCCCGTTTTGGCGAATTGCACCCGGATCCGGCACACCCGGTCACTGGGCGGCGCCTGGGTCGGCACCTGGGTTGGCACCTCAGGAGCGGGAACCACCACGTTGTGCCCGAGATCCGGGCCGCAGACCCCACAACTGCTGCAACCATCAAAGGAGCAGTCGGGCACAACCGCCGCTGCCAGAGCCCGTTGCAGATCGTCCGCCAGCCAGGCTTTGTCGATGCCGGTGTCGATGTGATCCCAGGGGAGCGGCTGAGCACAGAACGCTTCCAGATCCTCCCGATCCAGCGCAGCCACAGCACTCCAGCCCCCCACCTCCATCTCCCGGTAACGCCCCTCCAGGCCGGCATCCGCGATGGCTCCGGTCCAGGCGGCGTAGGTGCGATCCAGCGACTCGAACCAGGCATCCATGCCGGCACCGGCCCGCCAGGCCGCCTCGATCACAGGAGCAAGGCGCCGATCGCTGCGGCCCACAAAATCCTCCATGGCCGAAAGCCGCACATCGGTGAAATTCACCTTCACACCGCGCAAACGCCTGAAGGCCTCCTTGAGCAGCACCTGGCGCCGCTCAAACTCAGCCGTGGAGACGCTGTGCCACTGAAAAGGGGTGTGGGGCTTGGGCGTGAAATTGCTGATCGTGATGTTCAGGTTCAGCCGACCCAGGTCACGGCAGCGCTGCTGGAGCATCACGCAGGTCTCGGCAATGCCGAGAACATCGGCATCCGTCTCACCGGGGAGGCCGATCATGAAGTACAGCTTCACCTTGCGGTAGCCGTTCTGCATAGCCGTGCGGATGCCATGCAGCAGGTCGTCATCGGTGAGGCCCTTGTTGACGATGTCGCGAAGGCGCTGTGTCCCGGCCTCCGGGGCGAAGGTGAGGCCCGCTTTCCGCGTGCCGCCAAGGATGTGGGCAATGTCTTCATCGAAGCGATCCACCCGCTGGCTGGGCAGTTGAAGCGTGACGTTCTGATCCGCCAAGCGGTTGCGCAACTCCACCCCCACCGCCGGCAGCGCCAGATAGTCGCTGCAGCTCAAGGAGAGCAGTGAGAAATCGCTGTAGCCGGTTTGTTTCATGCCGGTCTCCACTGCCTCGATCACCGCTTCGGGTTCCACATCCCGAGCCGGTCGCGTCAACATTCCGGGCTGGCAGAAGCGACAACCCCGGGTGCAACCGCGGCGAATCTCCACCGTGAGACGGTCATGCACCGTTTCCACATGGGGCACGAGACCCATGGCGTAGTGGGGCATTGGCGTCGCCACACGGCGAAGAACCCGTGCCGGGAAATCAGGATGAAGCGGCTCGAGGGTGACCCCATCGGCGCCAGTTCCATAGAGCGCAGGCACGTAAACGCCGGGAACCTGGGCCAGATCCCGCAGCAATTGCGATCGCGTCAATCCATCCGCTTTGGCTTGCGCTACCACCAGACCGATTTCAGGCAACAGCTCCTCACCGTCACCCAGAGCGATGAAGTCGAAAAACGGGGCATAGGGCTCTGGATTGCTGGTGGCGGTGGGCCCACCAGCGAAAATCAGAGGAGGTGCTGCAGGATCACTCAGGGGCAAGTCGCCCCGATCAGCGGCGCGGATGGGCACCTGCGCCAGGTCCAGCATCTCAAGGATGTTGGTGGCGCCCAGTTCGTAACTGAGGCTGAAGCCCAGGATGTCGAAAGCGGGCAGGGGCCGACGGCTTTCCACCGCAAACAATGCCTGGGAGCGCTCCCGCAAGCGGCCAGCCAGATCGGCCGCCGGGAGATAGGCGCGATCACACAACTGCCCAGGGACGGCATTGAGGATCGAATAGAGAATGATGTGGCCGAGGTTGCTGGAGCCCACCTCATAGATCTCGGGATAGGTGAGCGCCCAGCGAACCGACGCTGCCTGCCAATCCCGTGGTTCAACCCCTAACTCGTGCCCCATGTAGCGGGCCGGTTTGTTGATGCCGCTGTCCACCAGGGCATGGAAATCAACCGGCTGATCCAGGGATGAGACGACCACGTCGGATGTCCTGACTCCTGAGGTCATCGTATGGAGCTGCCGACACGGCAGGATGCCCCGCAGAAATAGCTTCCGGTTCCGTGGTTCAGGTCAACGGCAATTACCTCAAGCTCAAGGCGGGTTACCTGTTCCCTGAGATCGGCCGGCGCGTCAAAGCGTTCAGCAGCGCCAATCCCGACGCAGCGCTGATCCGCCTGGGCATCGGTGATGTCACGGAACCCCTGCCGCTGGCCTGCCGTGAAGCCATGAAAACCGCCATCGATGCGATGGGCACCGCCGAAGGCTTCCACGGCTATGGCCCGGAACAGGGCTACGGCTGGCTGCGGGAGGCCATCGCCAAAAACGACTTCCAAGCCCGAGGCTGCGACATCAATGCCGAGGAAATTTTTGTTTCCGACGGCTCCAAGTGCGACAGCAGCAACATCCTCGACATCCTTGGCGAGGGCAACAAGGTGGCCGTCACGGACCCCGTCTACCCGGTGTACGTGGACAGCAACGTGATGGCTGGCCGCACCGGGGAAGCCGGAGAGATCGGTCGCTACGCGGGACTGACCTACCTACCGATCAGCGCAGACAACGGCTTTGCAGCGCAGATTCCCAGTGAACCGGTCGACCTGATCTACCTCTGCTTCCCCAACAACCCCACCGGTGCCGTCGCCACCCGGCAACAACTCCAGGCCTGGGTGAACTACGCCCGCGCCAATGGCGCACTGATCCTCTTCGATGCTGCCTATGAGGCCTTCATCCAGGACCCGGAACTCCCTCACTCCATCTTCGAGATCGAAGGAGCCCGTGACTGTGCCATCGAATTCCGCTCCTTCTCCAAAAATGCTGGCTTCACCGGCACCCGCTGTGCTTTCACCGTGGTGCCCAAAGGGCTGAAAGGCAAAGCGGCCAACGGCGAAGCGGTGGAACTCTGGGGCCTGTGGAACCGACGTCAGAGCACCAAGTTCAACGGTGTGAGCTACATCATTCAGCGCGGAGCTGAGGCTGTCTACTCCGAAGCCGGTCAGGCCGAAGTGAAGGCCTTGGTGCGCTTCTACATGGAGAACGCCGCGATCATTCGTCGCGAACTCAGTGCTGCAGGCCTCACCGTCTATGGCGGCGAACACGCTCCCTACGTCTGGATCAAGACCCCTGAGGGCATGGATTCCTGGGGCTTCTTCGACCATCTGCTCAACAAAGCCAACGTGGTGGGCACACCCGGCAGCGGTTTCGGCGCCGCTGGCGAGGGGTATTTCCGCTTGTCGGCCTTCAACAGCCGGGCCAATGTGGATGAGGCCATGGCCCGCATCAAAGCCCTGTGAGCCGCTCCCCGTTCGCATTGCCTTTAGATTTCAACCGCTTCGGATCAATGCCCATGGCGGTGGACTCTCCCAGCCAAAAACCAGGTGGTGCAGCTGTTCTGGACAAAGCGCCGGAACGGGTTCGCAAGCGCTCGCCTCGCTACAAGGTGCTGCTCCACAACGATCCGGTGAACTCCATGGAATACGTGGTGGCCACCCTGCAGCAGGTTGTGCCTCAACTCAGCGAGCAGGACTGCATGGCCGTGATGCTGGAAGCCCACAACACTGGAGTGGGATTGGTGATCGTCTGCGACATCGAACCGGCTGAGTTCTATTGCGAGACGCTGAAATCAAAAGGCTTGACCAGCTCCATCGAGCCTGAGAACTAGAGCGATGCAGCAACCGCTGAACAAGTTCCTCCTGCTTCAGCCAGCCTGGCTGCCCACGGTTCTGTTCATCCCTCTGCTCTATGCAATGGGCTGGCTTGCCGCTGTTCCGCTGACGCTGCTTGGCCTTCCAACGGATCAGCTCTCACTCACCGGAACGGTGCTGAGTTTTGTGCTGTTCCTCCTGGTGATGCCCCGATGGGCAGCCTTGCGGTGGTCCGAATCACGGCCTTGGGCGGCCCTGGGCATCCGCGGAGCCAAACCACAGAAACAACCCGCGCCAGCAGCTGCTCTTCTCAAGGGTCTGCTCATTGCCGCAGGGCTGCTGATGGTGATCACGAGTGTTGTTCTGATCGATGGATCGGGAAATTGGCGGGGCGAAGTGGATGCAACTCAGCTGACGAATGCCGTGTTGCTCTGCCTCGGCGTTGGCTTCGCAGAAGAATTGATTTTCCGCAGCTGGCTCTGGACGGAACTGCAAGAAATAATTGGCTCGCGTCGTGCAGCTTGGGCTCAAGCAGGCATCTTCAGCCTCGTTCACACACGCTTCAACCTGGGGCTGGGGGCCATGGGTGGCCTGCTGATCGGCCTTTTTCTACTGGGAATGGTGCTGGCCAGACAGCGTCAATCGGACCGGGGGTCACTTTGGGGCTGCATCGGTCTGCATGGCGGGCTTGTCGCTGGATGGTTTCTGCTTCAGAACGGCTTGCTTCAGCTATCGCCCAATGCCCCCCCGTGGTTGGTGGGGCCAGGAGGCCATTCCCCGAATCCTCTGGGCGGACTCATCGGAATCCTCAGTTTGCTGATCCTTCTGCTGATTCAGCGAACAGCCGTTGCCAACGCCTTGCGGCCTTCCACCGGAGCACGAAGAGCGTCCTGAAGCGAAGCCACTCCGTAATCCCTTTCGAGGAGTGACATCACCGTGCGACCGAAATCCGCAGGATTGCAATCAAAGGCCTCAAGACACACCCGGCCAAAGGTGCTCCCCATCGGCTCGGGGTTCCAGAGCAGCTTGCGTGCCGTCCAAGGCATCATGCTCATCGGGTTGTAACCCGGTTTGATCAGACCCTGATCAAACCCGTACTGCTCAAGGTGGGTGTGGGGCTGCAAACCGATGAAAAAGATCGCTGGCTCCACCAAATCAGCGCCAAAAATGGCCTCCAGCTCTCGGTGATAAGCCACGGTCTGCCGGATCGTTTCCGGTCGTTCATCGATCACGTTGAAGGAGTAGTTCACCGACACGTGATCCCGGAAGCCCGCATCCGCCAGCATCCGGCAACTCTCCAGGACGGTGCGGAGGTTGTAGCCCATGCGCATCTTGCGAACGAGCTCCTGCGAGCCGGATGTAATGCCGATCTCGAAATAGCTCATGCCCGTCTCCACCATGAGCTGGGCCAATTCGGGGTCCAGATTGTCGGCGCGGATATAGGCGGCCCAACGAATGCCGGTCAGCCCTTCAGCCTTGATCGCCCGCAGCAGTTCCTTGGCGTCTTCGATGTAGCGCCGCGCCGGTATGAACTGGGCATCGGTGAACCAGAAACCACGAACACCGCGGTCGTACAGCTGGCGCATCTCTTTCACCACCTCATCCACGGGGTTAAGGCGCACCTGCTTGCCTTCCACCACCGTGTAGACGCAGTAACAACAGTTGTGGGGGCAACCGCGCTTGGTCTGAACTCCTACGTAAAAGTCACCGCCTTCGAGGTACCAGTCGAGCTGGGGCCAGATCGAAGCGATGTAGTCGTAATTGCAGGCGGTTTTGGGCCGACTTTCCGGCTGCTCATGGATCAGGCCTGAACGCGGCTTCTCGCCAACCACGAAGCATCGTTCGCCCTCGAGAGAGTGACCCTGAATCAACTTCTCGAGCAGCGGCTCCCCCTCACCGATAGAGACCACCGTTCCTTTGGGGAGCGATTTGCCGAGTTGCTCGTAAAACACACTGACAGCTCCACCGCCCAGCACAGCTCTGGCCGTCGGCTGGTGGCGGCGTGCACGTTTCAAACCTTGACGCACCAGACGCTGGTTCCTGCGCAGCTCGCCGTAATGACTGCTCATTAACTGCAGCCCACCCAAGGCTCCATGCAGACGCTTCAGAGGGTTACGGGCGTAGAAGACCTCGAACGAATTCTGAAGAGGGTTGCCCCCCCGCCCATCGACCGGCGCATAGATCTGGATGTCTCTCCACGAGAAGACCAGCAGCGTCGGCTGGAACTGGTCAACTGTGGCGTCCAGCACGCGATGGACATCCAGCACCGGCAGAGCAGCGAGATCCAGGATGCGCTGAGGCATCTCCGGGAAGCATTTGTGCAGATGGTCGGCGAGATAGATCGGCCCGATCGGAAAGATCGGATTGCAGGGCAGCCGCACCAGCAACACCCGTTCTTGTTGTGGTGCCACGTCAGCTGCCATGAGGCTTTCGGGACGCTAACAAGCGCTGCCGCCAAAGGGGCGTAGGGCCTCTTCACAACAACTTCATCAAGCCAGCGACACACAGCGCAAACTTCCTTTACACTCCCGATCAGGCAGGGCTCTCCTGCCCTTCCTTAAACCGTTCCTCCGGGAACATTTCTTTCCGTTCTCATGACCACCACCCTCCAGCAGCGCTCCGGCGCTTCCAGCTGGCAGGCCTTCTGTGAGTGGGTCACCTCCACCAACAACCGTCTGTATGTCGGTTGGTTCGGTGTGCTGATGATCCCCACACTGCTGGCTGCCACCATCTGCTTCGTCATCGCTTTCGTCGCCGCTCCTCCGGTCGACATCGATGGCATCCGTGAGCCCGTCGCTGGCTCCCTGATCTACGGCAACAACATCATCTCCGGTGCTGTTGTTCCTTCCAGCAACGCCATCGGCCTGCACTTCTACCCCATCTGGGAAGCTGCTTCCCTCGATGAGTGGCTGTACAACGGCGGCCCCTTCCAGCTGGTTGTTTTCCACTTCCTCATCGGCATCTACGCCTACATGGGTCGTGAGTGGGAACTCTCCTACCGCCTGGGCATGCGCCCCTGGATCTGCGTTGCCTACAGCGCACCTGTCGCTGCAGCCTCCGCTGTCTTCCTGGTTTACCCCTTCGGTCAGGGTTCCTTCTCTGACGCAATGCCCCTGGGCATTTCTGGCACCTTCAACTACATGCTGGTGTTCCAGGCTGAGCACAACATCCTGATGCACCCCTTCCACATGCTGGGCGTCGCAGGTGTTTTCGGCGGCAGCCTGTTCTCCGCCATGCACGGCTCCCTGGTGACCTCCTCCTTGGTGCGTGAAACCACCGAGGCTGAGTCCCAGAACTACGGCTACAAGTTCGGCCAAGAGGAAGAGACCTACAACATCGTGGCTGCCCACGGTTACTTCGGTCGCCTGATCTTCCAATACGCCTCCTTCAACAACAGCCGTAGCCTTCACTTCTTCCTGGCTGCCTGGCCTGTTGTCGGCATCTGGTTCACCGCCCTCGGCGTGTCAACCATGGCCTTCAACCTGAACGGCTTCAACTTCAACCAGTCCATCCTTGATGGTCAGGGCCGCGTCCTGAACACCTGGGCTGATGTGCTGAACCGTGCCGGCCTCGGCATGGAGGTGATGCACGAGCGCAATGCTCACAACTTCCCCCTCGACCTGGCTGCTGCTGAGTCCACTCCTGTGGCTCTGCAGGCTCCTGCCATCGGTTGATCTGGAATCACCCTGTTCCCTTTGGAACAGCCAAAACGATTCAGATCAACTGAATCGGAAAGCCCCCTCCTCGGAGGGGGCTTTTTGTTGTGCTTTCAGAATTGAGATCCAATCAACCATCAACAGAGAGGAGCCATCTGTGGTCCTCTCTGCACAACTCAGTGTGATCTGAACCTCGGCAACGCTCTACTACAACTCAGCAGTGTGGGAGCGAAGCAACTTCGACATCACAAGAATCAACCGCTTTTGCTGGTCGGCATTGACTGAACAGTCCTGTGGACTAGCCGGGCCAAGAAGCAACCAAAACGGATGAGACGACGCCCTGTACGTCCATGACAAAAACGCAAACCCTGATCCAGCACCTCGGCTTAAAGCCCCATCCAGAGGGGGGCTGGTACCGAGAGCTGCATCGCAGTCCAGACCAAGTTCAACGACAGGACGGTGCCGAGCGATCTGCCTTGACGGCCATTCTGTTTTTGCTGCCCGCCGGTGCCGTCAGTTGCTGGCATCGGGTGATCGGTGGAGACGAAGTCTGGACGCACATTGATGGGGCCACGCTGGAGCTCTTTCAATGCCAGGGCGATGGCACAGGGCTGCAACGTGATGCTCTGCAGGCGTCCAACCCCATCCAGGTGGTTCCCGCCAACACCTGGCAGGCGGCGCGGAGTCTTGGTGACTACTCGTTGATGAGCTGTTGTGTCGGGCCGGGATTTGAGTTCTGTGATTTCGAAATGGCCCGGCAGCATCCCACGACAGAACGTCCGAAATTGCCCCATCCGGAGTTGATCTGAACCGATGGCTTCGTAGCCTCACTGCATCGATCAATGGCCATGGGCAGCAGCTTCGGCGACCTCTTCCGGATCAGCACCTTCGGTGAATCCCACGGGGGAGGGGTGGGGGTCATCGTTGAGGGCTGTCCACCACGGCTCAACCTCAGCGTCGAGTCGATTCAGGCCGAACTGGACCGACGCAAGCCAGGCCAAAGCCACATCACCACACCGCGCAAGGAAGCGGACCAGGTGGAAATTCTCAGTGGCCTGCTGGATGGCGAAACCACGCTTGGCACCCCGATTGCCATGGTCGTGCGGAACAAGGACCAACGGCCCGGGGATTACAAGGACATGGCGGTCGCCTTTCGGCCCTCCCATGCCGATGCCACCTACCAGGCGAAGTATGGAATCCAGGCCCGCAGCGGTGGTGGACGTGCATCAGCGCGGGAAACCATCGGCCGTGTCGCTGCAGGTGCGATCGCCAAACAACTGCTGAAACAAGCAGCAGGAACTGAAATCCTGGCCTGGGTGAAGCGGATCCACACCATCGAAGCCTCCGGCATCGACCCACAGCAGGTTCAGCTGAGTGATGTGGAGGCCAACATCGTTCGGTGTCCCGAGCCAGCGATCGCCGAGCGGATGATTGAGCGCATCGAAGCCATTGGCCGCGAAGGTGATTCCTGCGGCGGGGTGATCGAATGCGTGGTGCGCCATCCCGCCATTGGTCTGGGCATGCCGGTGTTCGACAAACTCGAAGCCGACCTCGCCAAAGCTGTGATGTCGTTGCCGGCCACCAAAGGATTTGAAATTGGGTCCGGTTTCGATGGAACGCTGTTGAAAGGCAGCGAGCACAACGACGCCTTTGTGCCGACCGACGATGGACGGCTGAAGACCGCCACCAACAACTCCGGGGGCATCCAGGGAGGAATCAGCAATGGTGAGCCGATTGTGATCCGAGTGGCCTTCAAGCCAACGGCCACGATCCGCAAAGAGCAGCAGACCATCGATTCCGATGGCAAGGCCACCACACTCGCTGGGAAAGGACGGCACGACCCGTGCGTTCTGCCGCGGGCCGTACCGATGGTGGAAGCGATGGTGGCACTCGTTCTGGCTGATCACCTGCTGAGGCAGCAGGGGCAATGCAGCCTTTGGTGAGCACCACCCTTGAATCAGTTCAGACGGAACTCACCGCTGAGCTAGAGCTCACCGCCGCTGCGGCCGTTTTCGTCTTTGCCGCGCTGCGGGTCCGGGTGCGGCGGGCGGGCTTTTTGCTGGCCTGAGCCTTGGCTGAAGCTGGTTTCTTGGCAGCCAACGTTTTCTTCACCGTCCGGCGTGCACGACCGGTGCTCCCACGGCTGCGATGACTCAACACCAGGGCCCACTCCTCATCACTGAGGGTGGATGGCTTGCTGCCATGGGCGTAGGAGAGCTTGGCCGCCTTTTCAATGTCCTTGATCAGGTTCGTCCAGGACGTGGCAAAACGCTTGTCAGACTGCGATTTTGCTCCGCTCTCCACCAGGGTCTCCACGACTCCAGCAGCCGAAACCTTCTTGCGCCGACGATTGAAAATCTCCTTCTGAAGCTGAGCGATCAGGGCATCGGCCTTGTCGCTGAGCTTGATCGTGAGCTGCGACATGACGCAGTTGGATAGCTATCTCATCTGTAGCATTTTGGACGCATGTCGACCAGCCGTTGGCGTCAACGCTGGCTTGTCGATTGACGCAACCAGTCGAGAAGTGCCTGGAAGGCAGGCGGCGATCCCACCACCCTGCGGCCCAGAGCCACAGCGCCATGCCCAGCCTCCAGCCATACGGGGAGGTCGCTTACCTCGAGACCACCAGCGGCAATCACGAAGGGCAGGGGGCCAAGGGGCGCCTGCAAGCGGCTCCAGTAACCAGGCCCCAGATTGGCAGCGGGAAACAGCTTGACGACACGACAGCCGAACCGCATGGCCTGGTGAACCTCCGTGGGGCTGAAGACCCCAGGCACCAGCAAGACACCAAGCTCTCTGGCCTGCTCCACGAGCTCAGGGCACCAGCACGGTGCCATGGCGTAGCTGAGATCAAGCCGCGATAGATCGTTGAGCGACTTGGAGACCGTCACCGAAGCCGCCCCAAGATTCAGACCAGGGAATTGGTCTTGCACCCGTTGCATGAACCCCATCCAGCCTGGCTGGTCAACCCAGGCCACTTCGAGATGTCGAAGTCCTGCAGCGTGAAGCTGCTTCACCTGGCCCAACAAACCAGAGCCTGAAGCCGCGAGGTCGTCGGGCTCTGGCCGAATCACCAACAAAAGAGGCTGATGCTGCAGGGATGCCACCAAGAGCTCCTGCCGCACCAGCCAAGGGTTGGAAGACGAATCGAAATCAGACGTATTCGGCGACCCGGACGTCACGTTTAATCAGCAGCTCCTGAAGCTCTTCAGCATCAACAGTCTCCTGCTCAACGAGCATCTCAGCCAATTCATCCAGAACGGCTCGGTTGTCGACCAGAACCTTGGTGGCGCGCTTGTAGGCCACATCAACCAGCTCAGAGACCTCTTTATCGATCATGGCGGCGGTTTCCTCGGAGAAGTCACGCTCCGCAGCGATGTCGCGGCCAAGGAACATGCCACCCTGCGCGCGCCCCAAGGCAACAGGACCCAGCTCATCGCTCATGCCGAAGCGGGTGATCATCTGACGCGCGGTGGACGCAACCTGCTGGAGGTCGTTGGATGCACCAGTGGTGACCTCATCTTCGCCGTAGACAATCTCTTCAGCCACCCGACCGCCAAGGGCAACAGCCATCTGGTTCTGAAGGTAGGCCCGGGAGTAGAGACCTGATTCCATTCGCTCTTCACTGGGGGTGAAGAAGGTCAGACCACCAGCATTACCGCGGGGAATGATCGAGATCTTCTGCACCGGGTCATAGTCCGGCATCAGAGCGCCCACAAGGGCATGACCAGCCTCGTGATAGGCCACCAGGCGAGCGCGACGCTCGCTCATCACACGGTCCTTCTTCTCCGGGCCAGCCATCACCCGTTCAATGGCATCGCTGATCTCATCGTTGCTCACTTCGGTGAGCTCGCGACGGGCCGCAAGGATGGCGGCTTCGTTGAGAAGGTTGGCGAGATCGGCACCGGTGTAACCAGGTGTCCGGCGGGCAACCTTGTCGAGATCGACGTCCTTGGCGAGGGTCTTGCCGCGAGCGTGAACGCCAAGAATTTGTAGACGTCCGGAATAGTCAGGCCGATCAACGGTGACCTGACGATCGAAACGTCCGGGGCGCATCAGAGCGGCATCGAGAACGTCCGGGCGGTTGGTGGCCGCCACGATGATGATTCCGGTGTTGCCCTCGAAACCATCCATCTCCGTCAGGAGCTGGTTCAGCGTTTGCTCACGCTCGTCGTTACCACCGCCGAGGCCTGCACCCCGCTGACGGCCAACGGCATCGATCTCGTCGATGAAGACGATGCAGGGAGCGTTTTTCTTGGCTTGCTCGAAGAGGTCGCGAACGCGGCTGGCACCAACACCAACAAACATCTCAACGAACTCAGAACCAGAGATCGAGAAGAAGGGAACACCTGCTTCACCCGCCACAGCCTTGGCGAGCAGGGTCTTACCGGTGCCAGGAGGCCCCACAAGCAGAACACCCTTGGGGATCTTGGCGCCGACGGCCGTGAAGCGATCGGGGTTCTTGAGGAAGTCGACCACCTCGGTCAGCTCAAGCTTCGCCCCTTCAATGCCGGCCACATCGGTGAAGGTCACCTGGGTGGAGGGCTCCATCTGAACCCGGGCTTTGCTCTTGCCGAACTGCATGGCTGGGTTGCCGCCACCTCCACCCTGGGCGCGCCGGAAGAGGAAGAACAGACCACCAAGCAGCAGCAGAGGGAAGATCAGACTTCCAGCAGCCTGCTGCCAGCCAGGGGTCTGACGGGAGGGCTGCACGGCGATATCAACGCTGTGTTCGGTCAGCAAACCGAGCAGCTCACGATCGGGGGCCAGGTTGACCTGGGCACGACGGCCGTCGTTTTCAACCACCTGGGCGGTGCCTTGATCAGGAGAAATCAGCACACGGCTGATTTGGTCATCCTTCACCGCCTCAACGAACTCGCTGTAGCGGATGGTGTTCACCTGGGGCTGGCTGCCACCGCCGCCACCAAAGAACGCTGGTGCAATCACAACGATCGCCAGAACCAAGAGGGCCCCGAGACCGATATTTCGCCAACGCTTGTTCACAGGTCGCCTCGTAGATGAAGGAATGTTAAACGGGTTCTCAGTCTTCAGGCGGCGCGGAGCACCTCAACCACGCTCTTGAAGGCGAACCACTCGGGAATCTCCTCACCACCGCGCAGCATCTTGCGGAACTGGGTGCCGCTCAGCTTCTTCACGTGCAGGCCACGCGCTTCAGCATGCTCGGCCGTCACATAGCCCTCTTCCTGGGTGTAAACGAGGTTCAGGGAGGGAACGGTTTCCATCGTGAGCTCGGGGGCACACTCCTTCGCGAAGTTCTGAGCGTCGTAAGGGCCATAGAAATCGTCACCGGTGAGAGACGATTTGCAGCCGGCCATATCGCGGCCAATGATGAAGTGGGTGCATCCGTAGTTGCGGCGGATGATCATGTGCTGCAGCGCTTCACGCGGACCGGCCATGTGCATGGCGTAGGGCAGGTAGGCCCAGCGAATGCTGTCGTTGTTCACTTCGGCCGCCAGACGTTCATAGGTCTGGAAGCGAACGGCACCAGGGATGTCGTCCTGCTGAGTGGGACCGCAGGTGGGATGAACGAGCACCACAGCGTTGTCACTGACGTTCTGTGCATGCAGGGCACGGGTGAACAGTTCGTAGTGCGCGCGGTGAATGGGGTTACGGCACTGGAACGCCACCACGTCCTCACCTTCGGGCAGGCCTGCACGCACCTCAGCAGGGGTCTTGCAGGGGAACACCCGCTCGGGCAGAGCAAGACCCTGGAGGCTTCCACCCAGATAGAAGCGCTTGCGCTCCATCGTGATCATCCGAACCGCAGGGTGCTCAATGGAGGTGGTGCCGTAGCAGCCCTTGGCTTCAGCCACTTTGTTGGGTTCCCACTTGTCCTCCACCTCGAGGACGGCCAAGTCCTGACCCTTGTAGGTGAGCAGCAGCTTGTCGCCCACCACCACGTCATCGCGGTCGGTGTCCATCACGATCGGCAGGCCGAACAGCTGGCCAGCAGCCAGACGATGCCCACTGACCACGGCGTCGTAGTCCTCCTGGTGCATGAAGCCACGCAAGGGAGAGAAGCCACCAACACACAGCAGCTCCACATCACAGGCGTTGCGATCGGAACACTCGATCGTTTTGGTCGCCGTGGCTTTCACAGCGGCACGATCCGCCTCGGCCACCATCAGATCAACCAGCGTTCCGCCGTAGGGAGCAATCACACCGGATCGCTGGGCAGGAGCTGAAGCACTGGCGGTCATGGCTGCATGGAAAGATCGGGCGATTCTCCCAGATCGCCGGAGGATTGCAATGGGCCACAAAAAAGGGGGCCTAAGCCCCCTTACAACCTGTTGTGATGACTTCGATCAAGCCTCTTCAAGACGGCCGTAGAGATCGCCAGTGATCTTGATGTCGACCACTTCACGACCACCCATGTCGGAGTCGGAGGGCTGGATGGCGCTGAACACACCAGCGAATTCTCCGGTTTCAGGATCAACCTTGGTGATGGAGAGGCTCATGGTTCCCACACCATCGATGTAGCGCTTGTTGTTGTCCTTCTCGAGCTGTTCGTCATCACCACCAAGTGCCACAAGACCCTGGGCGTACTGAACACCAGTCGTCAGAGCCCGACCCTTGGGATCAATGAAGTTGCTGGTGCGGTAGCTGGGGGTGCGATAGGTGCCTTCAAAGTCGGTGCTGGTGGTCAGAGCCGAGCCCTCAGCAGTGGCATTGAGGGACTTGCTGGAGAACGTGAAGGGGAACTCTTCGCCACCGGGCACCAGAACGGTGATCGGCTGGAAGTCGATGCCACCTTTCTCCTGGAATTGCAGGCCTGATTCCGTCACCTTCAGATCGCCAAAAACGGAGTCGAGGCTGGAGGTGTAACGGGTGAGGATCTTGCCCTCAACAAACTCAGCTTGCTGACGAATGTTCTTGGGCTCCTCCTTGGCATAAACCTGCACGGGGTGCATGCAGATCTCACGCAGCTCGTAGCTGCCACCGGCCGTCAGAGGAATCGAGCCCCGGGCTGAGTCCCCGATCGTGGGGCAATCGTTGGCCTTGCCGGTGTTGTGGATGTCGTCGTAGGTGACGTTGGATCCACCACGCTGAACTGCATCACTGTCGCCACTGCAGGCCGTGGTGAAGAACGCGAGGCAGAGCGCCAGCACGACGGCCAGCAGAGGACGAATGCGCATGGAAGGAGCCGATCGGCTGAACGCTAATGGGGACGGAATGCCGTCAGATCTGGATCTTACAGGGCGAAAAATGACGTCAGGGCTAGCCTTTTGCAGCTCTCAACAACTTGTCGAAAGCGCGTGACATCCAACGATCCCGATTCGACCCAGGCACGGATGGCTCCGGCGATGGCCGCCCTAGGCGAGCTGGCAGAGGAGTTGAGGGGAAATCCCGAAGCACTGCTCACCCTGCTGCGTGAGCTGGAGGCCCTGCATCGCGACGTTCAGGACGGTCCGTTTCGTCAAAGCCTTCCAGAAAACCGCCAGAAATTGTTCACACTTCTGCAGGGAATGGAGAAAAACGGAGGCTGGCCCTACATCCCTCGTCTTCAGCTGCGCACCTTCATCGACCTGCTCGGTCAGGACTCCATCGACGCCGCGGCCTGATCCCGAGCCTCAACCAGAGCATCAACCAATTGATGGGCCAGAGAGAGCTTTGCCGTCACAGGCAGCTCCCGTCTCCAGCCATCTCCAAGCAACCAGCCTCCATTGGGTTGGTCCCCGAAACCCTGACCATCTCGGTCCACGGGATTCACCATCATCAGATCGCAGCCCTTCGCCAGCCGCTTGCTTTCAGCCCGCTCCAGCAAATGGGCATCGCTGCCTGTGAGCGCTGAGAAGCCGAGAACCAACTGTCCGGGGCAGCGTTGGCGGGTCAGATTCGACAGCAAATCAGGCACTTCTGCCCAACCGGAGACAAGAGCCTGCTGAAGATCCTGCTTGGCCAGTTTGTTTGAGGGAGCGGCATCGCGCCGCAGGTCAGCGACGGCAGCAGCCATGACGAGCACATCGGCTCCGGGCTGAGCCAACTGCAGAGTTGAACCGAGTTCGGCGGCACTCTCCACCGCAGTGCACTCCAGGCCTTCAAGCCAGGCGTCGGGGAGATCCAATGGACCATGCACCAGATGAACGGTGGCACCCCGGAAGCGTGCCGCCTGCGCCAGCAACACACCCATGCGGCCGCTGCTGCGGTTGCTCAGGAAACGGGCCGGATCAATCGACTCTTGCGTCGGTCCAGCCGAAACAAGAACGGTCATCCCCGAGCAATCAAGGGTCACGTCAGGAATTCCCGAACCGCGGCTGAATACAGACGAAGCCGCCAACTCAATCAACAGCGGATCAGCCATGCGCCCATCGCCGACGCGATCACAGGCCAAGAGACCGGACGCCGGCACGAGGGGGATCACCCCAGGGAAGGATTGAACCTGCTGCCAGTTGCGTTGCACCGCAGGGTGACGCCACATGGCCGTATTCATCGCCGGAGCCGCGATGACAGGAGCTTCCATGGCCAGCAGAACACTGGCGAGCAGACCGTCGGCTGAACCCTGGCTCCAGCGGGACAGGCTGCTGGCACTCAGGGGCGCAACGATGGCCAACTCCGCCCACTCCGCCAACTCGATGTGCAAGGGCCTGGATGAGGCGGAGTCCCACTGGTCGGCCTCGAGATAGCAGCGATGGCGACTGAGGCTGGCGAGCGCCACGGGACTCACCAAGGCAGCACCACTGGTGGTCACAAGACAGCGCACCTCAGCGCCGGCCTTAATCAGCGCGCTGACGAGCAAGGGCGTCTTAACAGCAGCAATGCTGCCGCTGACGGCCACTAGAACACGCCGCCCGCACAGTGGTGACGACAGTGGCGACGACAGTGGCGACGCCTGCTCAGTCTTCATCAAAAGGTTCTTGGTCCACCAAATGGTGGTACGGAAGGATCAGTTCAGGCCGGTGAATGGCCAGCGCCCGAAGCAGGTGCCAATCCGAAAGGCTGTCGAAAGGAGAGGGGTAATCGTCCTCTTCAAGCCGGCGGGCGAGTTCGGCCGTCGAGGCCTCGTCAAAAGCTTCGAGCCGTTCCTGCGTAAGCATCGAGCCGTCCTCAGACCCCATTCATGGCAGTTTGACGCAGGCCGTGCCGGCTAGCGTTGTCTGACCGGGGAATTAGCTCAGTTGGTAGAGCGCTGCGATCGCACCGCAGAGGTCAGGGGTTCGAATCCCCTATTCTCCACTGCGCTTTTGCAGCGTCGCCTGCCACTCATTGGCCTGTTTGTCCTTGTGGTTTTCAGCACCGTGGCACGACCTTCAGCCCTGCTCACCTTCACACTCCTGGCTGCAGCCGGTGCGATAAGTCGCGCCCCATCGCGCCGCAGCTGACCCCCCATGAGGTAAAAGGGGTGTTGAACTCCCCCGTAGCCGATGTCGCAATCGAAGCGCGAGCAGGTCGTGAGCCACCTGCGCTACATCCGCCAAGAGCTGCGCGAGATGCACCAAGGAGTCATGGAAGACGGCCTTCTTCCCGAAGCCGGCGAAGTTCGCGGGGTGATGGCACAAATGGAAGCCCTGCTGGAACTTCTCGAAGGCAAAGCGTCCAGAAAAGCGAAGGCTGAGTCCAAATAACTTTCAGCGCAAGCCGTTGTCAAAGCCCTCAGCTCTGGCTTTGCTGCGCCAATCCCCATCACCTGGCCCGGGCTTGCCCCGGGTTTTTTTATTGAAATCTCCTATCCGTAGTGTCTGATGCCTGCAGGTTGCCTACGGGTGGTGTAAACAGGGGCTGGCAGGGGCATGGCCGGGTGATGGGGATCACTGGTTTCGACCCTGCCTCTTCCCCTGAAACCAGTGCCGTGCAACGGCTTCAATCCACCCGGCTGCAAACCAACGTTGGAGCAGCATTTCAAAGGCTGGATCGATGGGCGCGAAATCCTTGGCGGCGGTTTTCCTTGCTGGCCCTTGCCGGACTCATTGGCTTTTTGATCGGTAGCGCCATCACATCAGTGGCAGGCGTTCTCGGGCAGATGGACCCCGTGGCTGCGCTTGTGGTGGTTCTTGGCACTGAACTCACGATCCGGCGCCGACGCAGCTCCGAACCATCACTGAAGCTGCCCCAACAGCTCCTGGATCTTGGTCGCATTGGATTTCTCTACGGCCTCTTTCTCGAAGGGTTCAAGCTGATCTGAAGCAGAACCGTTCAAAACAGCCAACCAAGATTGCGACTCAAGCCCTTCGGAATGAATCCGTTGGAATGCACATGGCGAGCAACCATTACTTCCTGGAGCTTGAACCGCCAGCGGAGCAGCTGCGTCATGCACCGGATGTGGTCATCGGCGGCGGCGGCTTTGCAAGGGTCCAAGCCAGTGCATTCGCCGACCTGCATGGCTTCAGATTTTCCGGACGCCTGGGCCTGCTGCTGTGGGCCATCGTTCACCTGGCCTTGATCCCCAACCGAGAGAACCGAATCACCTTGAGCATCAAATGGCTGTACGCCCTGGCGACCCGGCAACGGGCCTCGATTCTGCTAACAGGAATGCCCAGCCAGCATCTAGCGCTTGATGCTGAGGATGCCCACTTCCCGATGGCCAGCGGCAAAGGTCCCTCCATCGCAGAACCCGATGCCGCCCTCAAGGCAGCGATGGATTACTACGCCCATCAGCTCAGTGGCCTCCCCAAAACTCAGGAGCTGCTCGACACCAAGGAGGCCTCAGTTGCGGATTCGGAAGCTGCCATCAAATAGAGCAAGGCCATCCGGGTGGGCACGCCATTCCTGACCTGCTCTTCCACAAGGCTGACGCGCGGGTCATCCAGAAGCGAGCCACTCAATTCGACGCCGCGATTGACCGGGCCGGGGTGCAGTACAGGAACGTTCTCCCCACAGAGCTGCATGCGCTCATGGCTCAGCCCGAAGTCCCGGTGATAGCGCTCCAGGCTGGTGAGCAACTGCTGGCCCATCCGTTCCTTCTGAAGCCGCAGGGTCATCACGGCATCGGCGCCCGGCAGCGCATGCTCCAGGCGCCGCACCACGCTGACCTTGCCCCGATGCGGCACCGGATCCTTCAGCAGACCAGGGGGCGGAGCATCCACGAAGACCGAAAAATCCTCGGGAACAAGGCTGGGAGGACCGCACAACACCACATCCGCGCCACAGGCCGTCAAAGCCCAGAGATTGGAACGGGCCACCCGCGAGTGAAGGATGTCTCCGACAATCACAATCCGGCGTCCCTGCAGCGCTTCCGGCATGGGGTACTGGGGTGAGAAATGCCGGGCAAGAGTGAGCAGATCCAGCAGTCCCTGACTGGGATGACTGTGAAGTCCATCGCCCCCATTAAGCACCACGGTGCGCTCACCCATCTGCTGCAGATCCAGCGCCAGTTGCTGCGGCACACCGGTGGAACGGTGGCGCACCACCAGAACGTCGGCCCCCATGGCCACGTAGGTGCGCGCTGTGTCGAGAACGCTTTCCCCTTTGCTGAGTGAGCTGCTGGAGGGTGAAAAGCTCATCACGTCTGCCGAGAGACGCTTGGCCGCCAACTCAAAACTGCTGCGAGTTCGGGTGCTGGGCTCGAAGAACAGCGTTGCCACCAGACGGCCCTGCAAGGCGGGCAGTTTGCGGGCACCAGTGACGGGCAGTGAACGAAACCGCTGGGCCAGCTCAAGCACAGCTGCAAAGTCTTCCCGCGAAAACGAGGCGAGATCCAGCACGTGTCGATGCGGCCAGCCACTCATGACGACGACTCCAGCGATGGCGCCCAGCACTGTGCCTTGGGTGGCATGCGATCTCCCCGAGCTCGTCTGCTGACACTGCGACTGCTCCGCAGGTACCAGCGCCATGGGGTTGCAGCGCCCTGGGAAATGCCGATCCGGGTGGTTGTCACAAGATCCTGGCTGGCAAATGTGTCTGACCTTGGGGCCATCCACACGTCATGTTCGCCCGTCACCGGACGGCTGTCATCACAGCGATCAAGCCCGAAACGTCGTGCCAGCAGGCCGGGCCCTGCAGCAATCCGCTCCGGTTCATCGGGAAGTGCCACGGCACGCAGCAACACTCCGTTGGCCCAATCGGCCCGATCGGTGACCACGTTCACGCAGTGGTGGATGCCATAGCTGACATACACATAAAACCGCCCTGGCTCACCAAACAGCGTTTCGTTCTGCGGCGAACGCCTGCGGTAGCCGTGGCAGGCGGGATCGTCCTGGGAATAGGCCTCTGTTTCCACAATCACCCCCCAAAGCAAACTGCCGTCCGCTTGGCGTTTCACCAACCTGCAGCCCACCAGATCGGGGCCCACGATCTGAGCCGGACGGGCAAAAAAATTGAGCGGAAGCGAAACGAAATCGATGACAGGCTGCCGGCTGGCGGCCACGCTTGTTTCAGCTTGAACGTTGCAGGCTGTGGACAGCAACCTCCAGGCACGGCGTGATGGGGTGTTTCTGGTGCTGGCGGGTTTGTTCCTCGGAACCCTCGGCATGCTCAACATTCTGGGCCTGACGCGCTTCCTGCAACTGGGCAGCATCGGCGGCTGGCCGATCGTGGTGGCCGTTGGCGCACTGCCTTACCCGATCACGTTCCTCTGCACTGATCTGATCAGCGAACTCTGGGGAGAACAGAAAGCCAATCAAGTGGTGTGGGTCGGGCTGCTGCTCAACGGCTGGGTTCTGCTGATCCTCTGGCTGGGGGGCGTTCTGCCGGGCATGAGCGGCAGCGATGACACCACCTTTCGCACCATTCAGCAGCTCAGTTTCGGTTCGGTTGGCGCCTCGATGGTGGCTTACCTCACGGCGCAGTTCGTGGACGTGCGGCTGTTCCATTTCTGGAAACAGCTCACCAAAGGCAAGGCGCTCTGGCTGCGCAACAACGGCTCCACCCTGGTGAGCCAGTTGGTGGACACCAGTGCAGTGGTGCTGATCAGCCATTACGGCGCCCATGTGCTGCCTGTGCAGCCGGAACGGTCCGTGCTGCCCCAGCTGATCAGCTTTATTGGCAGCGGGTACCTGTTCAAAGTGCTGGCGGCGTTGAGCGACACGCTTCCCTTCATCTGGCTCACGGGATGGCTGCGGGATTGGCTGGACATTCCTGAACAAGAAGGCGAACTCACAACAGAAGCCCCGTCATCGATGCATGAAGGGCGCATCCACTCCAAACTGATGTGAGTTCAGGCCAGGTGATGGACGCAGCCACCTCCAGCTTCAACCTCGGCACTGTGCTTCTCGCCAGCATCGTGCTGTTCCCCTTGGCCTGCCTGTTCTTCGGAACGCGCGGCGGCTACTACAACACCGATCAGTACGACGGCAACGGCACCGCCCACTGATCGGCGGGAGTTGAGCGATCATCGGGTCACTGGTTCAGCCTGAATGACCGCTGCAACTCCCGGTCCTGTCGACAGCACGGACGCCATTCGCCTCGCCCTGCGCAGTTGGCCTGAAGTGGAGAGCTACCTCCAAGGCTGCAAGGGGGTGATCATCCCCCTGGGATCCACCGAGCAGCACGGTCCCACGGGCGCCATCGGCACAGACGCCCTTACCGCAGAAGCGGTGGCCCTTGAGGTGGGTCGTCGCACCGGCGTTTTGGTCACCCCAGCCCAGGCCTTCGGCATGGCGGAACACCATCTTGGTTTCGCGGGAACGATGAGCCTGCAGCCAGCAACGCTTCTGGCCGTTCTGCACGACCTGGTGTTGTCCCTGGGCCGCCATGGCTTCGAACGGGTGTTCGTGATCAATGGCCATGGCGGCAACATTGCAACGGCCAAAGCCGCCTTTGCCCAGGCCCACGGCACCGCCGCCACCCGCAATCTCCCCGTTGCCCCGCAGCTGCGTTGTCGGCTGGCCAACTGGTTCATGGCCGGCCCCGTGATGCGCCAGGCACGCGATCTGTATGGCGACAAAGAAGGCCATCACGCCACGCCCAGCGAAATCGCTGTCACCCTCGCCATGGAGCCGAGCCTGCAGAGCAAGCAGCGACCGCTGCCCGACCCCGCGCCAGCAGGCCCCATCCATGGACCGGACGACTTCCGGCGCCGTCACCCCGATGGACGCATGGGGTCCCACCCCTCCTTGGCCACCGCCCAGCACGGTGAGGCCTTGCTGGAGACAGCTGCCACCGCGTTGAGCGAGGATCTGCGCACGTTCCTCGGCGAGTCATGAGCCAGATTTCCAGCGACGACGTCCGCAAGGTGGCCCAGCTCGCCCGCCTTGATCTGCCCGAGGACAAGATTGCGACCTACACCGGTCAGCTCGAGTCCATCCTCGAGTACGTGGGTCAGCTTCAGCAGGTGGACACCGAAGGCGTTCCGGAAACCACCCGAGCCGTGGAGGTGACCAACGTCACCCGGGCCGATGGTGTGCAGCCGACCCCCGTTCGCGAAGACATTCTCAACCAGGCACCCCAGAGAGAGGGTGACTTCTTCCGGGTTCCGAAAATCCTGGCCGACTGAACCCGGATCAGCGGGACACCGAACGTTTGGGCTCGGTTTTGATCGCGATGCGATCAACAAAACCGAGCCAGTGGCGACGCAGCCCCCGACCGGGCATGAAACGTGCTGCGCGCCTCATCTTTCCGCTGCGGCGCTTGTGGCTGCGCACTCCCACAAGGATGTCGTAAAGGAAGTTGTAACCATCCCGGCGGGTCTCAAAAATTCCCAACCGTTGGGGAGATCCCTTGGCGTCGAGCAGAGGCTTGGTGGCCTCATAGGCCGGTTTGTATTCGAACCAGGGAATGGATGGCCAGAGGTGATGAACCAGGTGATAGTTCTGCCCCATGATCAGCCAGTTCATCAGCCTGCCTGGGTAGATCCTGGCATTCGTCCAGCGGTTGCGGGAGGTGAACGGCCGATGCGGGAGATAGTCGAAGAACAAACCCAGCGTCACGCCCACCATCAGGGCAGGGGCAAACCAGCAGTTGAAGATGAACGGCAGGAAGGCAAAGCGTGCAGCCGCCAGCACGATCACCACAAAAATGCTGCGCTCAAGCCCCCACTGCATCAACTCCCAGCGGCGCCAGAGGCGACGCTGAAAGAAAAACCACTCGTGATAGAAAAATCTCGGGGCGATCAGCCAGAGCGGCCCGAACGTGCTGACGATGTGGTCCGGGTCGTTCTTCGGGTCATTCACATGGGCGTGATGCTCAAGATGCACTCGCGTGAACACGGGAAAGCTGAACCCGAGCAACAGCGCCGAGCCATGGCCCATGGCCTGGTTGATCCATCGATTGGGATGGGCTGCGTTGTGGCAGGCGTCATGGATCACCGTCCCTTCCAGATGCAGCGCCAGAAAGCCCGTGCAAAGCAGCACCGGCAGGGGCAAGGCCGCCACAAACCAGCCCCAGATGGTCAGAGCCGCCAGGGCATAACCGCCTAGGAAGAGGCCAACGGTGGGGTTCCAGAAGGCCGGCGGGTCAACGAATTCGCGTGGAACCGAGCGATAGCCCATTCCGACCGGACGAGGCTGCTGTTGTTGAGCAGTGCTCTGATGCATCCGGAGGTCAGGCAACAAGTCTGTAACGATCCCGAACCACGGTAGGGAAAGGAATGCCCACCGGGGGACTTGAACCCCCACGACCAAAGCCACTGGTACCTAAAACCAGCGCGTCTACCAATTCCGCCAGGTGGGCAACGCCCCGACTTTAGAGATCGCACCAGAATGGGAGCAGACCGCCACACCTCGGATGCTTGCGACCCTCAGCGGCGATCTCTGCCTCCTGCTCGGCCTGGCACTCCTGTTGCTTCCCCTTCTGGCCGTTGAACTCAGTCGTCCCCGCGATGGTGTTTGGGGCGCTGTGGTCTTGCTGCTGGGTCTCGTTCTGGTCACCAGCACGGACCGTCTGCGGGGAGCACCGATGCTGGCGGTTCTCTGCGCCGGCCTGTTGATCGCACGCTTGGGATCCGAGGTCGGACAGGCCCGCTGGAACAGCCTCAGCGAAACCGAGCAGCAGCGGTTCACCTCGCCCGATCATTGGCGCACCAGCCTTCAACAACTGTTGATCACCACAGGCCGAGTGGGCGAAGGCATCAGCGGCATTGCCAAACAACTCAAACCGGCCGGGAAATCAGGGGTTACGGGCAAAAAATGGGTGCGTCCCGAGTCCCCCGAAACCACTGACACAAGCGACACCGAATCAGCCGAAGCCGCCAAGGTCACATCTCCAGAGGGCGAAGACTGATAATCCCGAGGCCAGAGCAGGGACCACGTGAGCAAGGAGACGCGCGACGCCGCCGCTGAGGAACGCCCCTCCTACAAACACACCCTCAATCTGCTGCAAACGGGATTCGGCATGCGCGCCAATGCCGTCCAACGCGAACCTGAACTGCAGGGCTTCTGGAAAGACCACGGCATCGACGGCGAGCTGGGCCTGAACAACAGCGGCCCAACCTTCACCCTCCATGACGGCCCGCCCTACGCCAACGGGGCTCTGCACATGGGGCATGCCCTCAACAAGGTGCTGAAGGACGTCATCAACAAATATCAGGTGTTGAACGGACGGCGAGTGCGCTACGTACCGGGCTGGGACTGCCACGGTCTGCCGATCGAGCTCAAGGTGCTGCAGTCGATGGATCAGGAGCAGCGCAAGGCGCTGACACCGATCAAGCTGCGCAAGAAGGCCGCCGCCTACGCCCGCAAACAGGTGGATGGCCAGATGAAGGGCTTCCAGCGCTGGGGCATCTGGGCGGACTGGGAGCAGCCGTATCTGACTCTGCAAAAGGAGTACGAATCGGCTCAGATTCGGGTGTTTGGCGAGATGGTGCTCAAGGGGCACATCTACCGGGGCCTGAAACCGGTGCACTGGAGCCCGAGTTCACGCACCGCTTTAGCCGAAGCCGAACTGGAGTACCCCGACGGCCACACCAGTCCCAGCGTCTACGCCGCCTTCCCAGCCGTGGAGCTTCCAGCGGCGCTGCGGGATGCACTCAAGGCCGAGGGCCTGGACCTGCCCACGGAGACGGACGCCCTTGGGAAGGCCCTGCAGGTGGCGATCTGGACCACCACCCCCTGGACGCTGCCGGCCAACCTGGCGGTGTCGGTGAATGAAAGGCTCGAATACGCCCTGACCGACGACGGCGAAGGCCGACTGCTGCTGGTGGCTGCCGATCTGATCGAGACGCTGAGCGGCACCCTCGCGCGCCCACTGAGCCGGCGCGCCACCGTCAAAGGCGCTCTGCTCGCTGGGCTGACCTACCGCCACCCGCTGCTGGATCGCACCAGTCCGGTGGTGATCGGGGGCGATTACATCACCACCGAATCAGGCACAGGCCTCGTGCACACCGCACCTGGTCACGGCGTCGACGACTTCCACACCGGCCAGAAGAACGGCCTGCCGGTGCTCTGCCCTGTGGACGAAGCCGGCAACCTCACGGACGAGGCCGGGCCGTTCGCGGGCCTGAATGTGCTCAAGGATGCCAACCCCAAGATCATTGAGGCGCTGGAGTCCGCCGGGGCCCTGCTCAAGCAGGAGGCCTATGGCCACCGCTACCCCTACGACTGGCGCACCAAGAAACCCACCATCTTCCGGGCCACGGAACAGTGGTTTGCCTCCGTGGAAGGGTTCCGTCAACAGGCCCTGGATGCGATCGCCGCCGTGGAGTGGACCCCTGCTTCCGGTCGCAACCGGATCGAATCGATGGTCAAGGAGCGGGGCGACTGGTGCATCTCCCGTCAGCGCACCTGGGGGGTGCCGATCCCCGTCTTTTATCACCGCAGCAACGGCGAGGTGCTGCTGAACGCCGACACCCTGGAGCACATCCAGGCGTTGATCGCCGAGCACGGCGCCGACGTCTGGTGGGAGAAAGACGAAGCGGATCTGCTGCCGCCCGCCTACGCCGACCAGGCCGATCAGTGGCGCAAGGGCACCGACACCATGGACGTGTGGTTCGACTCCGGCTCAAGCTGGGCTGCCGTCGCCAGCCAGCAGGACAACCTGAGCTATCCCGCCGACCTGTACTTGGAAGGGTCCGACCAGCACCGCGGCTGGTTCCAGAGTTCACTGCTCACCTCGGTCGCCGTGAATGGCCACGCTCCCTACAAGCGGGTGCTCACCCATGGCTTCGCCTTGGATGAGAAGGGCCGCAAGATGAGTAAATCCCTCGGCAACGTGGTCGACCCGATGGTGATCATCGAGGGGGGCAAAAACCAGAAACAGGAACCGCCCTACGGCGCCGATGTGCTGCGGCTCTGGGTGAGCTCGGTGGATTACTCCGCCGATGTGCCGATCGGAGCCGGGATTCTGCGCCAGCTGGCCGATGTGTATCGCAAGGTGCGCAACACCAGCCGCTATCTGCTGGGCAACCTGCACGACTTCAATCCGGCAACCGACGCGATCCCGATTGCGGAACTGCCGTTGCTGGACCGCTGGATGCTGCAGCGCACGGCCGAGGTGATGGACGACATCACAGAAGCCTTCGAAAGCTTCGAGTTCTTCCGCTTCTTCCAGCTGCTGCAGAACTTCTGTGTCACCGATCTGTCGAACTTCTACCTCGACATCGCCAAGGACAGGCTCTACGTGAGTGCCCCCGCCGACCATCGCCGGCGCAGCTGCCAGACCGTGATGGCCCTGATCATCGAACGCCTGGCCGGACTGATCGCTCCTGTCTTGTGCCACATGGCCGAAGACATCTGGCAGAACCTGCCTTACCCCGTGGAGGAGACATCGGTCTTCCACCGGGGCTGGCCGACGGTTCCAGTCGAGTGGTGTGATGCTGCTCTCAGCGCTCCGGTTCAAGAGCTGCGGGAGCTCCGCGCCGCCGTCAACAAAGTGATTGAAGATTGCCGCGGCCGTCAGGAACTTGGCGCATCGCTTGAGGCAGCCGTGCGGATTGACGCCCGCCGTCCGGAACTCCAGGCCGCTCTCTCCTGGCTGAGTGAGACGGGGGATCCCGAGGTGGACGGTCTGCGGGACTGGCTGCTGGTCTCACAACTGCAGATTGGCGGCGAGCCCTGGGCCGAAGTGCTGGCCAGCCAGGACGACGAGCTCGCATCGATCGAGGTGAGCCGAGCGCGGGGAACCAAATGCGAGCGCTGCTGGCACTACGAGGGGGATGTGGGTCAGCACCCGGAGCATCCCCACATCTGCGGACGCTGTGTTGGCGTTCTGGAACGCCGGACTCACCAGTTGGCCTGAGCCAGGAGATCGTTCGGCGGCATCGGTCCAGCCAGGACAACCTCTTGACCTGGCGACAAGGGCCCCTGCAGCAGCTCAGCCTGATCGAGGCTGGTTCCCTCAGGGAGAACGCAGGCATCAGGGTCAAAGGCGGTTGGATGGGTGGTGCTGCTGCTGAACCCACGGAAGATCAGCAACTCAAACGGCTCATCCACGACCTGACCCCGTAGGCGGACAACTCGCTGGGGCTGAACACGCGTTCGCTCTTCCAGGGCCTGAACCAGCGCCTGGTCAGTCATCAGAAATCCCCCGCCACGCGGCCGTAACGGGGCAAACGCACCAACAGCCACTGCAGCAAACCAGCCAGGTAAGCCACCAGGGCGACGTACCCCACAAAGGCAGCAACGGCCTCGGTCCACAAACCACCGAACAGAAAATTGAACACCGTGGCCGCAAGACCATGGATGCCCTGAGGAGCTTCCAGCCAGGTGAGGCATGCCGAGGACGCCAGCTGTTGCATGCAGCCCAAACCCGTCACGCTCATGCCCAGGCTGATGAGAGCAAACCCACTGAATGCCCAACGCCACACCTTCACGGCAAGGGGCAGCGGACGCCAGGGCGGCTGGTCGGCCAGCTCCTCATTGATGTCGACCCAGAACCACAGGCTGATCACCATCAACACCGGTGCGACAACCGCCAGGGCGTAGCCCAAGGGCCGCTGATCCGTCAGCAGCAAGAGGCTGATTGCCATCAGGCTGGCCACTTTCCAATAGATCCCGAGCAGCCGAAGCACCAACGGCTCGCGACGCCAGGACGACCAGATCAACAGGACCAAAGGCACGCCAACGGCGAAGGTGGCGGCCAGGCGATAGGTCAGCCACACCAGAGCGCGGTACGTGAGCTCGTTCACTGGGGACTGTCACAGTGCCGCCATTATCAACGTCCCGAGCTGTGCTCCAGGGTTGATAAGGTCCGCTTCATGGCACCGTTCGCACCGTTCAGCTGGTTTCGCTCCGGGGGCGCTGAAGCCAGTTGCCGGACAGGGTTGTCTGGCAAAGCGTCCCTGGATGAAGCAGTAAGGGATGTGGTCGAGCAACTGGGCCGATCCAAGGGCGAAGCCGATCTCGCCCTCGTCTTCACCTCCACGGGTTACGCCACCGACCTGCCGCGGCTGCTGCCGATGCTTCGCGCCCAGATCAGCGCGAAGCATTGGATCGGATGCACCGGTGGCGGCGTGGTGGGCACCCGCGGCGACGGAAGCGCCGCGGAACTGGAGCAGACACCTGCTTTGAGCGTGACGCTGCTCTCCCTGCCGGGGGCATCGATCGCCACTCAACACCTGAGCATCGAGGAGCTGCCTGATCTGGATGGAGCCGCCCAGCAATGGCAAGACTGGGTTGGCATCACCCCCGAGGCTGCCCGCAGCCAGATCCTGCTGATCGACCCCACCAGCAGTGGAATCAATGACCTGATCAGCGGGCTGGACTACGCCTATCCGAGTGCCGAAAAGATTGGCGGCATCGCCGCACCCCACAACAGTCCGCACGGATCGTTGCTGCTGGATGACCAGGTCGTCACCGGCGCAGTGGTGTGTTCCATCGGGGGAAGCTGGCGGCTCGAAACCGTTGTGGCCCAGGGATGCCGCCCCATCGGCCCGGTCTTCTCAATCGAGCAGGTGCAGCGAAACGTGTTGCTGGAACTCAGTGATGGCAGCACCAAGGCCAGCCCCATCAATTGCCTGCAACGGATTCTGGCGGACCTCAGCGAACGGGAGCGCGAACTGGTGCGTCACTCGTTGTTCCTCGGTGTGGAACGCAGCAGCCTGCGGCTGAACGCCAACGGAGCAGCCTCGGAAGCGAGTGCCTTCCTGATCCGCAACCTGATCGGAGTCGATCCCAACAATGGCGCCGTGGCCGTTGCAGAGCGGGTGCGCGCCGGCCAAAACGTGCAATTCCACCTGCGCGAAGCAACGGCCTCCCAGGACGAAGCCGTTGCCCTGCTCAAAGCAGCGACAACTGATTCTGGCGACACGGTCCACTTCGGACTGCTCATGGCCTGCCTGGGACGGGGCCAGGGGCTGTTTGGTCGAGCCGATGGCGACATCAGCCTGGCGCGTCAACTAATGCCAGACCTGCCTGTGGCGGGAGCGTTCTGCAACGGTGAGATCGGACCCGTCGGCGGGACAACACATCTGCATGGCTACACCGCCTGTTGGGGCTTGCTGCGCCAGGACCCCGACAGCTCCTCCGGGAGTGGCTCTGACAATCTCGATTGAACCGGATCGCACCGCTTCAGAACCTTGCGTCAGCACGTCAATCCCCTCAGCAGCTTCTTCCAGTTGCCGCTGGAATTACCACCACCCGAGCAGCTGTTTCGCGTTCCTGATCAGCCGATCCACCTTGATATCGGCTGCGCCCGTGGCCGCTGCCTGCTGGGCTTGGCCGAGCGTGATCCCCACTGGAACCATCTCGGCGTTGAAATCCGCCGACCGCTGGTGACGTCTGCCGATCAAGACGCGCTCGCCTCGGAGCACGGCAATGTTCGGATCCTGTTCTGCAACGCCAACATCAGCCTAGAAGGCTGGATGAAGGCCCTGAAGCAGGACCGACTGCAGCGGGTCTCGATCCAATTCCCCGATCCCTGGTTCAAACGCAGGCACCACAAGCGCCGGGTCCTGCAGCCGGCGCTTCTGCTCGCCATTGCAACGGCCCTGCAGCCCGGCCGTGAGCTGTTTCTGCAGAGCGATATTCTGGACGTGATTGAGCCGATGGTGGCTCTCACCGAACTCAGCGACTGTTTCGACCGCCCCGCCGAGGACCAACGTCCCTGGCGCGCCAGCAACCCGCTTTCGGTTCCCACGGAACGGGAGCGCTACGTGCTTGAGCAAAACCTCCCCGTCTACCGGGTGCTCTATCGCCGGAACCAGAATCCACTTCCTTCCGTGTCAGATCTGGAACAGCGCTGGCAGGAGATCGATAATCCGGCGGAAGCACTCACCACCTGAAGCCCCACGATGGCCTCTGCGGATGCAACCCAGACGGCAAGCAGTGGGGCCCTGTTGGTGCGCTGGCAGGGGGTGATCACTACGGATCAGGCGGTGCTGAAACGCCTTGAAGGGCTGGCGGGACTCCTGCTGCTGGCCTTGGTCACGGGTCTTCCTTTCTTCACACGCACAGGCCTGGCCCTGGTGATTGCAGCCTGCGGCGTTCTATGGCTGCTCTGGTGCCTCTGCAGTCCGCCACCTCAGCGCATCGGAACCATCTCGCGCTGGCTGATGCTTTTTCTGGCCATCGCGATTGTGGCCACCGGATGTTCTCCGGTTCCAATTGCCGCCAGCAAAGGCCTGATCAAACTGCTCAGCTACCTGGGCGTTTATGCCTTGCTCTGCAAGCTGCTGCTGAGCAACAGCCAATGGTGGGACCGTCTGGTCGCCGGACTGCTGAGTGGCGGGCTGCTCAGCAGCGTTCTGGCTTTGCGACAGCTGTATGCCTCCAGCGAGGAACTGGCGGGCTGGGCCGATCCGAATTCCATCAGCACCGGCACCATTCGGATCTACGGCCCCCTGGGCAACCCCAACCTCCTGGCGGGTTACCTGCTGCCGCTGATTCCCTTCGCAGCGATCGCACTGGTGCGCTGGCGTGGGGTGGGAGCCCAGCTGTTTGCCGGAACCACATTGGTGTTGGCAGCAACAGCCACGCTGTTCACCTACAGCCGCGGCGGCTGGCTGGGAATGGTTGCTGCCGGTGCCGTGCTGCTGTTGTTGCTGCTGCTGCGCTGGACACGCCACTGGCCTCCGCTCTGGAGACGTCTTGTGCCTCTGGCCGTGCTGCTGGTTGGAGCCGCTTTCCTTGTGGTGGCGGCCACCCAGATCGATCCGATCCGCACGCGCATCACCAGCCTGCTGGCGGGACGGGGGGATAGTTCCAACAACTTCCGCATCAACGTCTGGATGGCGGCCATCCAGATGGTGCAAGACCGTCCCTGGTTGGGCATCGGCCCTGGCAATACGGCGTTCAACAGCATCTATCCCCTGTATCAGCAACCGAAGTTCAACGCCCTCAGTGCCTACTCCGTTCCCTTGGAAATCCTGGTAGAAAACGGCATTCCCGGACTGCTGGCCTGCCTGGGATTGCTGGCCAGCAGCCTGAGGCAGGGCCTCAAGCAGCTCAATGCCGATGCTCCAAGCGCCTTGGCATCCATCGCCAGCCTCGCTGCCATCGCTGGCCTGCTGATGCAGGGCAGCACCGACACAATCTTCTTCCGCCCCGAAGTGCAGTTGATCGGCTGGTTTGCTCTGGCCAGCCTGGTGAGTCGACCCACGGAATCATGAAGCTGCTCGCTGGATTCGATGCCGGACAGACGCACACCCGCTGCCGCCTCAGCGTGGTTCAGAACGGCGTGCACCAGCCTGTTGGAGAAGGCGAGGGCCCCGGCGTGAGCCACCTGGATGCCCCCCAGGGTGAGCGTCGTTTCCTCGAGGCGATCAGCGCCAGTGCGCAGGAGGCCCTGAAAAATCACCCCGATGGCGTGATCCAGGCGGCCGTTGTGGGAGCCAGCGGCATCGAACACGGAACGGCACTGCAACAGCGTGCTGAACGTTTGGTGGGGCAAGCCCTGGCCATCGGTGTTAACACAGGCTTGACCAAGGTGCTGGTCACCGGAGACGAACGCACCGCCTTGCGAGGTGCGATCCCTGAAGGCGCAGGAATCCTGGCGATCAGCGGCACCGGAATGATCGTGCTGGGCCGAGACGAGAACGGCCATGAACACCGCTGTGGCGGCTGGGGATGGCTGCTCGATGGAGCCGGCTCGGCCTTTGATCTGGGCCACCAGGGATTGCAGCTGACCCTGCGCATGGCCGATGGACGCCTGCCCGACCATCCGCTGCGCCTGCAGATCTGGAATCAGCTGGGCTGCGACAGCCACGCCGCAGTGAAAGCCCGGGTGGTGCAGCAGGACTTCGGCACGGCTGACTTTGCAGCCTTGGCTCCACTGGTGGTGGAAGCCGCAGCCAAGAACTGCCCTGGCGCGGAGGAGATCGTTAAGGGATCTGCAGCAGCCCTCTCCCGCTGCATCAGCACCGTGGCCCAGCAGCTTTCCCTGCGGTCCCCCCTGGTGATCTGCCATGGAGGAGCCGTCACCCATCTCCAGGGGTTCCGCACAGCCGTGCAACAGGCCATCCATCAGTCGATTCCCGAAGCCCGATGGGGCAAGGCCAAGGGCGATGCCTGTGATGGCGCCCTCTTGATGGCCGAGGCCTTAAGCCTCAGGCCGCGTTGAGATGATCCTCGGCAACGGCGGCCAGATGCCCCGTCCAATGCTCCACAGCGTCCGACTGCTCGGCTTCCACCATCACCCGCAAGACGGGCTCCGTACCACTGGCCCGCACCAAAATGCGACCGGTCTGGCCCATCGACTGCTCCGCTGAAGCAATGGCGTCGGTGAGAGCAGTGCAAGCGCTCCAGTTCTTACGGCGCAAACGGTCGATCACCCGCACATTGACCAATTTCTGCGGGTAGGCCTGGAAACTGCGGTCCAACCAATCGCTCAGGCTGATGCCCTGGGCATGGCACAAGGTGGCCAACTGAACGGCGGTCAGAACACCATCGCCACACAGCCCATGGGAGGCGGAAAGGATGTGGCCGGATTGTTCTCCACCGAGGCCCGCGCCACTGGCCACCATCGCGGCATGGACGTGCTGATCTCCCACCGGCGTGCGATCAAGGGTGCCGCCCCGCTGCTTCCAGGCACGCTCGAAGCCAAGGTTCGACATCACAGTGGCCACCAACCGCTGATCGGGGAGCGCCTGCTGCTCCTGCAGCACGGATCCCCAGAGAAACAGCACGTGGTCGCCGTCGATGATCCGGCCGCGGCCGTCCACCGCCAGCATCCGATCGGCATCACCATCAAAGGCAAAACCCATCGCCGCGCCGCGCTCGATCACAGCCCGTTGTAGCGGTTCCAGATGGGTTGACCCGCAAGCCACGTTGATGCGGGAGCCATCGGGTTCCCCATGGAGCACGGTGAGATCAGCCCCCAGGGCACGGAAGGCATCGGCACCGCACGCCGTCGCGGATCCCCAGCAGAGGTCCAAAACGATGGGAACGCCATCCAGTCGGCGTTCAGCCACCGATTGTTGCAACACCTCTCTGTAGCCATCCAGGAGATCGGCGCTGGATCGCGCCACACCGCAGCGGAATGTTGCTTGCTCAGCCATGGGCGTCTGCCCCTGCAGACCGGCTTCCACCTGGGCTTGACGGGAGGCGCTGAGTTTGGCGCCATCGGCCCCAAACACCTTGATGCCGTTGTCTGCAGGGGGGTTATGGCTGGCGGAGACCATCAGGCCGCCGGCGGCCCCCAGCTGGCGAATCAACAACGGAACCGCCGGCGTCGGACAGAGCCCAAGGGTCCACACATCGCGACCAGCCGCCGTCAAACCGGCCGTCAGGGCAGCAACCACCATGCTGCCGCTGGTCCGGGAGTCCATCCCGATCAGAACAGGACCTTCCGCCTGCAGAACCCGACCGACCCAATAGCCCACCTGAAGACACAAGGCGGGGGTGAGAACCGTGCCGGCGAGCCCACGGATCCCGTCGGTTCCAAACCCTGGCGCAGCGTCACCGAGAGCGGGGCCGATCGGGGAGCACGCCTCTTGAACCATGGGTCTCAATCGTGGACAGCACCATAGGAACCACCTCTGAGGCTGATTCCCAAGGACGTGACAGGTGCAGCTCTGCCCTCCACGGCCTGCAGGTGATCAAAGGCTCGCCAACTGTCTTTGAAGCATCAGAATGAGATGAGCTCCAAGTTGGGTGTGCAGGCAGGGCCGCGAATCGGAACGCTGCTACTGCTTTCGGTTGCTGGCTTCAGTGGGTTGGCTGCATGGGGCGGGCAGCAACTGCTGAACAAGCAGCATCAGCGCCTCACGCCTGAGGTCTCGCAGGCAAGGCTCTGGCAGCACTACCGCTGGGCCATCGATCCGCAGACCCGTCGAGAAGCCGCCCTGTTGATGCTGGCCAGGGATGGTTCACCGCAACTGCTCCATGGCCAAGGCTGGGGGCGCGATCCGATGGCGGCCGTGGTGCTCGAACGGGCAGCCCTCACCGCTGACGCAAAGGGCGAGACATCCGACGCTGCTGAGATCTGGCAGCTCCTGTTGGATCGCTTTCCCGAAGCACCCGGCTCGGCATGGGCGCGATTGGCGCTTGGCGACAACAACCCCGTTCTTCATCAGCAGCTGCTCCAGCAGCAACCCGCGCACCCCGCAGCACTGACCCTGGCGGCTCGGGATGGCTCCGAAGCGCTGGCAAGCCATCAAGGCGCCCTGCATCTAGCCCGTTGGAATACGCGCCGAGACGGCGCCTTTGAGCTGATGCGTGACGCCTGCGAGGCCACGGGGGCGCAGGCACCTCAACCCCACCAACGCCAAACCTTGGCGCAAGCACTCGCAAAACAAGGCCATGCCGACACCGCACTGACCTGTCTTCAGGAGCTCGATGCCTCCCCGGAGACCCAGCTGGCCATCGGTCGTTCCCTGCTGCTGCATGGCGACCCAGGTGCGGGTACATCCCAGCTGCTGACGCTGGCGCAAAGCCACCCAAGCCACCCCGCCAGCCTTGAAGCAGCGCGGATCCTGAGCGAACCGCTTGATGCCCAGCATGGGGTCCTGGATGCCCTTCCGGCCGCCCTTCAGGAGCGCTCAGCCGCTGTTGCCGCAGCTCGCGTACGACTCGCCGGCGGCGACGGGGCGGATGCCGCCCTGAGCCGCTGGCCCAACGACCCCGACATCTGGCAACTCCAATGGGACCTCGCCCGCGAAGCGTTTCTGGCTGAGGATTGGGATCGCGCCCGCGCCCTGCTGGAACGCCCCGATGAGGATGACCCCCTGCCTCCACCGTTGGAGACGCGGCGGCTGTTCTGGTTGGGGCTTAGCCACAAGCAACTCGGCGAAACGACAAAGGCAGAACGCACCTGGCGCCGCCTGATCGAGGCCTTCCCCGGGGGCTACTACCGATGGCGCGCCATGGAGCACCTGGGTGTGGCCGAACCCCTGGCGTTGCGATCCCCAGACCCGCAGCAGGAGCCGCCAGCCTGGCAACCGCTCAACAGCCATCACCGCCTGGTGAACGAGCTTTGGCGACTGGGCCAGGTGCACGCCGCCTGGGAGGCCTGGCAGGCCGAGGCAGACCCCGCAGCCCCACCGCCACCTGAAGAACGTCTCGCCGAAGCCAGGCTGCGCCTTGCCGTCGGGGACACCTGGATGGGACTGGACCAGCTCTGGTGGCTCAGCCTCCGCTGGCGTGATCCGAGCTGCCATCAACGGACTCTCCTGCATCGCAGCCAATTCCCTCGCCTCTTCGAAGCTGAGATACAGACAGCGGCAGAGCAAGCAGGCGTTCAGGCCAATCTGTTGCGAGCGATCGCCAAACAGGAATCACGCTTTGCTCCTGGTGTCGTCTCCCCTGCTGGGGCCGTAGGCGTGATGCAATTGATGCCCTCCACAGCCACAGAGATGGCTGACGCACCAACCAGCACGCTGATGCTGAAGGATCCCGCCGAAAACTTCGAACTGGGCGCGCGCTACCTCAACCACTTGCTGGAGCAATGGGAAAACGACCCCTTTCGCAGCATTGCCAGCTACAACGCCGGGCCTGGTGCTGTGGCCTCTTGGGTGCAACCCACGAATCAAGACGACGATGCGCTCTGGGTGGAACGCATTCCCTACCCGGAAACACGCTTCTACACCAAGAAAGTGCTGGACAATCTGCTCGGCTACCTAGGCGGCAATCAATCGTTCTGCAACGAGACTGGCGCTGGGATGGGGCAGAAGCGTGCCGGCGACGATGCCAGCGATCACGACCAAACTCATCAGAAGCAGGCAGATCCCGGCGGCGGGCAGAACACCGATGCGGATGAGATCGAGCCTGGCCAAGAGCACGGCTGAGGCCAGGATCAACACGTCGGTGAGCACATTGAGCTTCAGCAGATAAATGCCACCGGTGATCACCACCAGCAGCGTGACCACCAACGTCATCACCCGGCTCGACGCCATCAGCAACGACACCTGGCGCAACAGCAGATCGGGCATGGTGCAGAAGACGACAACCACCTGCGTCTGCAGCAGCACGAGACACCAGAACCAGGCCGCACTCACGCCATAGAGAGACGTGAAGGAGGGCTGAACAATCTGCCAATGGTTGCCGAGCACAACCGCAACGAGAAATAGCACCGTCAACAACGGCGCCCGAACCGGAAGGCTCAGCAGTCGCAGAATTGGCATGGCGTCAAGGTAGCGGCGGCCTTTCGAAGGAGCTGCCAGAGTGATCGCTGCGGTTGACGTGCGATGACAGGCACCCCGGAGTCTTCGCCCCTGGGCACAGCGCAGCGATGGGTGCTGGTGCTGATTGCGGTGGCTCTGGCCATGGGCCTGGTTGTCCTACGCGGTGGCATTCAGAGCGAAAGTCCGATGGAGCAGCTGGCGAGACGATCCCTCGACCCACAAACAGCGTTAACCAACGGACGCCCAACGCTGATCGAGTTCTACGCCGATTGGTGCCAGGTCTGCAGAGAGATGGCACCTTCGATGCTGACTTTGGAGAAGCAATCGCGAGATCGACTCGATGTTGTTCTGGTCAACGTCGACAACCCCCGTTGGCAAGATCTGGTTGATCGCTACGACGTCAACGGCATTCCCCAGTTGAACCTGTTCAACGCTGAGGGGGAAGCCAAGGGGCGATCCCTCGGCTTGCGCAGCGCTGAGGAACTCCAGCTGCTCACCACAGCACTGCTTGAAAATCAGCCGTTGCCGGCCTTGCCTGGCGTCGGCAACATCAGCCAGCTGCTGACGCCCCCCTCCGCGAACAACGCGATGGCAGGGGCCTCGAGCCCAGCCAACGCGGGGCCCCGCAGCCATGGTTGACACGCCTCGCCATGATCACCACAACTCGTCACTCTGACGCTCCCATGGACCGCTTTCGGGTCGATCTGATCGCAGCTACGCCGAACCCGCAGCAATGCGTGTACGCCGCCATGCATCAGGACTACAGCGAAGGATTCGTGGCCGGAGATCGTGCCAACTGGCCTGATGAGCAGCGGGCTGGAGAGATCTGTGTGAAACGCCTGCTGTCGGGAGAGCGCGGCCACTACGGCCCGATGGAGCATGCACAGATCGTGCTGAACGTGGGCTGGTTCCCGCACTCGGTGATGCAGCAGGCCCGCACCCACCGGGTTGGGGTGAGCTTCGATGTGCAGTCGATGCGTTACACCGGTGAACGCATCTGCCGTGCAGCGGATGGAGCCCTGAACCTGGAAGAGGTGTTCTATCTGAGGCCCATCGGCGAGTACAGCGATCGGCAGGGCAAGAAATACGCCTACACCGAAGCACTACGCCAACAGGATCTTGATCTCTGCCGTAGCGCCGCCGAGCGCTACAGGGATCTGCTCAGGGCGGGCTTCGCCGAGGAGCACGCCCGCGGCATCCTTCCCTTCGACTACCGCCAGCATTTTGTGGTGAGCTTCAGCCTGCGGGCGTTCCTGCACTTCATGGACCTGCGGGCCAAGCTCGATGCACAGCTGGAGATCCGCCAGCTCTGTGATCTGATGTGGCCCCACATGGTGGAGTGGGCCCCAGAATTTGCAGCCTGGTATGAGAAGAGCAGGCTGCACCGGGCGCGTTTGGCCCCCTAATCAAAGAGCACTAGACCTTGGCCAGCGTCACCCGTTCCGGTTGGTGCTGGTACTTGCCTTGTCGATCGCTGTAGGTGGTCGAGCATGGATCACCCTCAAAAAACAGCAGCTGACAGATGCCCTCATCGGCATAGATGCGGCAGTCAGCACCAGAACTGTTGCTGAATTCAAGGGTGAGGTGACCCTCCCAGCTCGCTTCTGCCGGGGTGGTGTTCACGATGATTCCAAGGCGGGCATAGGTGCTCTTGCCCAAACAGATCACGGTGATGTTGGGGGGAACCCGCAACTTCTCCAAGGCCACACCGAGGCCATAGGAATGGGCCGGGAGAATGAAATATCGCCCGTCTTCATCCTCATGCAGGGGAGTGGGTTCGAGGTTGGCCGGGTTGAACCGCTTGGGGTTCATCACCGTGCCTGGAACATGCCGGAAGATCAGAAATTCCTGGGGAGAAAGGCGTAGGTCGTAGCCGTAGGAGGAGCAACCAAAACTCAGCACTGGCCGCAGCTTCTGCTCCGGCTCCAGGTGACGGACCAAACCGCTCTGGAATGGCTCGATCATTCCCTGCCCGGCCTGTTCAGTGATCCAGCGATCGCACTTGAGCATCAGAAACCTCGGCGCAACTCCGTGACTTGATCTGCCATCTCCACCACACCGGCGGGGATTGCAGGTCCAGTGATGATCACATCCATCGAGGCGGGCCGCTGCTCAAGGGCTGCAATCACGTCCGCTTCATCCAGGTATCCGAAGGCCACGGCCAGGCCGAGTTCATCCAACACCAGCTGATCGAGATCTCCTTGGATCAGATGCTGGCGGCAAATGGACCAAACCTCAGCAACCGCCTCCGCACCACCGGGATGCCCCGGCGAGGAGAGACAGAGGGGCACTTCCGGCCGTAGCCAGACCAGACCTCCGCAGAGCTGCACCCGGCCGGCCGGTCCCTGCTGCACGCCCCCTTTGAGGAACTGACTGATCAGAACACGACTGCCCAAGCCGGCAGCTCGCATGGCCTGGCTGAGAACACTGGCAAAACTGCCTCGATAGGGCGCCGTATGCACTTGCACCTGTCCTTCGGGAGCCACCAGATGTAGGGGTGGCGGATCAGTGACGGCAGGCAAAGGCCTCAGGCCCGCCCGCTGTAAAGCCTGCTGATCCCGATCCAGGGAATTCTGGAAGGCTTGGGGGTCGGCGAGGCTTGTGGTCATCACGGAAGCATCTGTCCGGGCGACCCCGGCAAGACCTTGAATGTAGCGGCGAGATCACATTCCACAAGGGGATTGACACCACCCATGGTGTTTGGACAGGGCGAGAACCAACCGCCTGCCAGGCTTGACGAACTGCACACCACCAATGAGCCAATCCCCTGAACGCCGCACTGATGGCCGTCGCCCGCAGCAGTTGCGACCGTTCTCGGTGACCTGGAATCCCATGGGGTTTGCCTTGAGCTCCCTTGTGGTTCACACCGGCCGAACCGCTGTTCTCTGCAGCGTTTGCTTAGAGGACAAAGTTCCCCGCTGGCGCAAGGGAGAAGGGCTGGGATGGCTCAGCGCCGAATACCGGTTGCTGCCTGGATCCACCCCACAGCGGCAATCACGGGAGCTGATGAAACTCTCGGGTCGCACCCAGGAAATTCAGCGGCTGATCGGCCGAAGCCTGCGCGCCGTGATCGACATGGAGCGCCTAGGGGAGCGCACCTTGCTGATCGACTGCGACGTGATCCAAGCCGACGCCGGCACCCGGACGGCCTCGATCACCGGGGCATGGCTCGCCCTGGACCAAGCCTGCCGATCACTGGTGGAACAAGGAGTGCTGGAGCGATCTCCCCTGGTCGATCAGGTGGCAGCCGTATCCGTTGGCTTGGTTGATGGCCAAGCCTTGCTGGATCTGGACTACAGCGAAGACAGTCGAGCCGAGGTGGACCTGAACGTTGTGCAGGCCGGCGATGGCCGTCTGCTGGAAATCCAGGGGACTGCGGAGGGAGCGCCCTTTAGTCGCAGCCAACTCAATGAGCTGCTGGATTTAGCGGAGCCGGGATTGACATCCCTGATGCAGGCGCAACGCCAGGTCTTCAACGAGCACAGCAGCGTTACGTAATAACCGCTACATGGCGGCCACCGCCGGCTCCGTAACTTCGCTTCACCAGGGGGTTGTCATGACCAGTAGCCGAGGTTTCAGCCGATACGCCCCGCAGATGGTGGCTCCAGCTCCCAGCGCAGAGCCCGCCAACCGCTCTCTGCTGGAGATCATCCGGGATCTCGATGGCGCCAGCACTGAACTGGTGGACCGCAACAAAACCATCTTTTTCCCTGGAGATCCCGCAGAACGGGTGTATCTAATCCGCCGGGGAGCCGTTCGTCTGTCCCGCGTCTACGAATCGGGAGAAGAAATCACCGTGGCCCTGCTCCGCGAGAACAGCCTCTTCGGGGTGCTGTCACTGCTGACAGGTCAACGGTCCGACCGCTTCTATCACGCTGTGGCCTTCACCCGGGTCGAAATGGTGACGGCACCAGCGACCTCCGTGAAGGCCGCCATCGAAGCAGACACCAGCGTTGGCCTGCGCTTGCTTCAGGGTCTCTCCAGCCGGATTCTGCAGACCGAGACGATGATTGAAACCCTCACCCATCGGGACATGTCATCCCGGCTGGTGAGCTTCCTGTTGGTGCTTTGCAGGGACTTCGGCGTGGCAGATCAGCTGGGCATCACCATCGACCTGCGCCTGTCCCATCAGGCCATCGCTGAAGCAATTGGCTCAACACGCGTCACAATCACGCGTCTGCTGGGAGACTTGCGTCAATCCGGTCTGGTTCAGATTGACCGCAAGAAAATCACGGTTCTGGATCCGATCGCGCTGGCCAAACGCTTCAGCTAGGCCTGCCATCGCCCGACTTGTGCAGCGATGAGCGGCTGGGCACTGATCCTGGTTCTGTTGGTGCTCGGGGGCGTGCTGTCGACCCTGGGCGACCGCTTGGGCAGCCGCGTCGGCAAAGCGCGACTGAGTTTGTTCAGCATGCGCCCACGGCGCACCGCCGTTTTGATCACGGTGTTGACCGGCAGCCTGATCAGCGCACTCTCACTTGGCCTGATGCTTCTGGTGAGCCGGCAGTTGCGGGTGGGCCTGTTTGAACTGGATGCCCTGCAGGAGAAACTCCAAGACAGCCGTCAGCAGCTGGAGGCAGCCGAGCGGGAACGGGACAAGACCCAAACGGAAACCAAACGGATCGCCATTGAGCTCGAGCAATCGCAGCAACGGTCCAACACCCTGCGCCTCGAACTGGCTCCTCTTCAGAAGGAGCTGGCCCAACTCGAAGCCGAACGTGAACGCCTCAGCCAGGACATCGCCTCCCGCGATGCGGACATCGAGCGCACGGAAGCCGAACTCAACAGCGTTCGCAGCCGCATCCGAGCCGGTGAGAAGGAACTCAAAGAACTGGAACGCAATCTGGTCGCCTTGCGGCGTGGATCGGTGGTGATCAGCAGCGGACAGACCTTGGCAAGAGCAACGGTTCGACTCGATGCTCCGGACCAGGCCAAACAGGCTGTCGACAGGCTGTTGCAGGAGGCCAATCTCAAGGCCTACGGGAAAGTGCGACCTGGCGAAGCACCCGAACGCCAGTTGATCCGCGTTCCGCGCAGCGATGTGGAACGCCTGCAAAGCATCATCCGCAAACCGGAGACCTGGGTGATCTCGCTGCGCTCAGCCACCAATGTGCTGCGAGGTGAAACAGCGGTTTACGCCTTCCCAGAGGTGCGTCCGAACCGGCCGGTGACCCAACGCGGAGACGTGCTGGCCACCACCACACTGCAACCTGATGAACGCACTCCAGAGGGCATTCGCACACGGTTGAACCTTCTCCTGGCCTCGGCCTATGCCGAAGTGCAGCGGCGGGGATCCCTGACCGAAGGCCTTCAGTTCGATGGATCAGCCCTCTCCCAACTGGCCCAGACCCTGATGGAAGGACCCAGCCAAAGCGTGGTCTTGGACGTGATTTCCGCAGGGGTCAGCGACAGTGCCGATCCTGTCGTCGTCACCATTCAGGCCTCCCCATGAAACGGGTGGCCGTCATCGATCCAGGCCGCTGCAAATGTGGTCTTGTGCTGGCCGATCTTCAGCTCGGCCTCGTGCGCGAAGGGCATGTGCTGGCCCCGGAGGCCGTCGAACCCTGGTTGGAGCACTGGAATCAAGACCAAGCTCTCGACCGCATCCTGATCGGCGATGGCACGGGAAGCCGAGCCTGGATCCAGCGACTGGAACGGCTGGGCCATCTCACCGTGGTTCCGGAGCAGGGAACAACCCTGAGGGCGAGACAGCGTTACTGGGCACTATGGCCGGCTCGAGGTTGGCGACGGATGCTGCCGGCAGGACTGCGCATTCCACCGGTGGATCTTGATGCTGTTGCAGCTTTGGTGATGCTTGAGGAGCACCTGCAATGCCGCCTGAAATGGCCTGAGCCTGCTCCGACGTTCTCGCTCAGAACCTGGCCCGGACCATGAAGGTGTAATCACCCCCCGGTTCCAGCCTGTAATCAGAACGCACCAGAAAACGCCTCAGGGCATCCTCGATCAGGGCACGTCCCAGGGATGGCTCCACCACCAGTTCACCGCGATCAAAGGCCCAGGAAAACTGCCACTCAAACCCTCCAGCAGAAACTTCACCCTCCACGCACTTGGCTTGAAAACACTGGCGGAGCACCCGCAAATGGGCCGTTGTCGCCGGAAGTGCCGGCATCAGTCGACCGACTCCAGGTCGTAGCGGAACCCGTTGATCCAGGTTCCAGCGCGCTCAAAGCTCTGGCGCTGGAGACGTTGAATCCCATCCAGAACAGCATCGAGAACAGCGCCCACACAGGGTTGCTCCGCCTTGCTGAACGGACCAAGAACATGGGATACCGTTCGGGCGCGGCGTTCGGCAGGGTTCTCAGCCGGCGCACCAATGCCGATCCGCAGCCTGGGGAACGCCTGGGTCCCGAGATGCTGAATGGTGCTGCGCAAACCGTTGTGCCCGCCGGCACTGCCCTGGGCCCGCAACCGCAAACGACCCAGCGGAAGATCCATATCGTCCACCAGCACCAGCAATTGGTGAGGCTCCAGGCCGAACCAATCGAGAGCTGCACGAATGGCACGACCGCTGTCATTCATGTAGGTCTGAGGCATAAGCAAGCGCAGCCGCTGCTCACCAACCCCTGTATCGGCTGCAAGACCATGCAACTTGGCTTGCTGACGAAAACTGAACCCAGAGCGCTCACCCAAAAGCTCGAGGGCCATGAAGCCGATGTTGTGACGGGTGCCGGCGTATTTCGCACCCGGATTTCCCAGACCCACCACCAGCTTGAGATCAGTGGTCATACCGCTGGAACGACTCAGTCGCTGGGGGGAAGTTCTTCAACCGGCTTCGCAGCCTCACCGGAAACTTCCGGTTCAGCCATGGCTTTGTTGATCTCGCGTTCGAATTCCTTGGACGCGGATTGGAAGCCCTTCAGGGTCTTACCAAGAGTCCGACCAAGCTCGGGAAGGCGTTTCGGCCCGAAAACCAACAAGGCAACGGCGCCGATAACCGCCATTTCGGGGAGACCGACGCCGAAGATGTTCATGGGTGCAGATCAGCCGAGGCCGTTCCAGTTCACATTGATGCCCTCGAGGATGAGGGACTTGTTGTAAAGCTGAAGAATCACCAGCAGAAACACCAGGAACAGCACCATGAAGATGCCCATCACGGGAGTGGTGCCCCATCCGGGAACCACCTTGCCGTACTCGGAGTTCAGTGGGCGGAGAAGGTCTCCCAGACGGGTGCGTTGTGCCATGGCGACGCTGGGTCTCGGGTGGTTTGAAGTCTCGATACTGTAGGGGCCGACTCCGGTTCGGGGTTGATCCTGTCGAGAGATGTGATGGAAACGTCGTCCCCAGCCCTGTCCGTCGCCATTGGCGTGCTCGCCGTTTTGTTCGGACTCACCGGATTTGGCGTGTATCAGGCCTTTGGCCCTCCATCAAAAGCACTCGACGACCCGTTCGACGATCACGAGGACTGATCCACCACCAGGGAGACGAGTTCTCCTGGGGTGATCACCACGGCAGAAGCGGCCATTGAGTCGGCTTCCCTGCGGACCCTCCACCCCGCTCCGGGGGTCCAGCGACAGCGCGCTGCTCCCGAATTGAGCAGCTTCAGCACGCAACCATCGGCATGGCGCTCCAACCCCACCGGCGTGAGTTGAATCGGCAGCGATGGAAACCATTGACGCTGCTCCGCCGGCAAGTCCGCACACCACCCGGGCTCACGAAAGGCAATGGCCGCCTGAGACACGCCGGCATCGCTCCATGAGCCGGCGAACGGCATGAGGGCCAAGCGCTGGCGATGCCACCCCTGATCAGCGCTGGGATCTGGCCAGGTCGGGCCCCGCAGCAGCGAAATGCCGAGTCGGTCTGAAGACCAATCCACACCCTGGGGGCCGTCCAGCAACACAGCCATCCCGCCTCCGGGAGCCGCCGACTGCGAGGCGAACCAGGAGATCACAGGCACTTCCCAACGGGATTGTTCCCGAGCCGTGATCGGTGCAGCCGGCCGTTCGATCACCCCTCCACTGGTGTCGGCAGCGATGCGGACGGCGGGGGTCGCCAGCGGCAGCTCCAGACGCAGCAACTCATGGGGCTGGCGCCAGTCGATACCGCAGATCAGCTCCAGCCAGGGCGTGTCGGCCTTCAGCCGCAGGTCCAGACGCATGCAACTGGCACCGAGCTGGCGCCGCAGCACCAGATGCGCCACCAGGGGGCCCTGGTCGAGCCACTCCAGGGAATCCGTACGGAGCACGCCCAGGGGCTGAGATCGGTAGTCCGCCGCAAGATCCCAGGCATCCCAGAATTCGCCCCGGTCCCGATAGCGCTCCAACTGCAAGGAAGACGACAACTGATCCCGTCCATCGCCATCCCGCAAAGCCAGCAGTCCGGCCGCGGAGACATCGAGCTCGATCAGACCATTACCCACACGCCAAACTCCCGCCCCCAGCGACGTGATGACCACAGCCTGACGGGGCTCAGCCGCGCAGGACGCCAAGCCTGGTTCACGCCGGAGCGGCACCGAACAAATCCCGTGCTGACGCGGTAGCTGCACCCAGGTACCACCAGCAGCGGCGTTTTGCTGCGGCAGTGAAGCGGCGTCCGCTGACCACGATCCCGCAGGAAGGCGAACCAGAGGCGACCAGGACGCCAAGGGCTGCAGACCCCACCAACTCCACACCGCTGCTGTGTCCTCCGGACGCGGCAGCCTTGCCAGCCGCCGATCGCGTTCCTGGCGGGCCTGGCGCCGGGCCGAGCACCAGACCGGTTCCGACTGGTCAAACACCTCCGGGATCGAGGTTCCCGGAAGGATGTCGTGAAACTGCTGAAACAACAGCGGGCGCCAATCGCTGCAACCGCTGTCGCGACCTGCGATCGCCAATAGGGCTGAGACTGCATCAGCCTCCCGCAAAAGCCGCTCGAGCGTTCGGTTGTGGCGCTTCTGATCCGGACGGCTGGTGGCGCAACCGCGATGCAACTCCAGGAAGAGCTCATCACGCCACACCGGCCAGGCCTGATCGCCCTGCTCCAGCTCGGTCAAGAATTCCCGCACCGTGCCGGCACGGGTGGGCAAAGCTGCCGCTTGGTCCTCCCAGAGCTCGATCTGCTCCAGCAACTCCTCGGTGGGACCACCACCGTGATCACCAACGCCTGGAATCCAGAGCGCCGCCTCCAGCCCCGTGGCCTGATGCCAGGCCCGCTGCTCGTCCAGCATCTCAACGGGATCGGCGCGGCGCCCGATCGGCGGCAGCATCAGGCTGTGCAGTTCCGACCGTCCCCGTGCGCGCCAGCGGAACAAGCGGTGGGGGAAAGGGTTGTCAGCATTCCATGCCAGCTTGTGGGTGCAGAACCAGCGCACTCCGGTGGCGGCCGCCACGGCAGGCAGGCCAGCAGCGAAGCCAAAGCTGTCCGGCAACCAGGCCAACTCATGGGTCCACTCCGGGAAACGGCGGCGGCTGTCGTCCTGACCGAGAGCGAACTGATTCCACAACGACGCCGTGCTGACCAGCACGCAGTCGGTCTCCACCCAGGGGCCATTGATCGGTTCCCAGCGGCCAGCCCGGCTGGCCGCCTGGATCTCCGCAAAAAGAGCTGGCCGATGTTGCTCCATCCAGGCATAAAGCGCCGGCGTGGAATGGGCAAAGCGCAGCTCGGGCCAGCGACGCATCAACGCCAGCGCTGATCGGAAGGTGCGTTCAGCGGCCTGCCAGGTGTCAGCGACCGGCCAAAGCCAAGCCAGATCGAGATGGGCATGACCCAGCCAATGCAACAACCCCCGTGGCGGCTCTGCCTGGTGCAAGTGCGCTGCAACAGCAGCCTGCGCCTCTGCACCGCTGGGATCCAGATCCGCCCAATGCGGCGGCAGGTCTCCGTCCGCCGCCAGATGCAGCTCCAGGGCCGCAGGCAAGAGCGTGCCCTCGGGGTCTAGGCCTGCGGTCTGCGGCTCCAGGTCGAGATGGCTGCTGATCAGAGCTCCATCGTCATGCAGGGGACTGCAGAGCTCCAGCACAAGATCCAGTGCAGCCCCCTGACGACATCTCTGGGGCAGCGTCCAGCGACAGGCGGTATCGAACAGATCCCCCTCATGAACCAGCACGCCATCCACCCAGAGACGCATCTGCTCGGCCCACCAGCTCAGTACCAGCCGGGCACGGCAGGAATCACTGGCACTCCAGCCATCAGGCCAGCTCAACCGCTGCTCAAGCCGCAGCCATTGGCGTCCCCTGGGCCAGATCAGCAGGCCACGCTTGGCCCAGTCCGGCCGGTGCATTGATCCCCAGCTTTCATCAAGAAAAAACCCAGCCTGGGCGGCGCCTGAGCGGCGCCAACCGGCACGCAGATCACGCCGCGAGCGACTGCGAAACGTTTCAATCCACTCCGATCGACCGACTTGATCAGGGTTCATTCCCCTGCTGACGCTGTCATGCCCCATAGGATGATGCCCTTGTCACAGACGCCGGTCGGTCTCCATGCTCGCCCTCAAGATCTCCGTTTACTCGGTCGTCTTCTTCTTTCTCGGCATCTTCGTGTTCGGGTTCCTTGCGAGCGATCCAAGCCGCACCCCCAGCCGCAAAGACCTGGAAGATTGAGGCTGTCTCCTAAACAGACCGCGCCACACACTGGTCTGATCGGAGCATCAATTCTGAAATGAGCTGGCAAGCTCATGGGCCGCAGCAGCATTGCTTTGGCGGCGCTCCGCCTCCTTTTTGCATTGACCGGAACCCTGATCACAGGGTCGATATCCGTGTTGCCCGCAGCGGCAGGTTCGGCTGAATCAACGCCAGAGACAGTTGCTTCAGCAACGGCGAGCCTGAACGTTCGAGCTGACCGCCAATACACCGACACCAAATCGAAAGCCAACGTCGCAGAAGGCAACGTCTCAGTTCAGCTCGGGAGCGCCGAACTGCAAGCCGATCGGATCGAATTTGATGCCGCCTACCGCACGCTCTACGCACGCGGCGCTGTCCGCTTCAGGCGTGGCAGTCACTATTTTCAAGCGTCAAGCTTCCGCTACAACCTCGTCCAGCAGGAAGGACTGCTCAATGATGTTTACGGGGTCATCGACCTCGAGGAGCCCCTCACCAATCCATTAACCAGCTCTCGAGCAACATCAGCCCCACCGGAGTCACCCACGCTTGCCAGCCGTGAGGACATGCCGACCGTGGCCTGTCCGCCACTGCTTCCTCCGATCCCCGACTGGCATCCCCAGCCCTGGGCAGTGACGGCCTGGGGCGGGCAGATGATTGATGCCCCCTTCGGGGATACCTTCTTATCCAACGGACGCATGCGTCCGGAATCTTTGCTGGGCGTCGGCGTGCAGAAACGGATCATGCGCGCTGGTCCACTCGCCGTTGAAATTGAGGCTGACCTGTTCAGCCACATTGCCCAGCAGCAACAGGGCGGCGAATACAACCAGAACACGCCCTACGCCGACCTGCCCCCCCAGAACTTCGGCGAAGCGGTGATCGGGATCGGAGCACGCGTCTGGGTGCAGCCTTGGCTGAGCTTCAGCGTTGTTGAAGGCGTCAGTTACAACACCGATGTCAGCCTCTACGAGAAAACGTTCCGCGAGAATTACAACCAGCTGCTGAACTACCTCGCCTTCGAGGTTGAGGCAGCGCTGTCTTCCGAGCTGTCTTTCGTGGGTCGGATTCACCACCGCTCCGGTGCGTTCGGCACCTATGCAGGGGTCTCAGAGGGCAGTAATGGCTATTTGCTGGGCTTGCGCTACCGCTGGGGGCGGGATAGTTCCAAGCCGGAGAGCACCATGATGCCGCCTCTACCTGAGTGTGACGACCCGGATCGAGGCCAGCGAGTCAAATCCTCGTCCCTCTCCGACCGCCTCGACTCGATTGCTTTCGGCGACGGAGGTGATCCTCAGCGGCATGTCTCCAGCAATAAGACAACCCAGCAGCTGTCGATCCCTCCGGCCGAGCAGCAGGCCATGCGGAACGAGGCGATCGCCCAGATCGATCAGCGGATTTCCAACATCACCTACCAGGGCAGTTTCAGCATCGAACGACGCACCGGCCTCCCTGTCCAGCGCCCGAATTCGGTTCAAACTCGATTCGGCGCAGTCAAACCCCCGCAACTGAAACGCCAGGGGAAAAGCCAACTGCTCAATGGAACGATCAGCCGGTGGAGAGTTCAGGCCGCAAAGATTCTGATCACACCTAGTGGCTGGGAAGCCGACCGTATGGGCTTCAGCAATGACCCCTTCACACCGGCGCAAACAAGGATTGATGCAGAGGGTGTGGTCGCCAAGGAACAAGTCAATGGTGACGTGCTGATTTCGGCGCGGCGCAACCGCCTGATCATCGAAGAACAATTGCCCATCCCGGTGACCAGGCGGCAACTCATCCAGAAGGAGGAGGAAGTGGAGAACCGCTGGGTCTTTGGCATTGACAACAAGGATCGCGATGGCTTCTTCGTTGGTCGCAATCTCAAACCGATTGAACTGAGCCGTGATTACACCCTGAGCCTGGAACCCCAGTTCCTGGTCCAACGCGCCATTGACGGCCAAACCTCCTCTGTCAGTGAGCTATTCGGCCTTAAAGCTGAACTCAAAGGCCAGATCTGGGGTTGGGGCACCACTTTGGAGGCCGACATCAGCACCTTCAACCCTCAGGATTTCGCCGACGGCAGCCGCTACTGGGGCAGCATCAAAAACAACTTTGAGCTGCCCTGGATCGGGGACGTCACCGCCCGCCTGTTTGGCGCCTATCGATATCGCACCTGGAACGGATCCTTGGGCGAAACCAACGTCTACAGCGCATTGGGCGGTTTCATTGAGCAGAGGCAGGCGTTCAGATGGGGCAAGTTGAGTAATGCCTACATCTGGCGTGTCGGTGTGGGCAACTACCAGGCGGAGAGCTTCAGTGACAACAACCTCACCGAGAGCCTGCGTGCCAACTTCTATGGATCCATCAACAGCGTCTATCCGATCTGGCGCGGGAAAGCAGCGCCTTTGACCCCTGAAGACGCTTACCGCTACTCACCGACAGCCATCGTTCCGGGTCTCCGCCTCAACACCAATCTGAACACCCTTCTGACGGCGTATGGCGATGGCACCCGTCAAACCCAGATCAACTTGTCGGCAGGTCCGACGCTCACTCTGGGGACCTTCAGCAAACCCTTCCTGGATTACACACAGCTCTCGATCGGTGCTGGTGTCACCTTCACCCAGGGGGCCAGCCCCTTTGCGTTCGACCAAGCCATCGACTTGGGCACCCTTGGCATCGGCATCACCCAGCAGATCGCCGGCCCCCTGGTCCTGAATGCCGGAGTCGGCATCAATGTGGATCCAGGCTCCGACTACTACGGTGATGTGATCGACTCGAATATCGAACTTCGCTGGCAAAAGCGCAGTTACGACTTCGGCTTTTACTTCAATCCCTACGAAGGCATCGGTGGTTTCCGATTCAGCCTCCACGACTTTGACTTCAACGGCACAGGCGTGCCGTTTGTGCCATACACCCCAACAAGCTGGATGAACACCACCAAGGCGGACCGACCCTTCTGATCAATCACCGCCCCCGATGATCAGATCGCTGCCGAACAGTGAAGCTCCGGCATAGCGCATGCCGGAGGTCCGCACGTTCGGTGCATAGGCATTGATCACCTGAGCCTCCCGCAGATCGGCATTGCGCAGGTCCACGCCGGACAGCTCAGCATTGGTGAGGTTGGCTCCCCGCAGGTCAGCACCTTCCAGCAAGGCTCCGGTCAGATCTGCCCCTTCAAGATTCGCCTCCCGTAGATCAGCACCGCGCAGATCACTGCCCCGAAAATCAGCACCGATCAGATGGGCCTGACGGAAATCCGCCTCGCGGAGGTCACAGCCTGGACAGCTGCGGTCCAACGGATCATGGGGCTCAATCTGAAGCGGAACGGCAACAACGGGAGCCACACCGGCAACAACCAACAGGGGCGCCAACGGCAACAACAACCGCGACAGCAAATGGGCCATTGAGATCCAACCTCCGAATGCAACCTCCTATCTCTTTCATAGACACAGGAGTCGCGCTTGGCTGTTACTTGGCGGCGAACTGGTTGATGTAAGGCAGTGTTTGCATCAATTCCGCAACCTGGGGGCCATGGTCCAGGAGCTGGGACGTTGCATCCCAACGACCGCTGCGCAACATGTCCAGAGGGCCGGGATCGATCGACACAGGCCAACTGGAGTCGGCTGAGGTCAGCTGCAAACCGGCAAGATCGAGGCTCCAGCAGCGCCCCGGATCGCCATCCACCTGGGCCTGAATCGCCTTGATCTGCTCTGGAGCGGCCGTTGCACAGGGAATGCCAAGGGCGAGGCAGTTGCCGTAGAAGATCTCGGCAAAACTCACCCCAATCACCGCGCGAATTCCCCAGCGCATCAACGCCTGAGGAGCATGCTCACGGCTGGAACCGCAGCCGAAATTACCGTTCACCACCAGGATCGAGGCCCCCTGATAACGGGCCTGATCAAAGGGATGCTCACCGGAGAGTTCAAGGCGATCGTCGGCAAACACCTGGTCACCCAGCGCCTCGAAACTCACGCATTTGAGGAACCGTGCCGGAATGATCCGATCCGTGTCGATGTCTTCACCGGGAACGGCGATGGCCGTTCCACTCACCTGTTGAATCGGACCAGTCGGGAAGAGAGCCATCACGATGCGGACGGAGAAATCAAAGTACGGACATCGGTCACACGACCGTTAACGGCAGCTGCCGCCACCATGGCAGGACTCATCAACAAGGTCCGGCCACTGGCCGATCCCTGCCGACCCTTGAAATTGCGGTTGCTGGAGCTGGCGCTGATCTGACGCCCCTCCAGCCGATCCGGATTCATCGCCAGACACATCGAGCAGCCGGGCTCCCGCCACTCAAAACCTGCGGCACGGAACACCGCATCCAGCCCTTCTGCTTCAGCAGCCTTCGCCACCTGCTCCGAACCGGGAACCACAAACGCCTTGATGCCTTCAGCCACCTGGCGCCCACGGGCAACATCTGCCGCAGCACGCAGATCGCTGAGACGACCATTGGTGCAACTGCCGATGAAACAGACATCCACAGGGACCCCTGCAATGGCCGTTCCCGGCTGGAGATCCATGTAGCGGTAGGCCTCCTCAGCAATCGGACGCTCGCCTGGATCCAGCTGATCAAGGCTTGGCACCGTTTCATCGATCCCCAGTCCCTGGCCCGGGGTAATGCCCCAGGTCACCGTGGGTGGAATCGCAGCGGCTTCAAACACCACCTCATCGTCGACCGTTGCGTTGGCGTCCGTCGCGAGGGAGCTCCACCAGGCGACAGCACGATTCCAGGCCTCACCCTCGGGCACATGGGGACGACCTTTCAGATAGTCAAAGGTGACCTGATCGGGATTGACGTAACCGCAACGGGCTCCCCCCTCGATCGCCATGTTGCAGAGGGTCATCCGCTCTTCCATCGACAACGCCTCAATGGCAGAGCCGGCGAACTCATAGGCGTAGCCAACGCCGCCCTTCACACCCAGATGGCGAATCACATGCAGGATCAGGTCCTTCGCTGACACGCCCTCGGCGAGACGGCCATTCACCTGAATCCGGCGCACCTTGAGCTTGTTCATGGCCAGGCTCTGGCTGGCCAACACATCGCGCACCTGACTGGTGCCGATCCCGAAGGCGATCGCCCCGAAGGCGCCGTGCGTGGAGGTGTGGGAATCACCGCAGGCCACCGTCATGCCCGGCTGGGTCAGGCCCAGCTCCGGGGCGATCACATGAACGATGCCCTGCCGGCCGCTGCCAATGTTGTTGAGAGGGATGCCGTGCTCCTGGCAGTTCCGCTCCAAGGTGCTGAGCATCTCCTCCGCCAAAGGATCGGCGAACGGCCGTTGCTGAGACGTGGTCGGAACGATGTGGTCCACCGTGGCCACCGTGCGCTCAGGACAGCGCACCGTCAGCCCCTTGTCCTTCAACGCCGAGAAGGCCTGAGGACTGGTGACCTCATGGATCAGATGCAGACCGACAAACAGTTGGGTGGATCCGCCGGGGAGCTCCGCCACCCGATGCAGATCCCACACCTTGTCGTAGAGGGTGCCGGAACTCAACAGTTCAGCCGCAAGAACCGTCGACCCTAAACCTGAGCGAGCAAGCGAAGACGCAGGCGGTCCAAGCCGCGGATCACGCTCATCCTCTGAATGGCCTCACGACCCCGCCGCTCACCGAAATGCTGCACCCAGGCCTCACAGCCATCAGGGCCAGCCAAGGCCAGGTGCACCAGGCCCACCGGCTTCTCAGCACTGCCACCGCCAGGGCCGGCGATGCCGCTGACGGCAATCGCCCAATCACAATTGAGTTTCTCCCGGGCTGCCCGCGCCATCGCCTCGACCACAGGCTGTGAAACAGCGCCATGGGCAGTGAGCAGATCCGGAGACACCCCAAGCACAGCCTGTTTCACCGCATCGCTGTAAGCGATGACGCCACCCTGGAAAACCGACGAAGAGCCTGGAACAGCCGTCAGGGCTGCCGCCAATCCACCACCGGTGCAGGACTCCGCCACCGCCAGCGTCTGGTGCCGTTGCTTGAGCAGGTCGATCACCACCGACGCCAGGCTGTCCGCATCGACGCCATAGCAGTGATTGCCCGTGCGACGACGCAGCTCAGCCTCGAGCGGGACCAACAGCTGAGCAGCGCTATCGGTACTGGACGCACAGGCCGTGAGCCGCAATTTCACATCGCCGAGGGAGGCATAGGGAGCCACCGTTGGGTTGGTCGACTCCAATAAATCGGCAACGCGCTCAGCCAGATCGGATTCGCCAATACCGCTGAAGCGAAGCTGACGGCTCACGAATACGCCGGAAGCCCCACCATTGGCTTGAAGCCACGGGCCGGCCGTTTCCATCCACATCGCCCGCATCTCCGCAGGCACACCCGGGAAGGTGAGGATCGTGAAATCAGGCCGGGGAGACCAGATCATTCCCGGTGCCGACCCCTTTGGATTGGGAAGAACCTCCGCTCCACGGGGCAGATAAGCCTGGCTGCGGTTGCTGGAAGCAACCGGCCGGCCACCTGCCGATAACTTCTGCTGGATCTCCAGCCAGAGTTCGGGCCGCTCCTCCAAGGGAGTGTCGAAAGCAGCGGCCAGGGCCTCGGTGGTGAGGTCATCGGGGGTTGGGCCCAAACCTCCAGTCGTCACCAGAACCCTGCAGCGCTGCGATGCCTCGCGTACGGCAGAGATCAAACGCTCTTTGTTGTCGCCAACAACGGTTTGGCGGTAATGCGGCAGCCCCAGACCCGCCAACTGTTCGGCAATCCATCGGGCATTGCCGTTGAGGATGTCTCCCAACAACAGCTCTGTGCCTACGCACAGGATTTCAACACCCGATTCAGCCACGCGGTTCGCCAAGGGCCGCAGGGTCAACAGGGGTGGAACAGAGGTTGGTGTTCAACAGAGCTCGCTCATGTTGCAGCTGACGACGGCTGATCACCACCGTTGCCACCAGGATGGCCGTGGCCAAGGCCAGCCAGAGAAAGCGCATCTCGGCATTGGCCACCACCAGGGCCAGGGCAGCAAGCCACTGGGTGAAGACGTAGATCAACAGCACCGTGCGCCGATGACTGAACCCGGCGCGCAAAAGGCGGTGATGGAGGTGACGCCGATCGGGATAGAAGGGGGAACGGCCTTCCCTCAGACGGCCCATGATCACGGCCGACATGTCGGCCAGGGGCAACGAAAGAATCAGCAACGGCAGCAGCAGGCTCACCGTCGTAAGCCCCTTGGCGGGTCCCACGATGCTCACGGCGGCGAGGGTGAAGCCAAGGAAGTAAGAGCCCCCATCCCCCATGAAGATGCGGGCCGGGTTGAAGTTGTGGCGCAGGAAGCCGAGGCAGCAGCCCGCCAGCGCTGCGGCAAGGAATCCGGCAGCCACCTGATGCAGCGAAAAGCTGACAGACACCAGGCCGACAGCGGCAATCCCAGCCACTCCCGCAGCAAGGCCATCGAGGCCATCCAGCCAGTTGATGGCGTTGGTGATTCCCACCAGCCAAACAACGGTGGCCAGCAGGCTGAGGCTGTCGGACAGAGCAATCGGACCGGCCGAAGCAGTGAACCAGGGAAGATCGATCGCTCCAATCCGAACGCCCTGGCTCCAGACGGCACAAGCCACAGCAACCTGTCCAGCCAGCCGCGGCCAGGGAGAGAGGGCGAAGAGGTCATCCGCCAGGCCAATCAGAAAAAAGCAGAGCGAACCGGCCAGGGTGCACCAAATCAGCTGATCCTTGGCCGGCGCCAGCAGGCCGAAGCCCCCCAAGGACCAGACCGCCGCCAAAGCCGTTCCAAAGCCCATCACCATGGCAATGCCCCCCAGCCTCACCATGGGGGTGACATGCTGCTTGCGCTCATCGGGCTGATCGGTCCACCCGAAGCGAAGCCCCATCCGGCGCACTTGGGGCACCAGCACCATGGTGGTCACCGCAGCCAGAAGAAAACTGACCGAGGCGACCGCGATAGGGCTGGCCAAGAGGTTCACGCAGGCTCCAGGAAAGAGACGATCCCCCGGTCAGAAGGAGTCACCCCAATCCTAGGGAGCCTGCAACCGTTCAACCATGCACCGCCCCGGCCCATTCGAGAGCCAGGGCCAAGCCTCACGCCAGAACAGGCTGCTTGCTGTCGGCGTAGAGGGGGAAGCGCTCACAGAGAGCACCCACCCGGTCGAGGCAACGCTGACGAATCGCATCATCCTCAGGATTGAGAAGACGATCAGCAATCACATCAGCGACCTCCCGGAAGGCCTGCCCATCAAAACCACGGGTGGTGAGCGCAGCGGTTCCCAGCCGCAGGCCGCTGGTGACGAAGGGCGATTCGGGGTCGAAGGGAACGGTGTTTTTGTTGGCCGTGATGTGCACATCACTCACCAACAGATCAGCCACCTTTCCAGTCATCCCGATGCCACGCAGATCCAGCAGCACCACATGGTTGTCGGTGCCGCCGCTGACGACATCGATGCCGCGGGCGATCAGCTGTTCAGCGAGGGCTGCCGCATTGGCCACCACCTGCTGGCTGTAGGCCTTGAACGAAGGCTGCAGCGCTTCACCGAAGGCTACAGCCTTGGCAGCGATCACGTGCTCCAGAGGGCCGCCCTGGCTGCCAGGGAACACGGCCTTATCGAACTTTTTGGCGAACTCGGCGTCGCGGCAGAGGATCAGGCCACCGCGGGGGCCGCGCAGGGTCTTGTGGGTGGTGGTGGTCACCACATCGCAATGGGGCACCGGGCTGGGGTGCACACCAGCGGCCACGAGGCCAGCGATGTGAGCCATGTCGGCGAGCAGATAGGCACCCACTTCATCAGCGATGGCACGGAAGGCGGCGAAGTCGATGGTGCGTGGATAAGCGGAATAGCCGCAAACGATCAGCTTCGGCTTGTGCTGCAAAGCCAGCTGGCGGATCGCCTCCATATCAAGGCGTTGGGTCTCCTTGTCGACGCCGTACTGAACAACGTTGAACCACTTGCCGCTGACGTTGACCGGGGAACCATGGGTGAGGTGGCCGCCATGGGACAGGTCCAGCCCCATGATCGTGTCACCGGGCTGCAGCAGGGCGAGGAAAACAGCGAAGTTGGCCTGGGCCCCACTGTGGGGCTGGACATTGGCCCAGGCGGCACCAAACAACTGCTTGGCCCGCTCGATGGCCAGCTCCTCAATGGCATCAACGTGCTCACAACCGCCGTAATACCGCTTGCTGGGCAACCCCTCGGCGTACTTGTTGGTGAGCACAGACCCCTGGGCCTGCATCACCGCACGGGAGGCAAAGTTCTCCGATGCGATCAGTTCCAGGTGGGTTTCCTGACGCTGCCGTTCTTGATTGATGAACGCGGCGATATCCGGATCCGACTGAGCCAGATCAGCGTCGATGGCGCGTCCAGAAATCTGGCCCATGAAATGTCAGTAAAGCTTTGACCAATCGTAAGAAACCGCAGCGATCAGCCCGAGCGATCAACCAAAAAAAAACTGCCCACATGGGGCAGTTGGAACGCGCCTGGAGAGATTCGAACTCCCGACCCTCTGATCCGTAGTCAGATGCTCTAATCCGCTGAGCTACAAGCGCTTGCGCCAAACCATCAGACCCCATCGAGGGTCCGCTCGTCAACTGGGTGCGGGCCGCGTCAGGATTCAGGTGTTTCTGAGCCTGAGCAATGCCGATCCGCTGGTATGGCCCCGCTAACCCTGAGGATCCGACCTACCGGCATTTCGAACGCATCGTGAACCTGTGCCTGCATGGCGGCGTGTTCGCCGCGGTGAACAGCGGCGGCTGGTTTCTGCAGGAGATGCGCCACCCCTTCCCCGAAGGAAGCCTGACCTGGGTCACCAGCCTCTGGGCAAGCCTGTGGCTGAGCCAATTGATCTGGGTGATTCTTCAGCGCCCCAAGCCGGAGGAATAAAGCCAGCATGGATGCAATCCCCACCTCGATCCTTCCGGGCTGATGTCCCTCTCCGCCAGCGACCTGCAGGACCTTCAGAGTGCTTTGGCTGACCGCCTCTACGTGCAGATCAGCGGCTGGCATCTTTACCTCGGCGATGCCGACCTGGCCTCAGCCCTGGCGATTGAATGCAGTGCCCGCGTCAATCAAGGTGCTGAAGTAGCGGCCCGGCAGGCCCTCGACGCCGTCAAGGTGCCCCTGGCAGGAGGCGCCAGTCAGCTCCCGCTCTCCAAGCTGATTCCCCCCGCCCAGCTGAGGGATCTTGAAGAGATCCTCGAGCCGTACTGCAGATAAGGTTGCAGTCCATCCGCAGCGGTTGGTGTGCTGATCATTGAAGTCACCAACTCCAGAGATTTGGTGCGCCAACGCATCGGCCGCCTTGGTGAACGGCTGATCGGTCGGGTCGTGGATGCGGAGGCTCAGGTTGAAAAAGCCCTGATCCAGGAACTGGAAACCGCCTTTAAAGAATTTGGGATCGAGGCACGGATAGTGTCTGTTCAGGGCCCGCAACTCGTGGGTCGCGAGCAACTGGAACTTCCGATTCAGGTGCGTGAAGAGCTGGATGTTCGTCTCAGCGAGCCCTGAACCGACCCACCACCAACTGCGTGACCTCACGCACCTCCGGCACCTTGAGTTGTGCACCGATTAAGGCAAACAAGGCCAAACCCAGCAGGCCAGGGGCAGACACCTGCAGCACTAGGCCCAGCAACCCTGCCGGCCAAGGCACAACGGTCACCAGGATTCCCGCACCCCCCGCTGCCAGAACTCCGGCGATGGCGAGCCGCATCAGGTCCATCCCCCAGCGCCGCAGCGGCAGGCCTCCAACCTGTTGCTGCAGACCCACCAACAGGGCGAGGCAGGTGAGCAGGTTGATGGCAACCGTGGCGAGCACCAACCCTGGCGCACCGAAATTGAACGGCGACTGATTCCCCCAAGGGGTCGGACCACCCACCAGCAGCCAGTCAAAAACCACGTTCAGACCGATCCCCGCCAGCGAGAGCCGAAAAGGCGTTGTTCCATCGCCAAGGGCATAGAAGACGCGCACCAGCACATCCCTGCCGAGGTAAGCCGGCATGCCGAGGCCATAGGCCATCAACAGGCCCGTCACCAGCTGTGCGGCTGATGCATCGAAAGCACCACGCTCGTACACCAGGGCGACGATGGGGCCACCCAACGCAATGAACAGTCCCCCCAGAGGGATCATCGATGCCGCAGACAGCATCAACCCCTGGCGGATCCGATCGATCAGCTGCGGACGATCCTGCGGAGCCGTGAGCCTGGAAAAAGTGGGCAGCAAGGGCACCAGCAGTGCATTCGAGATCAGGCCCAGAGGGGTTTGCACCAGCAAATTGGCGTACCCCAGACCCGCCGCCGCACCGACGATGCCCGAGGCGAAAAACAGATCCGTGATCACATTGATCTGAAGCATTCCTGACGACAACGTCGCCGGCCCCATCACACGCCACACCTCCCGCACGCCCGGGTGCCGCCAGTCCCAGACCAGTTGGAAACGGGCCAACCCCTGCCGGATCAACGCCGGCAGCTGGATCAACCACTGCAGCAAGGCCCCCACCAACGTGGCCAAGGCCAGCACCACACCCCCTCCCATGGCGGCGGACGGCAAGGCGATATCAGCGCCGAGCTGCCACCAGAGCAGTCCCACCCCCAGGATCAAGGCCCCGCTGGACATCAGCGGTGAAATCGCAGGGATCCAGAATTCGTCGGCGGCGTTAAGGGACCCGAAGCCGAGCCCGATCAGCCCCGCCAGCAGCGCCATCGGCGCCATCACCTGCAGCTGGACCCGTGCGATGGCGTGAAGCTCGGGGGCAAGGCCAGGACCCACAAGGGTGATAAGAGGATCCGCCGCCAGCACCAGAACGATGGTGACCAGGAGCAACAGAGCACTGACGCTGGTGTTGAGCGCCGCAAGGATGTGCGCCCCTTCAGCCCGGGGGCGCCGGCTCAGCACGCTCACCATGGCGCTGTGGAAGGGTCCATTGATTCCCCCGAGCAGGATCAGGAGAAATCCAGGCAGCACGTAGGCGTAGTTGTAGGCGTCATAGGCAGCGCCCACCCCGAAGGCCGCTGCGATCACCAGCTGCCGAATCAGGCCACCCACCTTGCTCAGCAAGGTGCCGAGGGTCACCACCAGTGCGATCCCCTTCAGTGAACGCGCCATTCGGCCCCCAGCATTGGGCGCATTGTGGAGGCACCACACGAGACCATGGGCCAATCTCGGCTGCTGCCATGACTGGCCTTCCCTCTCCGGGCGATGCCCTGCTGCGCTTTGAACCCCTAACGGAGGGCGTGCTGCTGAAGCGCTACAAACGCTTCCTGGCCGATGTGAAGCTAAGCAGCGGTGAGACCGTCACCGCCCATTGCGCCAATACCGGCCCGATGACCGGAGTCTTGATCCCTGGCCAACGGGTGCGTCTGCGCTACGCCCCCTCCCCCAAACGCAAGCTGGCCTGGACCTGGGAGCAAGCCGAGGTGCCAGGCGCCGATGGCCAACCTTGCTGGGTGGGCATCAACACGGCCCTGCCCAACCGACTGATTCGCGCCACGGTCGAAGCGGGGTGCCTGGAGGCCCAGCTCGGGGCCATTGAGGGGATCCGCGCTGAAGTGGCCTACGGCACCAACAAACGCAGCCGGATCGACCTCCTGCTGACGCCAGCCGCGCAGAACCCCGATCAACGACTGATCTACCTGGAGGTGAAAAACACCACCTGGACCGACGGCAGCACGGCTCTATTCCCCGACACGGTGACCGAACGGGGGCAGAAGCATCTGATTGAACTGATGGGGGTCCTTCCAGACGCGCGGGCGGTGCTGGTGCCCTGCCTCAGCCGGCCGGACGTGACTGCCTTTGCACCCGGTGACAGCGCCGATCCGCGCTATGGAGAGCTGTTTCGCCAGGCCACAAACAGCGGTGTGAAAGTTCTGCCGTGCTGCTTCAGCTTCAGCGCCGATGCGGTGCACTGGCAGGGGACACGCCTAGTCCACCTAGATTGATTTTTGGTAGCAGATCGAACATAGAAAGACGAGACTGACGTGCAGCGTGGTCTGGTTCGCCTAGTTACAACTAGGCGTGTCACGCAGCTCTGCACCCTCGTTCATGACAACTGCATTCCACGCGCCACCGCAAAGGCGGCGCAAAACCCTTCAGGAGGCCAGCCTCCTGGAAGGCCCGATGCTGCTCCTGAAGAGCATCCGGGGCTTCAGTTCCAACCGCGCCATGACCTGGCTCGCCTGTGCGCCCCTGGCGCTCATGGGCCTTGGCATCTTCACCCTGTCGGCCAAAGCCGAAGAGCTTCCTGAGCTCTCCGCCGCTTTCCTGGCCAACAACCTCTGGCTTCTGGTCGCCACCATCCTGGTGATCTTCATGAATGCCGGCTTCGCCATGGTCGAAGCAGGCATGTGCCGGCAAAAAAATGCCGTCAATATCCTCGCCAAGAACCTGTTCGTGTTCGCCCTCGCGGTGACCGCCTACTGGTTCGTGGGCTACTCCTTGATGTACGGCGACTCCGTCATCGACGGCTGGCTGTATTTCGGGGGCCTCTTCTTCGACCCGACCGTCACCGCTGAGACCATCAGCGATGCAGGCCTGGTTCCCACCGTTGATTTCCTGTTCCAGGCGGCCTTCGCCGGAACCGCCGCCACGATCGTTTCCGGTCTTGTGGCTGAGCGGATCAAGTTCGGCGAATTCGTGATCTTCGCCCTGGTCCTCACCGCCTTCATCTATCCAGTTGCTGGCAGCTGGGAATGGAACGGTGGCTGGCTCAACAGTGTTGGCAGCGTCGAATTCATCGATTTCGCTGGTTCCTCGATCGTGCACTCCGTTGGCGCCTGGGCCGGCCTGGTCGGCGCCATGCTGCTTGGACCTCGCATCGGCAAATACGTCGATGGCAAGGTTCAGGCCATCCCTGGCCACAACATGTCCATCGCCACCCTTGGCGCTCTGATCCTCTGGATCGGCTGGTACGGCTTCAACCCCGGTTCCCAGCTGGCCATGGACCAGTGGGTCCCCTACGTGGCCGTCACCACCACCCTCGGTGCAGCAGGTGGTGCCATCGGCGCCACGGTGATCTCAACGATCACCTCCAAGAAGCCTGACCTCACCATGATTATCAACGGCATCCTGGCCGGCCTGGTGAGCGTGACTGCCGGTTGCGGCAACCTCACCCTGACGGGTTCCTGGGTGGCTGGTGTAGTGGGCGGCATCATCGTCGTCTTCTCCGTCGCCGCTCTCGATGCCGCAGGCATTGATGACCCCGTCGGCGCCTTCTCCGTGCACGGTGTGTGCGGCGTGTGGGGCACGATCGTGATCGGTCTCTGGGGCTACGACGTCCAGGGCGACGGCTCTGGCCTCGGCCTTCTGGTCGGCGGCGGCGTTGAGCAGCTCGGCATCCAGGCTCTGGGTGCTGCTGCCTATGCCATCTGGACCGTGGTCACCTGCTTCATCGCCTGGCAGATCATCGGCTCCCTCTTCGGCGGCATCCGCGTCACCGAACAGGAAGAGTCCGAAGGTCTGGACATCGGCGAACACGGCATGGAGGCCTACGCCGGTTTCTCCACCACCAACAACTGAGTCCGCTTCGGATCAGCTGCTTATCTCAAGCCCGGCCGACTGGCCGGGCTTTTTTACTGCCTGAAGCGCTGCTTCAGGCCACATAGAGTTGCCCCACTCCAGCGCCCTCCATGGACACCCACGCCTTCAAGCGCTCCCTCCACCATTCCGAGCGTTACAACCGGCGAGGCTTCGGGCGCGCCGAGGAAGTGGCGGAAAGCCTTGAGCAGGCCTACCAGAGCGGCCTGATCGGCACGATCAGGGACAACGGCTACCGACTGGAACACGGCCGGCTCAACGTCCGGTTGGCGGAAGCCTTCGGCTTTTGTTGGGGTGTTGAACGGGCTGTGGCGATGGCCTACGAGACCCGCAAGCACTACCCCAGCGAGCGTCTCTGGATCACGAACGAGATCATCCACAACCCTTCCGTGAATGATCACCTCAGGGAAATGGATGTGCAGTTCATCCCCGTCGAGGAGGGAGTGAAGGATTTCTCCGGTGTCACCTCCGGTGATGTGGTGATCCTGCCGGCCTTTGGCGCCACCGTTCAGGAAATGCAGCTGCTGAACGAACGGGGCTGCCACATCGTTGACACAACCTGTCCCTGGGTCTCCAAGGTGTGGAACACCGTGGAGAAACACAAAAAGCACACCTTCAGCTCGATCATTCACGGCAAGGTGAAGCACGAGGAAACACTGGCCACCAGCTCATTTGCAGGCACCTATTTGGTGGTGCTCGATCTGGAGGAAGCCCAGTACGTCGCCGACTACATCCTCGGCAATGGGGACCGTGACGACTTCATCAAACGCTTTGCCAAAGCCTGCTCTCCAGGGTTCGATCCCGATCGGGACCTCGAACGTCTGGGTGTGGCCAACCAGACCACGATGCTGAAGAGCGAAACAGAGGAAATCGGACGCCTGTTTGAACGCACGATGTTGAGCAAATACGGTCCCACCCAACTCAACGACCACTTCCTGGCCTTCAACACCATCTGCGACGCCACCCAGGAGCGTCAGGACGCCATGTTCTCCCTGGTGGATGAACCTCTGGACCTGATGGTGGTGATCGGTGGTTTCAACTCCTCCAACACCACCCACCTGCAGGAGATTGCCGTCAGCCGTGGCATTCGCTCGTTCCACATCGACACGCCCGAGCGCATCGATGTCGGCAGCAATTCGATCGAGCACAAACCACTGGCAGCCGACCTCTGTCGTGAGGGCGATTTCCTGCCTGAAGGCCCCGTGCGGGTGGGAATCACCTCCGGTGCCTCAACCCCGGATCGGGCGGTGGAAGAGGTGATCGAAAAACTGATGCAATTGAGCGAAAACTGAAGCGCAGAGAGCTTTACATTGGTTCATCTTTAATCGCCCTCCGCCGGCAGCTCCCCATCCGTGACGGTCTTGTCGCCCACCGAAACCGACAATCAGCTTCACGGTGCCGACCCGCAGGTGCGCTGCTACAGCAGCCACTTCGAGGATTCGATGCAGATGCTGGCGCCCAAAGCGGTGGTAGCTCGCTACCTGGATGACCATCAGAGCTGGTTTGAACGTTGCGCCAGCCCGATGCAGGTCGAGGCCATCGATCGGCAGTCCTACAGCCTGACCCTGGGGCGGTTCGGCAACTTCGGCTTCGAGGTGGAGCCCACGATCGCTCTGCGGCTACTGCCACAGCAGGAAGGGATCTACCGGATCGAAACCGTTCGAACCGTGCCGCAGTCGCTCGCCCTGCGCCATCACTACGACGTCGACTTCCGCGCGGGGATGCGCCTGATCCCCGAACAGGACCACACCTCCGTCCAGTGGGACCTGGATCTCAAGGTCTGGATCCGTCTGCCCAAGGTGATCACCATGCTCCCGGATCAGTTGGTCCAGAGCAGTGGTGATCATCTGCTCAAGCAGATTGTCCGTCAGATCTCACGACGGCTCACCTGGAAGGTCCAGGAAGATTTCCACGCCGCCCATGGCCTGAGCTGCCCGCCCCGTCAGCGGGCAGCCTTCTGAAGCATCTTCAGCGGTTGGTCCAGATCTTGTTGACGATCTCCATGCCGCTGACGGCCTGCCAGAGGAACAGCGTGAGCATGCCCATGTTCAGGCCCACATGAGCCTTACGAGCAATCACATTGCCCCGCTGCATCAGGGGTGAGAGCGAGGCGGCAACGGCAATCATCCCGGTCATGGCCAGACCCACCAGCAGGTGCGGACCAACAAACAACTTGCCGTTGTTCAGATAGGTGACCGCCATGCCGCCCAGGGTCCCGAGGGTCATCACGGCCAGCAGGATGCTGCCCCAGAGGTAATGGCGCTGGGCGAACTTTTTCGGCACCAGTTCTTTGCGCTGTTCTGGGGTACCGGTGCGCGTTTTCTTGGCCTTGATTCCCAGGTAGAGAGCCCAACCACCAACGGCGAGCAGGCCCCACTCCGCTAGGGGGTGAGCGAAATTGAGGCTGAAGGGGAGGGTGGCGAGCATTGAAGGGGACTCTTCAGTGCCGCGAGGCTAGGGGGCCGGCGGCCCCCACCAGCGTCAATGCAGGAAATGGCGGCGCCCCGTGAGCTGCATCGCCAGGCCGAGCTCATCGCAGGCTTTGATCGAATCGGCATCGCGCATGCTTCCGCCGGGATGGATCACGGCGGTGATGCCGTAGCTGGCAGCCAGACGCACCGTGTCGTCAAACGGGAAGAAACCATCACTGGCCAGAACAGCCCCCTGGGCTTTCTCACCCGCAGCCTCCAGGGCAATCCGCGCTGAGCCCACACGATTCATCTGACCAGCACCCACGCCGAGGCTCTGGCCATCCTTGGCCACAACGATGGCGTTGGAGCGAACGTGACGCACCAATCGCCAGGCAAATTCCAGGTCCTGCTTTTCCTGCGGTGTGGGCGGCCGCTGGCTGGCCACGGTCCAGTCGGCCGGCGTGATCGCCTGGTCATCGAGGTCCTGAACCAGGAGACCACCCAGGATGCTGCGCACGTGATCGGGGCCGGCGAGGTCAATGGCCTGCGGAGCCAGTTCCAACAGGCGCAGATTGGCTTTGGCCGCCAGCACCTCCCGTGCCTCGGGTGTAAAGCCCGGTGCCACGACGCATTCCAAAAACAGACTGGTGAGCTCACGGGCCGCCGTGGCTTCCACCACACCATTGATGGCGATGATGCCGCCGAAGGCACTCACACGATCGGCATCCAGGGCCCGCGTCAGTGCAGCAGGAATGGAAGTTCCGATCGCCACACCGCAGGGGTTGGTGTGCTTGACGACCACGGCGGCAGGCTGCAAGGCCGGTGCGGAACCATCGGCTCCGTAGCCGAACTCCCGCACCGTGGCGAGGGCCGCCTCGAGATCCAACAGGTTGTTGGTGCTCAGCTCCTTGCCCTGCAGCTGAATGGCCCCACCCCAACCCTGTTTGGGATGGCTGAACCAACGCGCTTTCTGATGGGGATTTTCGCCGTACCGAAGGGTCTGCCGCAGCGGCACCGCCTCCAGCCAAGGGCTGTCTTCTGCAGCAGTTTGGTCGGCCATCCAGCGGCTGATCGCCGTGTCGTACGACGCCGTGTGCTGAAACGCTTCCAGGGCCAGTTGGCGCCTCAGCTCTGAAGGCACGCTCCCGCCCGACTCCGCCATGGCGGTCAACAGACGGTCGTATTGGTCAGGGCTGGTAAGAACAGCCACATCAGCATGGTTTTTGGCGGCCGCCCGAACCATGGCGGGGCCACCGATGTCGATGTTCTCGATCGCCTGATCCCAGGTGACGTCAGGCCGAGCAATCGTCTCGCGAAAGGGATAGAGGTTGACCACCACCACATCGATGGGGGCGATGTTCTGCTGCTCAAGATCGGCCTGATGGGACGCATCACCCCGCTTGGCCAAAATCCCGCCATGCACCCTTGGATGGAGCGTTTTCACACGACCGCCAAGAATTTCTGGAGCCCCGGTGTGCTCCGACACACGGGTCACCGGAAGGCCGGCCTGCTCGAGCACCTTGGCCGTGCCCCCACTGGAGAGCAGCTGATAGCCATGGGTCCGATGTAGGGCCTCCGCCAGGGGCACCAGCCCGGACTTATCGGAAACACTCAGCAGAGCGACAGGAGCCATCGAAGGGTCGTGACTGGGTCGTGAGCCAACCTACGCAGCAGTGATGCTCATGCCCCATGGATGGCCGGCTGGTGCTGCTCCACGGCTGGGGAGCCAACGGAGAGGATCTCAAACCCCTGGGCGATCGCCTGGCGCGAGAGTGTTCCAAGACCCTTGATGTGGTGTGCCTAGAGGCTCCTGAGCTCCATCCCGACCAACCGGGAGGGCGTCAGTGGTATGGCCTGTTCCCAGCCCAGTGGGATGCCGTTCCCGCGGCCGTTGAGCGCCTCAAGGCTCAACTTCAGTGCCTGAACAGCCCAGGTCTTGGACTCGAACGAACGGTGGTGTTCGGCTTTTCCCAGGGGGGAGCCATGGCCCTGGAAGGCGGCTGCGCCCTGCCGATTGCAGGGCTGATCAGCTGCAGCGGCTATCCACACCCCAACTGGGCTCCGCCCCAGCAACACCCCCCTGTGTTGCTGATGCATGGTTCAGACGATTCCGTGGTGCCGTTCCAGGCCATGCAGTCGATCGCTGCGCAGTTGCAGCCCGATCAATGTCAGACAGTTCCATTCAAAAACGGCCACACCATCCCTGATGAGACGGTGCAGCCGATCCTGATATTTATCGAGCGTGTTCTGGAGAACGCGTGATCAAACGAAGGCGTATTCGTACTCCTCCATTTCCTCCCAATCATCGGCGCCAAGCTCGAGACCCTCGAAGAGCTTGTCTTCACCGATGGAATCAACAATGGTGCGCAATGAGGGGAAGAGGAAATGGTTCTCTTCGGCGTATTGAGCGCTGAACAGACCTTTCTCACCCCAGAAGAAGCGGTCGGTGGTGTGCTCATTGCGGCGCACGTTCAGCAACGCCGGAGGCACCAGTCCACCCTCAGCGATGTAACGACGAGCGGCCGTCACGGGCTTGTACTCACCGGTTTCGAGGTGATGGGTTGGCACATGGGCCAGGACCCGCTGACCTGCCAGGCGACGACGGCTAATGCGCTTGCGCTTCTTGGACATGGAAGGGCTCCGGTACGAAAGGAAGAACGGGGTGGATCGTCAGAACAAACGGGTGCTGTCGGCGCGAAAACGCCAGACGCAAGGGGAGCGTCGGGGCAATTGCAGACACACCACAATCACCGGCAGGACACCAACACCCAAGCGGGAACCAGCGGAGGACACTGCAACCTCTGCTGTAGCTTTGGTTGCGAAGCAATTGCAACCGTTGCGAGAGCTGGCGGGCGTCTGTTCATGGTGAACAGCGCCTCGGTCGATAAGAGGATCTTAAGACTTTTCCCAGATTTTTCAAGTCCCCCTGGCGCAGGCTTGCTCAAGCACCTGAATTGATCGTCCGGAACTGATGCAGCTCACCGATCGATTCTTCGATTTCACCGATCAACAGCTGGCTGATCTAACCGCCAAAGAAGGCATCCAGCATCTGGGGCTTTACGTCAGTGCGCCACCCAATCAGCAAGGCCCGCCACTTCTGCTGATCCGGCAATGGTCGGCCAATGAACGCTTGCTTCCCCCTGCCGACGCAGACCCGAACCTGCGCCTGCCGCACGAGAGTCGGCGCTGGTACCCCCTCCAGGATGCCGGTCTGATCCTGGGAGCCCTGCGCGCGGACCTGGATCCGCAGCGGAGCTGGACGCTGACCCTGGACCAACGGATGCGGCGCAGTGCCGCCGCCATCAGCCACGCCCTGGGGCGTGACCTGGAATGCCTGCAACTTCGCCAGGAACTCAGCCAACAAAACGAGCAGCTGCGCACCCTCGTGCATCAGCTGCGCAATCCACTGGCTGCCCTGCGCACCTACGCCCAACTGCTGCTGCGGCGGCTCGAAGCCGACAGCTCCCACCGCCCACTCGTGGAGGGAATGCTCTCGGAACAACGCCAACTCGGCCAATACATCGACGTGCTCGATGGCCTCGGGCAACAACGTCTCCCCGAACAGGACCCCCTTGGCCCCACCCTGTTGCCCCCAGGGCCTGCCGAAGGTGAGGCCACCATGCAAACCCTGCTGATGCCTCTGCTGGAGCGGGCGGAAGCGACGGCAAGCCTGCAGGGCCGACCCTGGCGGGGACCAGACCTTTGGCCCCAGTGGATTGATCAACCGTCCCAGGACGGAACGATCGCGGAGATCGTCGCCAACCTCCTTGAGAATGCCTTCCGTTACAGCCCAGCGGGCTGCAGCGTGGGGCTGTACCTGTTGCCCGATGGGCTCTGCGTCTGGGACAACGGGCCGCCGATCCCCCTGGAGGAGCGCGACCTGATTTTCAAGCGGGGAGCACGGGGGTCCACCGGACAAGACCGGGCGGGCACCGGCCTTGGTCTCGCCCTTGCACGCTCCCTTGCGGAGCAGCAGGGCCGCAAGCTCACGCTCTGCGTGGAGCCTTCCACAATCGCTCCCGATCTGCCCACTCAGGGCAATGCATTCGTCCTCAGCTGGCCGGCAGGAGCAAGGCCAGACCCAACAATGTGATCATCTCGGTGAGCACAAGAGCTGCTCCATAGCTGTCACCGGTGTGCCCCCCCAATCGTCGCCCAAGGCTCTGGGCGACAAGGATCGCCACCACGCCCCCCAGGAAAAGGGGCATGGCCCCCACCCAACCGGCCAAGAGAACCACCACCAGAAGTGAGGGCAGGGCATCCCAGAGCGGCCTGCCGTGCTCGCGATGAAACGCTGCGGTTCCATCAGCGCGGAGGTAGTCGAAACGTGCCATGGCCCAGAGCGGCGCCACCCGGGCCCAGAACGCCGCCAGGCAGAGCCCGAGCGGGGCCTGCCCCCCCAGCTGGATCAATGCCGCAACCTGTAGCAGCAGCACCATCACGAGAGCCAGCACACCGCTGGCGCCCACCCGGCTGTCCTCCATCGCCTCGAGCCGCCGCTCCGCTGGCGCCCCGAGGCCATCCGCCGTGTCGATCAGGCCGTCGTGGTGCAAGCCACCACTGAGCTGGATGCCGAGAGCCACCACGCAAAGGGCACAGGCAGCCGGAGGCCAGGAGAGCCTGGACAGACCAATCCAGAGCAGCCCCTGCAACGCACCGATCAGCAGCCCCATCCAGGGGGCGAAGCGGGCAATGCGCTGAAACGAGGGCTGCGGCCAGGGCCATGCGGGCAGCACCGTGTAGAAGATCCAGGCTCCCGCCAGATCGGAAAGCCAGGGCGGAACGATCCTGGGAATGGCGCGAGGGATGCAGTCGACCCTCACCGTAGGGTCAATGCAGGGGCGGATCAGTCGTGTTCGGCTTCGAAATCAACGCGCATTGCGCCAACACATCAGCACGGTGCGGCACCTTTGAGACCCCGCATGGGCCGGTGCACACACCACGCTTCATGCCGGTGGGAACCCTGGCCACCGTCAAGGGCATCAGCACGGAGCAGCTGGGGCGCACGGGAGCCCAGATGGTGCTCTCGAACACTTACCACCTGCACTTGCAACCGGGGGAGGAGATCGTGGCGGCGGCCGGTGGCCTGCACCGGTTCATGGGCTGGAACGGCCCGATGCTCACCGACTCCGGCGGCTTTCAGGTGTTCAGCCTGGGGGACCTGAACAAGATCGATGACCGTGGGGTGGTGTTCCGAAACCCCCGCGATGGACGCACCATCGACATGACCCCGGAACATGCCACCCAGATCCAGATGGCCCTCGGGGCGGATGTGGCCATGGCCTTTGACCAGTGCCCGCCCTATCCGGCGACGGAGAACGACGTCATCGATGCCTGTCGACGCACGCATTCCTGGCTCGAGCGCTGCGTCACAGCCCACACCCGCGAAGATCAGGCGCTGTTCGGCATCGTTCAGGGCGGCTGTTTCCCCCATCTGCGGCGGGAGAGTGCCATGGCCGTCGCCTCCTTTGATCTGCCGGGCATTGCTGTCGGTGGCGTCAGCGTTGGTGAGCCCGCTGAGGAGATGCATCGCATCGTGCGGGACGTCACGCCCCTGCTTCCTTCACACAAACCGCGCTACCTGATGGGCATCGGCACCCTGCGCGAGATGGCCATTGCCGTGGCCAACGGGATCGACCTGTTCGACTGCGTCTTGCCCACCCGACTCGGCCGTCATGGCACCGCCCTGGTGGGCGGTGAACGTTGGAACCTGCGCAATGCACGCTTCCGCCACGACCACACTCCCCTGGATCCGAGCTGCTCCTGCGTGGCCTGCACCGGTCACACCCGGGCCTACCTGCATCACCTGATTCGCAGCGAGGAGCTGCTGGGCCTCACCTTGTTGAGCATTCACAACATCACCCATCTGGTGCGTTTCACCTCGGCCATGGCACAAGCGATTCGCGACGGCTGTTTTTCAGAGGATTTCGCTCCCTGGGAGCCAGACTCTCCAGCCCATCACACGTGGTAGCGTCCAGCCCAACGCCTTTTTGATGCAAGGGATGGCCGCCTTCACCCTCGACCTGCTGGCACAGCTGCCCGAGGCCTATCAGGCCTTCTCTCCGCTGATCGACATTCTTCCGTTGATCCCGGTCTTCTTCCTGCTCCTGGCCTTCGTTTGGCAGGCCTCTGTGGGCTTCCGCTGAAGCCTCAGCCCAACCGGATCACCTTCAAAGCAAACGCTGGCAGCAACAGCATGCGTCGCCAGCGTGACGGTTCCTGAATGAGCCGATACAGCCACTCAAGCTGCATCCGGCACATCCAACTAGGGGCGCGTTTTTTGATGCCGGCCCAGACGTCAAAACTGCCGCCGACACCCATCCACAGTCCAGGCTGGCCGGCCGCCACTCGTTCGGACCAGGTTTCCTGGCGCGGCACCCCCAGGGCCACCAGAACGAGATCAGGTTTCAACGCCCTGAGCTGAGCTTCAACGCCCTGCCAGGCCTCGGGAGCTTGATAACCGTCCACCGCGAGCGCAAGGTTGAGGCCACGGATGCTTTGCGGCAACTCCGCACGCAGTGTTGCCATCACCTCAGGTGTCGCCCCCACCAGCGCCACACGCCATTGGTGGGCTGCGGCGTACTCCAGCAAGGTCCACGCCAGTTCAATGCCGGCAGTTTTGACAACCCGGATCTGCTGACGGCCCAGGGCCCAGACCACTCCCGCTCCATCCGGGATCACCAGATCAGCGGTTCCGATCGCCTGCCCCAAAGCGGCATCGGCCCGAGCCGACATCGTCATCTCAGCGTTGAGGGTGACGATGCGTCCGCCGCCCCGTGAATGCAGACCGAGAGCAGCTGCACAGACATCACGGCAGGCATCCACCGGCACGCCGAGCACCTGGCAACGGCGACGGTCGTCGGGGGCGGTGCTGACAGAGTCCATGGCCATGGGGCTGCGTTGGAGAATTTAGGGGTGGTGAAGCATGAGGGCATGTTTGTGACGACGACGGAAACCCTTCCGCAGAACCACGCCACGACCCTTCAGCGTCTGGATCAATCCATCCAACGCGTGGTCCTCGATCGGCAGGACCCGATCAGCGGCCTGCTCCCCGCCAGCACCGCTCACACCATCCATGGCAACTACGGCGATGCCTGGGTGCGGGACTGCGTCTATTCGGTGCAGTGCGTTTGGGGCCTGGCCCTGGCCTACCGCCGTCAGCAGGGGAAGAACAGCCTGCGCGCCTGGGAGCTGGAGCAGCGGGTGGTGGCCCTCATGCGCGGCCTGATGCGCTCGATGATGCGGCAGGCCGAGAAGGTGGAGCGCTTCAAAGAGAGCCTTAACCCCCTCGACGCCCTTCACGCCAAATACGACAGCTGCACCGGCGAGCCGGTGGTGGCTGACGACGCCTGGGGGCATCTCCAACTCGATGCCACCTCCCTGTTTCTGCTGCAGCTGGCGCAGTTGACCAAGGGCGACTGCGCGGTGGTGCAGAGCCGTGATGAAGTGGATTTCCTCCAGAACCTGGTGCACTACATCGCCAGGGCCTACCGCACCCCCGACTACGGGATCTGGGAACGGGGCGACAAAGGCAACCATGGTTTACCGGAGCGCAATGCCAGCTCCATCGGCATGGCCAAAGCCGCCCTGGAGGCCCTGGATGGGCTTGACCTCTACGGCCCCCATGGCGACGGCAGCTGCATCCTGCTGATTCCCCAGGGGGCCATCGTGCGCCTCCGTCGCGCCCTGCAAGGGCTCCTGCCGCGGGAATCCGCCAGCAAGGAAGCAGACAGTGCCTGCCTCTCAGTGATTGGTTATCCCGCCTGGGCGGTGGAGGATGCCGCCCTGGTGGAGCGCACAGGCCGGCGGATTCGACGGGAACTCGGCGGGGCCTACGGCTACAAACGCTTCCTCCGGGATGGTCACCAGACGGCGGTGGAAGACGTCAACCGTCTGCATTACGAACCGGAGGAGCTCGCCGCCTTTGAAGGAATCGAGTCGGAGTGGCCGTTGTTTCTGGCCTTCGAACTGGTGACCGCATGCTGCGAAAGACGCTGGGAGGAGGCCCGGCGCCTTCACAGCCAGCTCAAGACCCTGGCCGTTGAACAGGACGGGGAACGTCTCTACCCCGAGCTCTATCAGGTCCCGGCCAGTGCCGTCGATCAGGAACGGCTCAATCCAGGCAGCCAAGAGCGGGTGGCCAACACCAACCTGCCGCTGATCTGGACCCAGAGCCTGGTGTGGCTTGGGGAAATGCTGCTGGACGATCTGATCCGTCCCGAGGACATTGACCCCTGTGGACGCAGGGAGCCGCAGTCGCTCGGCGCCGACAGTGTTCTTGTGGCGATGGCTGCGGAGACGGATGACGTGCGCCAGGCACTGCTGGCTGCAGAGGTGCCGATCGACCCAACCTCAATGATTTCCGTGCAGTCGTCCGACGAGCTGAAGCAACGGTTGAAAGCCGCCGGCACCAATCCACGGCTTGAGCTCACCGGGCGCCCCGGGCACCGGGTGGAAACCGAGGACACGGCTCGGGTCTACCGCCAGGACGGCGCCATCAGTGTGTTCACCCCGTCCGTGCTGGAAGACGTCAGCAGCTATCTGGCCGATGACCCGGAGGAGCTGGTGGAAACCGTTGTGGACGAGCTGCATCTGCTGCAACGGCACTGGCGCGGCATTGGATGTCCCCTTCTGGTGATCCCCATTCGCGACGCAGCCCTCCTGCAGCACCGCGATGTCATCCTCAAACTGGCCCGGCAACTCGGCAGCGGCGTCATTGAAAGCATCCCCGTCCGCTTGGGCTGCCTCAGTGAACTGGTGGATCAGGCGCAGGAGGTGCAGCTGCCGCCGCTCCAACAGAAACCGGTTCCATGCTCCGAGCCAGCCAAACCGCTTCTGCGCGACGCCACCGATCTGCGGGATCTGACCGCCGCAGAGGAGCAGGAGCTGGATGACACACCGATCGAACAATTGAGCCAGCGCCTCTGGAACAGTGCTCTGCTGCATGAACAGGCGGAAGTGCTCGAGTTGCTGCAACGGCGTCTTGGCCCCCAGGGGATTCAACGCAGCCCCGAGGGCCATCCCGTGGCCCTGCGCACCCTGCTTGAGGAGGTCTATCAACGGGGCTTGCGTTGTGAAGACTGGAATGTGGTGCGGCGCTGTGCTGGTGCCATGGGGATGGTGCATCCCCAACTCGAAGATGCCCTCACCGATCTGCTCGTGCGCCAGAAACAGGTGGTGGTGGGGCGCAACTACACCGGCGACTCCCGGCTGCTTCAGCCGATGGACAGTGCCGCCATCGCCGAGCGGATTGAAACCACCAGCGGAATCGACGGCCGTGAACGCATGCTCGAACAGGAACTCCTGCTCGCCCTCGACAGCGTGGCGCGGCGGGAGCCCGCGCTGCTGAAGGGGAGCCTCACCCTGCAGCTGGGGCAGCTGCTGCTGCTGCTCACATCAGAACTGGCCGTGGAGAAAATACTGAGTCAGGACGAAGCTTTTGAAGCCCTCTGCAGCGAAGCACCCCACGCGATTCGCAAGCGCTTGCGCGCCGTGCTCGCCGATGTGGACCATGCCAGAGCAGCCCTGCAACGCGGCGAACAGCTGCACGTGAGCGGCCGGGTGCAGTGGTCAGTGCCTGACCCGTTGGAGGAAACACCGGGGGGGGGTGACTGGCTTCAACACCGCATCCGCCTGGGATCCTTCCAGAAAGTTCCCCGCGATTTCTATGCCGGGATCTGGTCGCTGCTGCAGCACTGCCGCGGCCTGGTGATTGGCGACAAGCTGGAACGACGCAATCGCCTCAACAGCAACCTCATTCTCGAGAAAACACCTGGGGAGCGCAATTTCGCCGCCCAGGTCGACCATTTGCTCAGTCGGATCAAGGCACCTGAATACCGACAACTCTGCAGCGAATGCCTGCTTTCGCTGATGGCCTTCGTCGAAGCCAATCCAGAGGTGCGCTTCGAGGATGACCTGGCCCTCGACGTGGTGATCGGTCATGCCGTCCGGGTGGGCTGGCAGCAGAGCCATCCCTCTCTGCGTCCAGAGAACTACCCGCAACACAAGGCCCAGGCCTGGGGGCAGTTTTATCGGTCCTCACCCGGTGACTGCCGCCGCTGGCAGGTCACGGCGTTGCGGGAACTGGCCGAACAGCAGGGGCTGGTGTAATCCCAGTGAAAGCCCTCAGATCGGTGCGCACAGGGGCGCCCCCGTATCCGGGTGTTCAACGGCCTGCTCGATCAGGTCTGCCAGCTTGAGAGCCCGCGAAGCCTGAAGACCATCCACCGCAGGGGTCTCCCGGCCGCGAACGCACTGCAGAAAGTGCTCGAGCTCGGCATAGAGCGGTTCGATCGAGGTGGTGCTCACCTCCTCGATGAAGCCGTCATTCCGATACAGCAGCTCGCCGTGATCAGCTGAATACCACTCGTGGGCCCGGCGATGAACATGCAGGGTGTGGTTGAGGAAGTCCGTCTCCACCAGGCTCGAACGGCAATGGGCACTGAGGCTGCGGATTTTGCGGTGGCTCATCTTGCTCGCCGTCAGGCTGGCCACAACACCGTTCTCGAAACCCAACGTGGCGTTGACGTAATCGATCGGGCCTTCGGCACTGCGACCGCCGGCAGCGGCAAGCCGCACCACCGGTGCCTTCGCCAGCTCCAGCACGAGGTCGATGTCATGGATCATCAGATCCAGCACCACGGAGACGTCATTGGCCCGATCGGAGTGGGGGCTGTGGCGACGCGCCTCAAGAACCACCACCTCCTCGTTGGCCACCACCTTGGTGAGCTCACGGAAGGCAGGGTTGAACCGCTCGATATGGCCCACCTGCAGCAGACACCCCGCCCCTGAAGCGGCCTCAATCAGTGCGGTGGCTTCGTCCTGACTGGCCGCAATCGGCTTTTCAATCAAAACGTGCACACCCGAACGCAGGCAGGCCAGACCGACGGGATGATGCAGCAGCGTGGGAACCGCGATGCAGACGGCCTCCACCTCCGAGAGCATGGCGTTGTAATCGGCGAACCAGCGGCAGCCGAATTGCTCGGTGGCGAGCTTGCCGCGCTCAGCATCCGGGTCCGCGACGCCCACCAGATCGGCATCCCGCAGAAGGCTGAGCACCCGCGCGTGGTGCCAGCCCATGTTGCCGATGCCGATCACCCCGACCTTGACAGGGACCATGGGGTCGGGAGACATCAGCGCAGGCGGTCGATTGGGAGAAGACTATCGGCCTTCAGTCGGAATCTTCCTCTGAGCTGGGGAGAACAAGCCGGACCCGCTCGATCCGCGGCCCTGCCATGGCTGTGATCTCGAACTGAAGGCCGTTGAAATGAAGCCCTTCCCCCGCGGACGGAATGTGCTGGAGCCGCTCCAGCAGGAAGCCCGCCAGGGTGTGATGGTCATCGGCCTCGGGCAGATCGAGATCGAGCTGTCGGTTGAGCTCGAAAATCTCCAGATCTCCGGCCACCAGCCAGGCACCGAGGCAGTCCTCCTCTTCGAGCAGATCCGGTTCGTCGGTCTCGGCGGGATCCTCATCACCAACGATTTCTCCGGTGAGGTCCGCAGCGGTCACCAGACCCTCGGTTCCACCGTGTTCATCCACCACCAGCAGGAGCGGCTGACCGCTGCGGATCATCGGCAGCAGTTCCGCCAGCGTGCAGGTCTCCAGCACGGGCACCGCAGGCTGGAGATACGGCTCGAGCAACGAATCGGCCTGGAGCTCACCCCGTGCGATCGGTTCGGCCATCTGACGCAGATCCAGCACGCCGCGCACGTCATCCAACGACTGGCCGATCACCGGAAAGCGGGCATGACGGGTGTGGTGCACGGCCTCCATCATTTCCGCAAAACGGACCGTGGCCGGCAGAGTGACCATCCCAGAGCGCGGCACCATCACCTCCCGCACCTGGGTGTCCCGCAGGGCGAAGACACCTTCGAGGATGTTCTTCTCATCCGGGAACAAGCCCGTGACCCGTCCAGATTCCACAAGGGTTTCCAGCTCACCAGCGGAAAGGGCTGGCACCAGCACATCCCATTGGGGAGCCAGGCCAAGCAGGCGCATCAACAGGCCCGCCAGCGCCTCAAGCAGATTGAGCAGTGGGGCCAGGCAGCGCATCACCACCTCCAGCAGCGGCACCAGGCGAAGCGCCGAAGATTCCGGACGGTTCAACACCCAGGCCTTGGGCAGCAAACCAGCCACCAGCGTAGCCAGCAACACGATGCTGAGGAACAAGGCTGTGTCGCGCCAAGCGACACCCACAGACCCATCCGACCAGAGCCGCCCCCCCAGACCACGGCCAGCCCAGCCAAGGGCCACCAGAGCAAGGGTTGCACCCAATTGAGACACCAGCAGAGCGCGCCGCAGGCGTCGCTGAAGACGCTGGATGGAACGGGCCCCGGCCTGCTCTTCCTCAACGAGCACTTCAACGCGACTGGGGCGCAGCCGCAGCAGGGCCACCTCTGCAGCCGCGAAGAAGGCCGGCAGAACCAGCAGAACAGCCAGCAGAAGAAGCCGCATCAACAGGGGGGAATGGGGGTCGCGAGGATCGAACTCGCCTTAGGCGAATTATGAGTTCGCTGCATTCACCAGATTGCTAGACCCCCATGTGGAGAGTGTTACCACAGGGGAGTCACGCCGGGGAAGTGATCGTAGAGGGCCCATCCGGCACGGCTTCGATGGCCTCGGTGGCCGCCAGGCTGCCGTTGAAACCGCTCGAGATGTCCAGGGTTCGCATCGGCAGCGGCGGACTCTGTTCCTCCAGCAGAGCTCCCGTGATGTTCTGAAGTGCAGACCCATCCCAGATCAGCGTCTGGTCGGGGAAGCCGAATCCCATGAACCGGTTCCCCTCGATGCCGCCAACCGCGATCCCCAGAACATCGGTCAATTGATGCAGGGGGTCCACCCCCCGGGCCATGGGCGAGGTCCAGGAGTAGAAGCGACGGTTGACCAGCTCACTGGTGGTCTCCGTGGGGTGGCACACCGTGACGTCGACGGGAGCACCACCACTGCCGGGAACAGGCGCCTCAACACTGGTGGTGCAGACCAACGGACCCGCCAACACCGACGGGCCGGCGAGCAGGAGCAGGCTCGAGCCAAAGAACGACCGCAGCAGCACCGGATGAATCAGCTCTAAGCGCAAACTAAGAACATCTGCGAAGCGCGGCCAGCCCCATGTCTGAATCGTCGAGTGTCCCGACTGAGCGGGAGCAACTGCTGAACCGTCTGGCCACGCTGGCCTACCGACGCGGAGACTTCACCCTGGCTTCAGGCCGCAAGAGCGAGCACTACGTGAACTGCAAACCCGTGAGCCTGAGCGGTTCCGGCCTAGCGCTGATCAGCCGGGCGATGCTCACCCACGTGGAGGCCGATGCGCTGGCCGTGGCTGGTCTCACCCTCGGAGCAGACCCACTGGTGAGCGGTGTTGCCATGGCCGCCGCCGATCGAGGTCGGGAGCTTGATGCGCTGATCGTGCGCAAGGAAGCCAAAGGCCACGGCACCGGTGCCTGGCTGGAGGGTCCGCTCCCTGCCCCCGGGGCACGCATCACCGTTCTGGAAGACGTTGTCACCACAGGAGGCTCATCCCTCAAGGCGGTTCGGCAGCTGCGCGACGCCGGCTACAAGGTGGAGCGGGTCGTCACCATCGTCGACCGGGAAGAAGGGGGTGACGCTGCGATGACGGCTGAAAATCTTGAACTGATCAGCCTTTTCAAGCTGTCTGAAATCGCCGCCTTCACGCCGGCATGAGCAAGTTGTTTTGGAACGCCCAGGTTCCCTGGCTGCGCTTGAACGGCAGCGGAGCACGCCAGTTTCTTCAGGGGCAGACCAGTGCTGACCTCAACGCACTCCAATCCGGGGATCTGCTTCAGACCTGCTGGCTGACCGCAACGGGACGCTTGCGGGCCGTGCTGGAACTTCGTTTCGATGCGGAGGGGGCCGATGTGATCGTTCTGGCGGGAGAGGCCTCTGCGGTTCACGCTGGATTTGATCAGGTGATCTTTCCAGCCGATCGGGTTCGCCTCCAACCCCTGGGCCAGTTGCGCCGACTGCAGTGGCTCGAGCCCATGGCTGCAGCCGTGTGGTGCGATCCGGATGCGGCCCTGCCGGAGCCCTGGGCATCAGGGGAAGCAGCCACCGCGACGGCTCTGGAGCAATGGCGACTGCAAACCGGATTCCCCCCGGGACCCGGTGAACTCAATGGCGAGACCAACCCCCTGGAGCTTGGGCTTGTCGCGCAGGTCAGCACAGAGAAAGGCTGCTACCTCGGCCAGGAGACCATGGCCAAACTCATCGGCCAGGCAGGGGTGAAGCAACAGCTGCGCTGTTGGAGCTGCCCCAGTCCGCTGGCGGCCGCCGCCAAGCTCACGCTGGATGGCGAGCGAGCCGGGGTGATCACCAGTGCGCTCGAACGCGATGGCACTTGGCTTGGGCTGGCCCTGGTGCGCCGCCAGTGCCTGGCCAGTCCAACGCTGGAAGGTCCCAACGGAGAACAGCTCCAGATCCGTCAACCTGAGGCGTTTCAGGATCCCGACGCCTGATCCTGTTCAAGCAACCAGTCGGCTACGGCCCAGGTGGCCAGGCAGTCGTCGCGGTTGTAATCGAAGATCCAGCGCAGCCCGTGCCTGGTGCCGCGTCGATCGGGCCCCTCCCCCTGCCACTGCCGCCACCAGAGCAGGGCCCTGGCCCCATCCACACCGGCCTGACTCCATTGGAACCCCTGCCAAACAGCCACGGCCTTGAGGCCATAACTGGCCAGGGGTAGGCGCCAGTGATGTCTGACCCGGGCATGCACATCCACCAACCGCTGACGAAGCTGCAGCACCTCGGCCTCTGCAGCACCCTGGCGCTCAGCCATACGCCTTAAGGCCAGGCTTTCTGTCTCCCCGTAGTGGAGGATCGGCCAACCCCGATAGCGATTCAGCAACCGTTGCAAACGCAGCCAGCAACGGGCTTCACCATGCTCCGCCAGGGCCAGGATCGGGTGATATGCCACAGATGCCAGATCCCAGTATCCGCTTTTGGTTCTGGGCAACACCAGAAAACCGTGCAGGAAGTCGTGACGGGCGTCGGGATCGGATTCGATGTCGTAGAGCAGCACACCAGGACAGTCCTGCAGTTCCGGCAGTGCCGCTGAGGCATCCAAACGCTCCACCCGTCCATCCCGCTGCGCCCGGGCCTGAGCCACCAGGGATGCGGCCACCTCACCATGCTGATCCCCAAAACGTTGCAGCTGCTCGGCGAGCTGCAAAGGATCAGCCGCGGCCAGATCGGACAAGCCGCGAATCCCAAGCTCCAGCAACATCTCGCGCCGCTTGGCGCCGATGCCGCTGACCTCGCTCAGATGCCCTTCCTCCGCCGCCACGGCATTGCAGGCGACACGCCAGCTGCAAAGTGAGCACTTGCGCCGGTCAGCGGCCAGCGGAGGAGGAACCGGGCGCTCGAGGTCAGAGCGCAGTTTGCGCAGCCCCTCCGACAGCTGTCGGCACAGACCACTGGAGAGATGCAGCCGCTCCTGTTCCAGGCGCCGGCCACCACCGCCGAGCACCAGCATCGACGGAACGTCCCCCTGCTGATGCTGCTCAAGCAACAGGGCCATCAGCGCCAGCGGCAGCTGATGTTCCCGGGTGGTGCGGCGGCCCTGACGGGCCAGCACCGGTTGATAGGCGAAGTCACCCCAGCGGCTCTTCCCCTTGACCCGCCGCAGCAGTGGAGGGTGTGCCTCCAACGGCTCACCGGATGGGCCAAGCCCCTTCAGGCGCAGACCCACCACGGCCTCGGCTCCGGCAGCACAGGCAGCGATGCCATGGCCAGGCTTGCGGGGGAGCAAGGCCACAAAACAGCGTTGCTGGTCGTCCAGCAGGAGATTGCGATGGGCCGTCCAACGCCGCTCGGCAGGATTCCCGTGGCGATCGAGCCAGGCCTTGCGACGGCAACGCAGCCAACTGCGCAGCAACCGGTCGGTGAGAGCGTTGTCGGCAGCCGGGGTGTCACCCATCCGCCGACCCTACGGCTGCCAGCTGCTAGATCCACTGAAGTGCAGGCTGTGCCATGGCATCGGCTCCCCTCCCTCTGAGTCCAGCTCCGATCAAGTTCGGCACCGATGGCTGGCGCGGGATCACCGGCGTCGACATCACGGTTGAGCGGTTGTTGCCCGTTGCTGCTGCCGCGGCTCAGGAGCTCGCCCATCGCGCCCCCGAAGGTCTCAACAGCCGAACGGTGGTGATCGGTTACGACCGGCGCTTTCTGGCTCCAGAACTGGCGGAAGCCATCGCAGCCGCTGTGCGGGGTTGTGAACTGGAACCCCTGCTCACCGACACCGCTGTGCCCACGCCGGCCTGCAGCTGGGCCGTGGTGGAGCGCAAAGCCCTGGGAGCGTTGGTGATCACCGCCAGTCACAACCCACCGGAATGGCTGGGGCTGAAGATCAAAGGCCCCTTTGGTGGATCGGTCGAGGGAAACTTCACGGCCGCAGTCGAACGACGTCTGGCGGCCGGCGGCATCACGGCACCGATCAAGGCGGAAGTCCCCCGGTTTGATGGGCGCGGCGAGCATCTGGAAGGGCTGCGCCGCAAGTTGGACCTGAAGGCCCTGGTTGATGGCCTCAAGGCCATCAACCTCAAGGTGATCGTCGATCCGATGCATGGATCAGCCGCCGGCTGTGTGACGGAGCTGCTCGGCCCTGAAGCCGCTGGCGTTGTGGAAGAGATCCGCAGCGACCGTGATCCCTTGTTTGGCGGTCATCCACCGGAACCCCTGGCGCCCTACCTCGGGGGGTTGATCGCGGCCGTTAAAGCCTCAACGGCCGCCGGAACTCCTGCGGTGGGATTGGTGTTCGACGGCGATGGTGACCGCATCGCTGCCGTGGATGAAACCGGCCGGTTCTGCAGCACCCAGCTGCTGATGCCCCTGTTGATCGATCACCTGGCCCGAGCCCGCCAGCTGCCGGGCGCCGTGGTCAAAACCGTGAGCGGCTCGGATCTGATGCGGCTGGTGGCGGAGGCCCAGGGACGCAAGGTTCTGGAGCTCGCGGTGGGCTTCAAGTACATCGCCGCAGAGATGCTGGCCGGGGATGTGCTGATCGGCGGAGAGGAATCCGGTGGCGTGGGCTTCGGCATGCACCTGCCCGAGCGGGACGCCCTGTTCGCGGCGATGCTGGTGCTGGAAGCCCTGGTGGAAGGAAAGCAACCCCTGGGTGCGCGTCTGGATGCACTCCAGCAACAACATGGAGGCAGCAGTCACTACGACCGACTCGACCTGTGCCTGGCCGACATGGAGGCACGCCGACGGCTCGAGACGCTGCTGGACCAGAGCACGCCCTCGACCGTCGCCGGCGCAGACGTGCTGGAAGTGATCAGCACCGACGGGATCAAACTGAGGATGGGGCCGAACCACTGGCTGATGCTGCGCTTCTCCGGCACGGAACCGCTGCTGCGGCTCTACTGCGAAGGGCCGGATGCCGAGCGGGTGAACGAGGTGCTCGCCTGGGCCCGACAGTTTGCGGAGGCCGCATGAAGACCCTTGTGATCGCCAGCGGCAACGCCGGCAAGATTCGTGAATTCCAGGGTCTGCTGCAGGCCCTGCCCGTCAGCGTGCAACCCCAGCCAGAAGGCTTGGAGGTGGAGGAGACGGGCACCACCTTTGCCGCCAATGCCCGGCTCAAAGCTCAAGCGGTTGCCGCCGCCACAGGGGAATGGGCCCTGGCCGACGATTCAGGCCTCAGCGTTGATGCGCTTGATGGCGCTCCGGGTGTTCATTCCGCCCGCTACGCCCCCACCGACCCGAAACGCATTGCCCGGCTGCTGAAGGCCCTGAACGGCTCAGACCAACGCCAGGCCTATTTCTGCGCCGCGCTCTGTGTCGCCGCCCCAGACGGCACGATCCTGCTGGAGGTGGAAGGCCGCTGCGACGGCTTGATCACGGCCGCACCCCGGGGAGATCAGGGTTTCGGCTACGACCCGATCTTCGAAGTTGCTGGAACCAGCCGCACCTTCGCTGAGATGCCGTTGGCGGAGAAAAAGCAGCACGGCCACCGCGGCAAAGCCTTCAGCCTCCTGGAACCCAAGTTGCGCCAGTTGATCGAAGCAAGCTGAAGAAGAACCACGGATACAAAGGCTCTCGGGGCATGGTCTGTACGGTGAGGCCTGCCGCTGACGAGGTCCATGGCCATCGCCATGACCACGGGTTACAGCGCGCAGACCGAGGGCGCTCTTCTGTGCATCGAAGCCGCCTCGGACTGGGCCCTGACTTGTGTGAATCAACTGGCTGTTGCTGACAGCCATGTCCTGATCGATTACGGAGCTGCCGATGGTGGAACCGCCGTTGGGCTCTGGAACCAGGTGCTGGATCGCCTGCATGCCAACCAGCCGAAGGCCCACCTGACGTTGATCGGCAACGACCTGCCGAGCAACGACAACCTTGCTTTGGCCAACAACCTGGCCCTGCAGATCCCCCGGGATCCGAAACCAACGGTGCTGGTGAGTGCCCGCAGCTTCTACGAGCCCTCCGTGGCGCCGAACTCGGTGAGCTTCGGTTTTTCCGCCACGGCAATGCACTGGCTGAGCGCCTCCCCCGGCCCCCTGAACAGCCACACCCATGTGTTGGCGTCCGGTGATGCCGACGCGCTTCAGCGCTTCACCGCCCAGGCGATGAAGGACTGGAACCACATCCTCGAGCTGCGCAGCCGCGAACTGAAGCTGGGCGGCCGCCTGCTGACGGTGAATCTCTCCCGTGATGAAGCAGGGCTCTATCTCGGCCACAACGGCGGCGAAACCCGCAACGTGCACGACCAGCTGCACCAGATCTGGCGGGGCATGGCCGAGGAAGGCCTGATCAGCCAGGAGCAGTACCAACAAGGCACAGTTCTCAACTTCTACAAGTCCCCCGAGGAGTTCATGGCTCCGCTGAAGGACGAGAGCAGCGCCGCCTACCGCAACGGCCTGCGGCTGGTGGACGAGCGCACCGTTTACGTGAAGTGCCCTTACCGACGCCGCTGGAACGAGAACGGTGACACGGCGACTTTCGCCGCCGGATTGATGGCGACGATCCGCAGCTGGAGCCGCCACAGCTTCGCCAGTGCTGCCGGCGACACCGCAGCAGACACGGTGTTCGAGCGGCTGCAGCAGCGCATCGCCGAAGCCCCCAGCGAATGGAGCCTCGACTACGTCGAGCACCACCAGATGATGGAGAAGGTGGCCTGATGAGCAGCGGCAAGAAAACAGCGCCGACCGTGTCGGTGCTGGCGGAACACGTCTCCGACCACCTCTCGGTGTTCGTGGTGGCGGAAGACACCGATGCCAAGCGCCCCGCCAACGGAGGCCTGCGGGTGCTCAATTACCCGAGCGATGAGGCCTGCATCGCAGACGGCCAGCGGCTGGCGGGGTTGATGACCCACAAGCACGATCTTTACGGCACCGGTTTCGCCGGCGGCAAGATCGTTGCCCGGGCCGCTGAGCCCGATGCCGTCAAGGATGAGCTGATCAGCGTCACCGCCGAGCTGCTGGAGTCGCTTGACGGCGCGATGATCACCGGCTGCGATCTCAACACCAGCCTGGAGGACATGGAGCGTCTGACGGCGCTCACCCCCCATGTGCTGGCGGCGGTCGGCAGCCCTGTGGACGCCAGTGCCGCCACCGCCCACGGCACCCTCGGCGCTGTGGAGGCCGTTTTGGACAAGGACCTCAACGACGCCCGCCCAGGCCGGGCCCTCGTGCACGGCTGCGGTGCCGTTGGCGGCACCGTTGCCCGCCATCTCGTCGAGCACGGTTGGACCGTGTTCACCGTGGATCTGGACCGCGAGAAAGCCAGTTTTCCCGGCGCAACGCCGCTGCCGGAGAGCTGTGCTTGGTGGGAACTGAACCTCGACCTGCTGCTGCCCTGCTCGATCTCCGGATTGATCAACGCCGAAATGGCGACGGCGCTGAAAACCCCCGCCGTGGTGCCTGCCGCCAATGCCCCCTTCCTGCAACCCCAACTGGCGGATGACCTGCGTCGCCGCGGTGTGCGGGTGCTGCCGGACCCCCTGGTGAATGCAGGAGCTGTGATCGCCGACTCAATCGAGCGGTTCTCCCCCGACGCCTGGAAAGACGCTGGTGCCAAGGACGTCTATACCTTCGTTCGCGATGAGGTGCGCCGACGGGCCAGCGAGTATCTGAATCAGCGCGAACAGGGCCTGTCTGTGGGTGCAGCCCTTGAGGAGGTGGCTGCAACACCCTCCACCGAGCCCATCGGCCTCAGCTTTGGAGAAATCGAATGAGCACACCAGCGTCCCTGCCCAGGCGGGCAGCCGTCGTGATTGTTGGCGGCGGCATGGCCGGCCTCAGCTGCGCTGCATCCCTGGCCCGTCGCGGCGTGCGCGATGTGGTGCTGCTGGAAGCTCAGACCCTGGCCCACGCCAAAGCCAGCAGCTATGGCGAAACCCGGATGTTCCGGGAGATGTATTCCGACCCGGTGCTCTGCCGTCTCGCCCAGGAGGCCAACCGCCTCTGGCGCGAGGAAGAAAACCACGCCGGTCAGCAACTGCGGGAGACCCACGGCCTGCTCTTCTACGGCGAAAGCTGGGATGAAGAGACGATCGAGGGGTCGATCCCCGGGGCCCGACGGGTCATGGACTATCAGGGCATCCCCTATCAGGCCCTCAACGCCGACCAGATCGCGGCCCGTTTTCCGCTGAAGCCGAAGCCGGGCTTCACCGGACTGTTCGAGCCCACCGCCGGCGCCGTGCGCAGCGACAGGGTCGTGGCCCACTGGATCAACACCACCCGCAAGGCCGGCCATCAGCTGATCGAGCACTGCCCCGTGGCGGGCCTCGATGCCGATGGCGGTGGCGTCACCCTGGAGAGCGGCGAACACATCGCCGCCGGACAGCTGGTGGTGGCCTGTGGGATCTGGAGCCAGCTGTTGCTGGCTCCTCTTGGCCTCTCACCCAAACTGGAGGTGTGGCCGATGCTCTGGGCCCATTACACCGTCGACCCGGCACTGGCCGATCGCTACCCCCAGTGGTTCTGCTTCCAGCAGGAACGCGGCGATGACGGTGGCCTCTACTACGGATTCCCCGTCCTCAGCCAAACGGCGGATGGCCGCCCCCGGATCAAGGCGGGCATCGACTGGGCTCCGAAGGAGCTGCGCGTCGCCGAACCCAACGCCATGGTGACCGAGCCACCCGCTCGCCTGGTGGAGCTGCTCGACACCTTCCTGTTCAACGAACTGGAGGGTGTGCAGGAGCGGGTGGAGACCGTGATCAGCCCTTACTCCATGGCCAGCGACGTGAACTTCGTGCTGGACCGGCTCACCCCGAAGCTGAGCCTGTTCGCAGGAGGCTCCGGCCAGGCCTTCAAGTTCGCCCCCCTGATCGGTGATTCCCTGGCACGCCTCGCCAGTGAAGAACAACCAGCGGTGGATCTCTCCTGCTGGAGCCACCAACGCGCCGCCGTCCGCGCCTGAACCCTCACCCCTCATCCGATGTCTGACACCCCCGCGAACCAGCGCTCCTGGTGGCGCCAGCCCCCCCTCTGGGTGGGGGCTGCTCCCCTGCTGATCTTTCTGCTGGTGTCGGCCATCGACCTGGCGCTGGCCAAGCAATTCACCGACAACGGCAAAGCCGTGATCAGTGATGCCCTCGGCGGGGTTTGGCAATGGATGGTGATGCTGCTGTTTCTGATCGCGCTGATCCTGGCCATCAGCCCAGTCGGCAAACTCCGGCTTGGAGGCGCGGAGAGCAAGCCCAGTCTCAAATTCTTCGACTGGTGCGCAGTGCTGATCTGCACCCTGCTGGCGGGGGGTGGTGTGTTCTGGTCGGCAGCCGAACCGCTCTACCACTTCCAGACCCCATCACCGGTGTTTGCGGGGGTCGAGGGCAGCACAGCCGCAGCGGTGGATCCCGCCCTGGCGGTGAGTTTTCTGCACTGGGGCTTCCTCGCCTGGGCCCTGGTGGCCACAACCACCACGATCACCTTCTCGATCCTGGAGCGACGCGGTGAACCCCTGCGTCCCCGCGCGCTGCTGGTGAACATCGTGCCGCGCAGCTGGGTGGATGGTCCGCTCGGTCACCTGGCGGATGGATTGTCTGTGGTGGCGGCGATCGCCGGCACGGTTGGCCCCTTGGGTTTCCTCTCGCTGCAGCTCAGCAATGCCGCAGGGCAACTGCCCTGGCTCAGCGACAGTGCCGGCCTGCAATCCCTGGTGGTGGTGCTGCTGACCGCCGTCTTCGCGACCTCCACCGTCAGCGGCATTCAGAAGGGCATCAAGTGGCTGTCGGAACTCAATGTGTGGCTCACCCTGGCCATGGCGGCGGGCCTGCTGCTTTTGGGCCCGGGCCTCTGGCTGATGCAGCACTTCTTCAGCGGCTTCATCACATACCTGATCCACCTGCCTCAGATGGCCCTCACTCCCAATGCCGTGCCGGCGAACTGGGTGAACGGCTGGACGGTGTTCTACTGGGGCTGGTTCCTCGGCTATGCGCCCTTGATGGGGCTGTTCACCGCCGGCGTCAGCCGCGGCCGCAGCATCCGTGAGCTGGTGCTGGCGGTGGCCATCTTCTGCCCGATCGTGACCAACCTTTGGTTCACCCTGCTGGGGGGCACCGGATTGCATCTCGAATTGGCGGGGGGCGGCATCAGCGAAGCCCTGGCCCAGAACGGAGCCGCCGCGGCCCTGCTCACCATCCTCAGCCAACTCCCCCTGGCCGGTCTGCTGATTCCGGTCGGCCTGGTGCTGGTGGTGCTGTTCATGTGCACCAGCGCCGACTCAATGAGTTACGCCGCGGCCATGGTGGTGAGCGGCCGCAACGAGCCCCCTGCTCTGCTGCGCCTGTTCTGGGCCTTGATGATCGGCAGCCTCACCTTGGTGCTGCTGCGAATCGGCTCGGGACTGGGGGACAGCACCTCCATCGATGCCCTGCAAGCCTTCATCGTGATCACCGCGGTGCCGGTGACTCCCTTGGTGCTGGCCACCCTCTGGAGCGCGCCAAGGCTGGCCTGGAGGGAAGCCAAGCGCGAAGGACTCAGCTAATCAGCTGATGGGTGCCCAGCTCCCGTGCAGGCCATGGGGAACGGCCAACGGCAGCTCAAACACCGCCACCTCCGACAGATCACGGGCGTTGAGGATCACCAGATCGGATGCGGCCCGGGCCCCGTTCCACACCAGATCGAGCACCCAGCCGTCGTCCTCTGCCTCAGCACCGGGACGACGCACCATCAACGGCTCACTCACAAAGCCCCTGGGCGCCGCACTCCAGGTGTGGGTCTCCCCGGAATCCAGATCAAGTTTCTGGATGGCCTGCAACGGATCGTTGCCCCTCTCCCGCTCCGCCACCGCCATCCAGGCGAAGCGGGCGCTGAGGCCCTGACGCTTGGGATTGACCATAGCGAACTCACAGGTGCGCTCGCTGATCCGCTCGGTCTGCACCGATTCCCGACTGAGGTCGAGGCGACAACGGTGCAGGATTCCCTCCGGCACCGTGTCGAAATTCACCTCAGCGAAATCCTCATCAGGTCCGATGGACGGGAAATCGTCGTAGACGATGCTCTCCACCACGACGTGATCGCCATCCTCAAAGGCATTGAGGTGATGGAAGACGAAACCGTCGGGAGCTTCGAGAATGCGGGGCTTCTGACCGGCGAAGCGGCCGGAATCGCGGGGGATCAGCCAGAAGCGCCCCTTGCCGCCGGGTTGAGATGCCAAGCACTGGGCCGCACCCTTTTCGCCGGTCACAAACGGCAAGGGATTAAAGGCGATGGCGTTCTGGAGGAACACCGCCCAGTTGGGGGTGATGGCGAAATCGTGGAGGAAGGCGAAGCCGGGGAAGCTGTCGGAACGGTCGTGCAGCAAGGTGCCGGCGTCCGGGCCATCGGTGGCGAACTCCATCAGACGGATGGTGCTGCGGGGCCCGGTCTTAACCCCGAAGGTGACCATGCGGGGCCGTCCGTTGTGGCCGGGGTCGAAGCGGGGGTGAGCACTGAAAGCCTCGCCCTTTTTCAAGACACCATCGAGGCGCGACAGGCCGCGGGTCTCCAGGCTGCGGGGATCGAGCGCATGGGGTTCCGCCGCCTCCCAGAGGGCCAACAGCTGATCACCCAGACGCACCACATTGGTGTTGGCGATGTTCTTCAAGCGCAGGTCAAAGGCATTGGCCAGCCGACCACCCGGCTTCTGACTGCCGAACACGCCGCGGTAGAGCACCTTGCCGGCCTTCTCCTCCGCCAGCCAACCCTCAGTACGCACAAAACGGTTGCTGAGGCAGACGCTGCCGTTCTCAAACCGCATCGCCGCAATCATGCCGTCGCCGTCGAAGGGGTGATGCACCCGATGCCCATCCCGCTCAAGCCGCCCGGGGCCATTGCGATAAAAGGTGCCCTGAAGCTCCGTCGGAACCGTTCCACGCACCGGGGTCAGCGCCACATCGGTGAGTTCCTGCTCAACGTTCACAAAGGAACTGGCCCAGTCGCTGCGGTCGTAGCTGCGGGCGGGGGCGACGGTCACGGGCGAACGATCAACGTCCGCCCATCCTCTCGTAACGGACTGTGAAGCGCGGAGCTGCGCTCAGCTGGCGCCGGCCTGCTCCAGCACCCCTTTGCTGCTGGGGATGGCGCCGGCCCGGCGTGGATCCACCTCCGTGGCCATGCGCAGGGCCCGGGCAAAGGCCTTGAAGCAGGCTTCAACGATGTGGTGGGAGTTGGCCCCATCCAGCTGACGGATGTGGAGGGTCAGCCCGCTGTTGTTGACCACCGCCACGAAGAACTCCTTCACCAGCTCGGTGTCGTACGTGCCGATCTTCTGGCTGGGAATCTCGAGGCTGTAGCTGAGATGGGGGCGACCGGAACAATCCAGGGCCACCTGCACCAGGGCCTCATCCAGCGGTGCCACGAAGTGACCGAAGCGATGAATTCCGCGCCGGTCCCCCAGGGCCTGGGCCAGGGCCTGCCCCACGGCAATGCCCACGTCCTCATTGGTGTGGTGATCGTCGATGTGGGTGTCTCCCACCGCATTGATTTCCAGATCGATTAGGCCGTGGCTACTGATCTGATGAAGCATGTGGTCGAGAAACGGCACACCAGTACTGGCCTGGCACTGGCCGGAGCCGTCCAGATCCAGCCGCACCTTCACATCGGTTTCACCGGTGACCCGATGGATCGTTCCCTGACGTGCCATCACCCGAGCTTCAGTGCCCTCATCGTGCCTCACATTCCGGTGACGCAGTAGCCCGCATCCACGTAGATGGTCTGACCGGAGATGCCGCTGGCCAGATCGCTGAGCAAGAAGGCAGCGGTACCACCCACTTCCATCTGGGTGACGGTGCGGCGCAGAGGAGCCTTCTCCTCCACGTTGTGGATCATCTCGAGAATGCCGCCGATGGCGGAGCTGGCCAGGGTGCGGATTGGGCCGGCGCTGATGGCATTGACGCGCACTTGCTTTTCGGGACCCAGCTCTGCCGCGAGATAGCGAACAGAAGCCTCCAGAGCCGCCTTGGCGACGCCCATCACGTTGTAGTTGGGGATCGCCCGCTCAGCACCGAGGTAGGAGAGCGTGATCACACCGGCCTTCTCGCTGAACAGCGGCTTGGCATGGGCGCAGAGGGGGGCCAGGGAATAAGCGCTGATGTCGAGGGAACGGGCAAAACCTTCAGCGGTGGTGGCGCTGTAGTCACCGATCAGCTCTTCCTTGCCAGCAAAGGCCAGGCAGTGCACCAGCCCGTCGAGCACGCCCCACTTCTCCTTGATCTCGCCGAAGACCTCAGCCATCTGGTCGGCATCCTGCACATTCAAAGGCAGGAACAGGCTGGGCTCGAGGGGAGCGGTGAGTTCGCGCACCTTGGCCTCAAAGCGGCCCTTGTCGTCAGGCAGATACGTGATGCCGAGTTCAGCACCGGCCGCCTTCAGCTGCTGAGCGATGCCCCAGGCAATCGAACGGTTGTTGGCGATGCCGGTGACGAGAATCTTCTTGCCGGTGAGATCAAGCAGCATCGGGACAGACCGGAACGGGTTGAATTCGCGCGATTCTCCCCCATCCCCCGCCAAGATCACCGCTCCTTTGCTGACAAAGGCCGGTGCCCAGCGCTGCGTCACCCCCGATCAACGGCGACCTGCCGCGGCAATTCGCGTCCCGCGATGCCCTCAACACCCTGTTGGCGCAAGAGTTCCCAGGGGCGGAGGGGGAACTCAGCCCGATCCGCGGTGGGCGTGAAGCAGCCGAAGACAAACTGCGGCGCATTGACGCAAGGCGCTACGCCAAAAGTCGCAATCACCTCAAGGGTGCGGTCACCGGGCTGTCGCCCTACATCCGTCACGGCGTGCTGACCCTCGCGGAGGTGCGCGATTCAGTGTTTGCACGGATCCGCAACCGCGATGAGGGCGGAAAGTTGATCAACGAACTCGGCTGGCGGGACTTCTGGCAACGGATGTGGCTCGATCTGGGGGATGGCATCCATGACGATCAGGAACCGTTCAAAACAGGCCATGACGCCGGGGCCTATGCCCGGGAACTGCCGGCTGATGTGCGCGCAGGCAGCACAGGGCTGGCCTGCATGGATGGCTTCCGCGATCAACTGGTGACGACCGGCTGGCTGCACAATCACGCCCGCATGTGGATGGCCGCCTGGCTCGTGCACTGGCGACGGGTGCACTGGAAAGCCGGAGCCGACTGGTTCCTGGAGCACCTGCTGGATGGCGATCCGGCCAGCAACCATCTGAGCTGGCAATGGGTGGCCAGCACATTCAGCCACAAGCCCTACTTCTTCAACCGCGGCAACCTGGAGCGCTACAGCGACGGGCATTACTGCGACAGCTGCCCCAGCGCAAACAGCTGCCCATTCGAAGGCAGCTACGACCAACTGGAGAGCCAGCTGTTCGCCCCGATGCCGGCCATACGGGAGACCGGCAACAACCGCAACCAGCAGCGCAACCGCCAACGCCGGAGCAGCGGAGGCGCCAGTGCCGCCCTGGCCCGTCCCAAGCGATAAGCAGGAGATTCCTCGATGACATTTCAACGCCCGATCCTCTGGATTCACGAGGAGGCCCTTGGTGCCAACAACCCAGCGCTGCAGGCCTGGCCAGAGTCACCAGCGGTGTTCGTGTTCGACACCCGTTGGATCCAAGAGGCACGAATCAGCCGCAAACGGCTCGGCTTCCTCTACGAAAACGCCCTCGACCTTCCCCTCACCCTGCGCAAGGGGGATGTGGCCGATGAGGTGCTGGCCTTTGCCCGTCGCCATCAGGCCGATGGTGTGGTGAGCAGCAGCTCTGTAGATCCACGCCTGGAGCGAATCGGCGAGGCCATCGACGCAGAACTGCCGCTTGAACTGCTGGATCCCGAACCGTTCGTGGAACTGCCGCGGCCACCACGACTGGGGCGGTTCAGCCGCTACTGGCGCGATGCCGAAGCGGTGGTGTGGGAGGGCTACTCACCAGCCCGTTGATCCCTCAGCAGCTGCCGGGCCCGCTTCAATTCCTCCACGGGATTGGTAAGCAGATCTTCCTCCTCGAGTGAGGGCAGCTGCACAGGAACCACCTGCTTATCGTTCCGGGGCGGCTCGATCCACTGCCAGCGGTCTTCCGGAGCGCGGGCCTGGCACAGAGCTTTCAGCTCGCTCTTCAACAGGCCACGCACATCGCGCCGGGCCACGGCATCAAAAAACTCCTCACGGGTCGCCAACCCGGAACTGAACGGTGTGGATCCATTGCCGTTGAACAGACGGGCCGGATCCGGCAGCCATCGGGGACGACACACCCCCGGGAAACTGGTGTCTGTCTCCAGATAGATGTGGACCCCGTAGCCATCGGGCTGATTGACCACAGCTACCCCGTCATGGGGGGAATGGCGCTTTAGAGAGAACAATCGCCAGCTGGGCGGTTCCTTTGGAGAAGCGCAGGCCCCCAGCAGCAGGGCGACTCCCCAAAGCAGTTGCAGGCGCGGCATCCATCACCACCGAAGGTGGCCATCCTGAAGCAGATTCGCTGCATCTGCCTGCGCCTTATGGCCCTGACACCATCCACGATGCCGGCGCTGGGAACAGGCCTGCCTAATTTTGATCTTCCCCAGGTCACCGGCGGCCGGCTGAGCAGCAGGTCTCTGGACCAACGGCCCGTGCTGCTGATGGTGCTTTGTGCCCATTGCCCCTTTGTGAAACATGTGGAGCCCGAAATCACTCAGCTGGACCACGACTTCAGCAATGCGGTGCAGCTGGTGGGCGTCAGCAGCAACAGCCTGATCACCCACCCCCAGGACGGGCCGGAACAACTGGCGGAGCAGGCCCGGCAGCACGGCTGGAGCTTCCCTTACCTGCTGGATGAGCAGCAAACCCTGGCCCGAGCGCTCAGGGCCGCCTGCACGCCGGAGTTCTACCTGTTCTCACCGGATGGCGAAGGCCTGCAGAGCCTGCGCTATCGCGGCCAATTGGACGACAGCCGACCCGGCAACGATCAGCCCCTCGATGGTCGTGACCTGCGGGCCGCCCTCGAGGCCGTGCTGAAAGGATCTTTGGTGAATCCAGACCAAACCGCCTCGGTGGGCTGCAATGTGAAGTGGAGCCCCGGACGCGAGCCGGAGTGGTTCGGCTGAGCCACTTAAGCTTTGCTTTATGCAGGTACCTCCCTTCAGCCTCAGCCAGCAGATCGACGATCTCGGGGTGGACCTCGAAGAGGCGGTGCTCGAGGTGTTGCGCAGCGGTCAGTACATCGGTGGACCGCAAATCAAACGCTTCGAGGAGGCCTTTGCCGCAAGCGTTGGCTGCGAGCACGCCGTGGGCTGCAACAGCGGCACCGACGCTCTGATCCTGGCCCTGCGTGGCCTGGGCATTGGCGCCGGCGATGAAGTGATCACCTGCTCGTTCAGTTTTTTCGCCACGGCTGAGGCCATCAGCGCCGTCGGCGCCACGCCAGTGTTCGTGGATGTCGACCCCGGCACCTACCTGATTGATTTCGATCAGATCGAAGCCGCAATCACTCCCGCCACCAGGGCCTTGATGCCGGTGCACCTGTTCGGGCGTGCGGTGAACATGACGCGGCTGATGGCCATTGCCGAACGCCATCAGCTCAAGGTGGTCGAAGACTGCGCCCAGGCAACGGGAGCACGGTGGAATGGTCAGGGTGTGGGCAGCTTCGGCGATGTGGGCTGCTTCAGCTTCTTCCCCACCAAGAACCTCGGTGCGGCGGGCGATGGCGGTGCTGTCACCACCAGCGATGCCCAACTGGCCCAGGCCATGCGTGAGCTCGCCGTGCACGGCATGCCCGAGCGGTACTTGCACACAAGCCTTGGCTACAACAGCCGGCTGGATGCGATTCAGGCAGCGGTGCTGAACGTGAAGCTGCCGAAGCTCGAGGAGTGGATCAGCAAACGCACCAGCATTGCCAAGCGTTACCGGGATGCCCTTGGCGATCTCAACGGCCTCACCCTGCCGACAGCCGACGACGGCCACAGCTGGAACCAATTCGTGGTGCGCATCGGCAGTTGCCCCAGCGGCCAGCCGCTCTGCAACGCCAGCTGCAACCCCTCCACCACCAGTGCACGGCACGGCATCCCCGAGAGCTGCTGCCGCGACTGGGTCAAGCAGACCCTGCAGGAGCGTGGGGTGAGCACGATCATCTACTACCCCATTCCAATCCACCGGCAGCCGGCCTACGCCCATCTGGGCTTGCAACAGGGCTCCTTACCGGTGACGGAACAGCTCTGCAGCCAGGTGCTGAGCCTGCCGATCTTCCCTGAGTTGAGTGAAGAGCAACAAGAGGCTGTGATCGACACGGTGCGCCAGCTGCTGGCGCCCAACGTGCCGGCCCAGTTCCGTCGTACCGAGGACGGCGATCAGGACCGGATGGTGGCGTAAAGCGCCTTGAACTTCGCCTGCTGCTTCTTGTGGTCCACCAGCGGTTCTGGATAATCGCGCCGTTCCAGGGCTCCGATCTCACCGCTGATCAGATCCTTGGTGTTCACATGGCGCAGTTCCGGCACCCACTGGCGGATGTAGTCGCCGGCTGAATCAAACTTCGAGGCCTGGGTGGCAGGGTTGAAGATGCGCAGGGGCTTGGGGTCCATGCCACTGCTGGCGCTCCACTGCCAACCACCGTTGTTGGCGGCCAGGTCACCGTCCACCTCCAGTTCCATGAAGGCGCGCTCGCCCCAGCGCCAGTCGCAGATCAGGTCTTTGACCAGATAGGAGGCCACGATCATGCGGCAGCGGTTGTGCATCCAGCCAGTTTGGTTGAGCTGGCGCATGGCGGCATCGATGATCGGCATGCCGGTCTGCCCCTCCTTCCAGAAGTCGAACCAGTCCTCGTTGTTCTCCCAGGGGAAGCGGCGCCACTGCTCGCGGTAGGGGCCATCGGCCAGTTCCGGGAAATGAAACAGAGCCTGCTGGTAAAACTCGCGCCAGCCCAGCTCCTGCTCCCACACGGCGATGGCCTGCAAATGCTCCTCGCTGCGGGCTTGCTCACGGGAGTCCTGGGCCGCACACCAGGCCTGGCGAGGGCTGAGGGTGCCGACGCTCAGGGCAGCACTGAGGGTGGAAGTGCCTGCGGTACTGGGGAAATTGCGGTCCGGCTCATAGCCGAGCAGCGGCCCATCACAGAAGCGCGTGAGCTGCTCGAAGGCCGCCACCTCGCCAGGGCGGCAGGGGCAGATCTCAGCGCCCTTGAAACCATGGCTCTCCCGCAGAGCCTCCAGGGACTCACCGGCCGGCAGCTGTGCAGGATCGAGATCCACCAGCCCGGTGGGGGCGGCAACGGTGCTGGGTTGCTTGGCCAGCAACTGGCCGCGCCAGTTGCGCAGGAACGGCCCATACACGCGGTACGGGTCACCACCACCGGTCTTGAGCAGCTCCGGAGCGATCAACAGCTGATCCCAATCCACCACCACTTTGCGGCCATCGGCCTGCAGTTTTTTGGCCACCTGGCGGTCCCGCTCACGGGCATAGGGCTCCACATCGCGGTTCCACACCACAGCCTCAGCACCGATCTGCTGCGCCAGCTGCGGCAACACCGCCACCGGGTCTCCCTTGACGACCAGCAATCGGCTGCCGGCCTCCCGCCAGCGCTGCTGCAGTTCCACCAGGCTCTCGATCAGAAACCACAGCCGGGCCGGCGCCATCGGCGGCAGATGATCCGGCGGGTTGATCAGCTGCGGGTCGAGCACGTACACCCCCGTCACCGCCGGGCTGATGTCCGTAGCTGACACCAAACCCAGGTTGTCCGCCAGGCGCAGGTCGCGGCGGTGCCAGAACAGAACGCGGGAGCTGGTCATCAGAGGCCGAGAAGCTGCTTGGCACGGAACCAAGCGGTAACACTTTTGCCATCGAGCCATTCATCGCCCGATGCCAACGCTGCATCCAGCTCCGCTGGGCTCATCAGCACCACCTCCAGATCTTCGTCGTCATCGCCGGCTGGCGGGTTCTCCAAGGGCGTGAGCTCCCGGGCCAGGAAGCAGTGGATCACCTCATCGGAATAGCCCGGGCAGGGGAGCATCGGCCCCAACACATCCCACTGCGCAGCGCTGTAGCCGGCTTCTTCCCCCAGCTCGCGCTGCATCGATTCCAGTGGATCTTCGCCATCTTCAAGCGTGCCGGCAGGGAATTCGAGCAGGCGGGCCTGCACCGCAAAGCGGTACTGACGCAACAACACCACCTGGCCGTCATTCGTGATCGGCACCGCCAGAGAAGCGCCGGGGTGGCGGATCATCCCGAAGGTGGCCTCGACACCCATCGGCAGCTTGATCCGGTTGCGCTCGAAACGGAGCTTGCGAGCGTCCACCACCTCAACGGTGTCCAGCAGCTCGAACGGTTCCGGTGACGGCAGGGGCGCCATAGGTCACGGGCATTGCTATGGCCCAGCATGACGGGTGAGCCCAGCCCCCCGTGCCGCCTGCCTTGAACCGATCAGGTCCACCACCGCTGGCCCGCCTGCGGCAGATCCAGCTGCTCAAAGCCCTGGCCCGGGAAGCGGGATGGCGACACCTGGCCTGGCTGAGCGGGCTGAGCATCCTCAGCAGCCTGCTCGACATCGCTGGCCTGGGTCTGGCGGTGACGCTGCTGCTGGGCAAGGGCTCACGGGGGATGATTCAGGGCCTGCCCGTGGCAGGGAGTCTGGGAATCCTTGTGGGCCTGATCCTGCTGCGCGGTGTGATCCAGGCCCAGGTGGCCATTCAGCGGGAGCGGTTGCGCTCGGGCTTCACCGATCGGCTGCGGCAGCAACTGCTACACCAGGTGTTCGAGGCCTCCTCGGCTCAGCTGGAGCGGCTTGGGCGCGGCGAACTGCTCGCCCTGCTGATGGCCGACATCAACCGCACAGCACTGAGCTTGGACCAGGCGGTGCGGATGGGGCAGTCGCTACTGGCCATGGGCCTCTACCTCACCAGCGTTGTGCTGGTCGGCCGGGCCACGGCCTGGCCGCTGTTGCTCGCCTTGCTGGCCACCACGGCAGCGGCCCTGCTGCAGCGATCCGGCAGCTGGGGCCTGGGGCGCATTCAGAGTCGCCTGAATGCAGCCCTGCAGCGCACCGTCGGGGACGGGCTGCATGGCCTCAAGGCCCTGCGCGCCGCAACGGCAGAGGGCTGGCTGCTGCAGCGTTTCGCCAGGGAAACGGCGGAGGGGCGTTGGTTGCTGAGGGAACGGGTGCGCCGCCGGGCCAGCTACAACGCCTGGCGCGACACCTTGGTGGTGGCCGTCGCCGGTCTTTGGATGCTGTTTCAAGGAGAGGCCCTGACCGCCGATGCGCTCACCACCACCCTGGTATTGGCTTACCGCGCCAGCGCCTCCCTGAGCACGGTGGTGCAAGCACGCAGACTCTGCCTGGGCAACTTGCCGGGCTATGAGGCCCTGAGCCAACGGCGCGAGCAGCTGATTCCGCGACAGGGCGACGCCAGCAACCAGACGATTGCTGAGGCCAGCCTGATCGGGCTCTCCACGGCGCGCTTGAGCCAGCTGCACTGGAGCAGCAGCGCTAACGCCTCCACCTGCCTGAGGTCGCTTGACCTGAGCGCCAACGGGTTGGTGGCGCTCACCGGCCCCTCCGGCAGCGGCAAAACCACCCTGATCGATCGCTTCTGTGGGTTGCTCAACGAGGAAGACAGTTACTGGCAGCTGAACTGCGCCGACGACACCTGGCGACTGAGCGGGCTGGCCGGGGCGCGGCAGATGCATCAGCTGATTGCCTATGCCCCTCAGAACGCGGTGCTGTTTGAAGCGAGCCTGCACGACAACCTGCTGCTAGGAGCGAATCGGCACCAAGACGACATCGAGACCTGGCTGCAACGGCTGGGGCTGGCCCACCTGCTTCAGCGCCAGGGCGGGCTGGATGCACCGCTCGCCCTGGCGCAAGATCCCTTCTCCGGCGGAGAGATTCATCGGCTGGGGCTGCTGCGGGCCTGGCTCCGCGACAAGCCAATCGAAGTTCTCGATGAACCGACGGCTTTCCTTGATGCCAAGGCCGCTGAGCAGGTTCGTTCGGTGATTCGCGAACGCGCCGAGCAACGGCTGATGCTGATTAGCAGTCACGACCCGGAGCTCCTGGCCCAGGCCGATCAGGTGATCACGGTGCAGCCGAGCCCTGCATCGCTTCCAGCAACGGCGCCAGCACAAAACGCCTGAGATGCAGGCGTGGATGCGGGAGCTGTAGGCGCGGGTGCTCCAGCCGCAGTTCTCCCCAGAACAGCAGATCCAGATCGAGGCTGCGCGGGCCCCAGCGCTGTTCCTGCGATCGGTTTCGGCCGAACTGCTGTTCCAAACCCTGTAAGGCATCCAACAGTTCCAGGGCGGCGGCCACGCTCGGCGGGGCCTGCAGCCCCTCCACCAGCATCACAGCATTGCAGTAACGGGGCTGGTCCAGAGGGCCACCAATGGGGGCGGTGTCGTGCAGGGATGACCAGCGGTAAACCAGCTCTTGACCGGCCCAAGCCCTCAGCAGCTTCTCCAGCAAAGGCCGCACCGCCACCAACGTCTCGCGCGGCGATCCCGCCGCACTGGGCTGGTTCGCCCCCAGCGCCACTGCAACAGAAGCGTCATCGATGGAGGGCATCAGCGAGACTGGCCCGCACGAACGGGCTGAACGCGTCCATGGTGGCAACCGGAGTAGCGGTGAAGGACGATCAGGCCACCCGTGCCTTTCCGCTGGCAGCGATCACGGGCCATGGGACGTTGAAGTTGGCCCTTCTGCTGGCGGCCGTCGACCCTGGGTTGGGCGGTGTGGTGATCGCGGGGGGACGCGGCACCGGCAAATCAGTGTTGGCCCGGGGCCTGCATGCCCTGCTGCCCCCGATCGACATCCTCGAGGCCGATGGGGGTGTGGGGCGCAACCTCGATCCCCAGAACCCGGATGAATGGGACGACGCCACCCGTGAGCGGATCACAGGCGAAGCACCCTCCACGGTGATTCCCGCCCCCTTCGTGCAGATTCCCCTTGGCATCACCGAAGACCGCCTGGTGGGCGCTGTGGATGTTGCAGCCTCCCTATCCAGTGGCAGTGCGGTGTTCCAGCCCGGGCTACTCGCCGATGCCCACCGCGGCGTGCTCTACGTCGACGAGCTCAATCTGCTCGACGACGGCATCGTCAACCTGATGCTGGCAGCCGTCGGCAGTGGCGAAAATCGGGTGGAACGGGAAGGTCTCAGCCTCAGCCACCCCTGCCGGCCGCTGCTGATCGCCACCTACAACCCGGAGGAGGGCAACGTTCGCGATCACCTGCTGGATCGCTTCGCGATTGCGCTCTCCGCCAACCAGTTGGTGAGCACCGAGCAGCGGGTGGAGATCACCAACGCAGTTATCAGCCATGGCCAATGCAGCCGCAGCTTTGCTGAAAAATGGAGCGAGGAAACCGATGCGCTAGCTACCCAGCTGCTGCTGGCCCGCCAGTGGCTCCCGGATGTTCAGATCAGCGGCGAGCAAATCGAATACCTCGTCACCGAAGCCATCCGCGGCGGCGTTGAAGGGCACCGCTCCGAGCTCTACGCGGTGCGGGTGGCCAAGGCCCATGCCGCCCTCAGCGGACGGGATCAGGTGGAAGCTGACGACCTCCAGGTGGCCGTGGCCCTGGTGATCGCTCCGCGGGCGTCCCAGATGCCACCACCGGACCAGCAGATGGAACCACCGCCGCCGGAGGACCAGGAACCGCCACCGCCACCGCCCGAACAGCCCCAGGACCAGGGGGATCAGCAACAGGAGAATCCGCCGCCGCCAGAGGGATCCGACGAGGAGGAGAACGACCCTCCGGAAGACAACAACGACGACGACAACTCCGATGACGACGAGGGTGACGGCGAGGAGGATCAGGCTCCACCGGCGGTACCCGAGGAGTTCATGCTCGATCCCGAAGCGATCGAAGTGGACCCTGATCTGCTGCTGTTCAATGCCGCGAAGGCGAAAAGCGGCAACAGCGGCAGCCGTTCTGTGGTTCTCAGCGACAGCCGCGGCCGCTATGTGAAACCGATGCTGCCCCGCGGACCGGTGCGCCGGATCGCCGTGGACGCCACCCTGAGAGCAGCGGCGCCTTACCAAAAGATTCGCCGCGAACGGGAACCAGGCCGCTCGGTGATCGTGGAGGAGGGCGATCTGCGGGCCAAGCTGCTGCAGCGCAAGGCCGGTGCCCTGGTGGTATTCCTGGTGGACGCCAGCGGCTCAATGGCCCTGAACCGGATGCAAAGCGCCAAGGGTGCCGTGATCCGCCTGCTCACCGAGGCCTACGAAAACCGCGACGAAGTGGCCCTGATCCCCTTCCGTGGCGATCAAGCCGAAGTGCTGCTGCCTCCAACCCGCTCGATCACGGCGGCCCGCCGCCGGCTGGAATCAATGCCCTGTGGCGGCGGTTCACCCCTGGCCCATGGCCTCACCCAGGCGGCCCGCGTTGGTGCCAATGCCTTGGCCACGGGGGATCTCGGCCAGGTGGTGGTGGTGGCCATCACCGACGGTCGCGGCAACGTGCCCCTAAGCACCTCTCTCGGTCAGCCCGAACTTGAAGGCGAAGAGAAACCCGACCTCAAACAAGAAGTGCTGGACGTTGCCGCCCGCTACCGCATGCTCGGGATCAAGCTGCTGGTGATCGACACCGAGCGCAAGTTCATCGGCAGCGGCATGGGCAAAGACCTGGCTGAAGCCGCAGGCGGCAAATACGTGCAGTTGCCGAAGGCCAGCGATCAGGCGATTGCAGCGGTTGCAATGGACGCCATCAGCAACATCTAGAACGCAGGATATCGTGCCTATTGAGCGGTTTGTGCTGGAAAGATTTCGCCAAACAATTCCCCCAAGCCGATGGTGAGATTGCGAACACCCTTCATGAACTCAGGATCACTGGTGAGTTGAGCCACATCGCCACCCACGGCATCGATTGTGGCCGTGAGCTGGGCGGCATTGGCGGCCGTCTGCTTGAGGTCACTCAGGGTCTGGGGATTATCGAGGGAAGCGGCAATGTTGTTCAGATGTGCCGTGGCCACCTCCAGATTGCGAATCACAGGCGCGGCCTTGGCCAGTTCATCCTGCAGCTGCACCGTCAACGCCTCGAATTCCTTCGTGGAGGCCTCAATCTGCTCAAGCGACGCCGCCACATTGGGAATCACCCGCTCGTCCTGAACCTGGGCCAGCAGCGCCTGCATGGTTGCTGTCACGGTGGAGAGGCTGGGAGCTTCTCGTCCCACCACAGTTCCACCGTTGCAGAGCTGGAGCGTTGGCTGGCAAGCGGCCCCGCGGGGCAAGGGGGCGTTCTGAGGAAGTGGAGGTCCAGCGCTGACCAAGGCCACCTGGGCGTCACCCCCAAGCAGCGAGCCCGCCCCCACCGTGGCCGTGACGGGCAGCGGTAAACGCAGATCAGCTTGGTTGATCTCAAGCTCAGCCACCACCGCCTCAGGGGTGACCTCAATCGAACGCACCGAACCCACCGAGATGCCTCTGTAGGTCACAGGGGAACGCTCCGCCAGGCCCGCCGCATCGTTGAAACGGGCGGTGAGCGTCCAATGACTGGACCCCAAACGAAAACCCCGAAGCCACAGGGCAGTGGATGCAAATCCGATGATGCCGCCGATCACCGTGAATCCGACGATGGCATCACGAACGCTGCGCCGCATGGTGGTCAGTGCTCCGCCGGTTGCATCGGTCCGCGCAGGCTACCCGTCCTGAACTGGACGACATAGGGGTTGTCGGTGCTGCGAAACGCATCCACCGAGCCTTCCCACTGAAACCGGCCTTCGTAGAGCATCAGCACACGTTCCGCAGAGCGTTCAATCGTGCTGCGCACATGGCTCACCACCACGGAACAGCCCTGCGCCACGGTGGTGGTTTTCACAATCAAGTCTTCGATCCGCGTGCAAGCCACGGGGTCGAGTCCTGCCGTGGGCTCGTCGTACAACAACAGGGGCATCGACGGATTCCCCCGCTGAGGATCATCAATCAGGGCACGGGCAAAGCTGACCCGCTTCTGCATGCCACCACTCAATTCCCCGGCATAGAGGTGGGCCACGTCATAGAGCCCCACCGCCTCCAGGCAGGCATGCACACGGTCACGAATCTCCTGCCGCGACAGCTGCGTGCGTTGGCGCAAGAGAAAGCCGACGTTCTCCTCAACGGTGAGCGACGCCAACAGAGCGGGGTTCTGAAACACCAGCCGCACGTCCGGTGGATCGGTCTGGTCCAACCGCAGGTAGGTCTGCGGTTGGTTGAACAGGCGCAGCTCACCACCGGTGGGCAGCTGCAAACCAGCCAGGAGACGCAGCACCGTGGACTTTCCAGCCCCGGATGGGCCCACCACGGCCAACCGCTCCCCCGCATGCAGGGTCAGGTTGACCCGATCCAGAACAGGCCGAGGTCCCCACTGCATCGTGAGGTCCCGCATCTCCACGACGGGTTGAGACTGCGGCACGGTCTGGGCCGAAAAACACTGACATCCTGCCGCCTTTCCACAAGCTCCGTACAGTTCGGTGAACTTGCTCATCAAGCCATTCCTTGGCGCTGAAGCCCCCGACAAGCAGACGCCAAGCCCGGATGATGCGCGATCAGCGGCGACGGGATCTGATGACCCGCTCCCAACGAGCCGTGCGCTGGCTGCAACCTGGCCTGGTGGTGAAGCGCTGGCTGCTCACCTCCGGCCTGGGCCTGTTGACGGCACTGCTAGGGGCCGCCGTCTGGGCCGATCTGAAGCCGATCTACTGGATCCTGGAAACCCTCAGCTGGCTGCTGAGCAGCATCACCACCGTGCTGCCGCGCGAAATCACCGGACCCCTGGTGCTGCTGATCGGCAGCGGGCTTTTGCTGTGGGGACAGAGCCGCAGCTTCGGCTCGATTCAACAGGCTCTCGCCCCTGACAAGGACACCGTTCTGGTGGATGCCTTGCGGGCCAAAAGCCGCTTGAACCGGGGGCCCAACATCGTGGCCATCGGCGGCGGGACAGGCTTATCGACCCTGCTGAGCGGTCTGAAGCGCTACAGCAGCAACATCACCGCGATCGTCACCGTCGCTGACGACGGCGGAAGCAGTGGGGTGCTCCGGCGGGAACTGGGGGTGCTACCCCCAGGCGACATCCGTAATTGTCTGGCAGCCCTTTCCACCGAAGAGCCACTGCTCACCCGCCTGTTCCAATACCGCTTTGCGGCCGGGAGCGGTCTGGAGGGGCACAGCTTCGGCAATCTGTTTCTCTCTGCCCTCTCAGCGATCACGGGCAATCTGGAAACCGCCATCACCGCATCAAGTCGTGTGCTGGCCGTGCAAGGTCAGGTGGTGCCCGCCACCAACGTGGATGTGCAGCTCTGGGCCGAACTTGAAAACGGCCAACGGATCGAGGGTGAGAGCAACATCGGCCACGCCCCCAGCCCCATTGTTCGCCTGGGCTGCAGTCCTGAACGACCACCGGCCCTGCCCCGGGCCCTCGAAGCGATCGCCAATGCTGACCTGATCGTGCTCGGACCGGGCAGCCTTTACACATCCCTGCTCCCCAATCTGCTGGTGCCGGAACTGGTGGACTCCATCAAACGCAGCAAGGCCCCCAGGCTCTACATCTGCAACCTGATGACGCAACCCGGCGAGACCGATGGCCTGGATGTGCGCGGTCACATCCGCGCGATCGAGGCACAGCTCGCCACTCTCGGCATTGAGCCCAGACTGTTCACTGCCGTCCTGGCCCAAGACGATCTGCCCGAGTCTGATCTGGTTCGCTATTACCAAAGCCGCGGCGCTGATCCCGTGCGTTGCGATGCGGAAGGGCTCCGCTCAGACGGCTATGACGTCACACAGGCACCACTGCAGGGGGTACGACCAACAGCAACGCTGCGCCACGATTCGCGCAGCCTTGCCCTTGCAGTGATGCGCTTTTACCGGACGCATCGACGCGAACGCGATCAATAAGCGTCCTGCATTTCGTAGAAATCAGGCTGGACGTAGTCCTTGCGCAACGGCCATCCTTTCCAGTCCTCTGGCATAAGCAACCGTTTGGGATGCGGGTGCCCCTCGAACTGGATGCCGTACATATCGAAGGTTTCACGCTCCTGCCAATCGGCCCCGCGGAACAGGCCGTAAATCGACGGCAGCGAGGGGGTGCCTTCTCGGTTGAGGAAGACTTTGATCCTCACTTCCCGCAGCTTGGCCGAAGGATCGGCCGCCATGGCCTCCACCTGTTCCGCCATCGCCAGGAGGTGATAGAAGCAAACCAGCTGCTCACCGGGGCCTTCGTCGTAGCCCCCTTGGCACTGGAGGTAGTCGAAACCGTTGCTCTTGAGCGCCGCAGCGATCATCGGGAGAACGTCAGCATCAACGCCGATCTGCTCAACACCGAGATGATCAGGCTCGAGGCTGTTGTGGTCAAAACCTTGCTTGTTCAGCCATTGGCTCACCGGACCAGGCTCGGGAGCGACAACTGCACCCTCTTCATCCGAGGCGGCTGTCTTCTTGGAAGGGGTTTCGCTCATGACTCGACAGGTTCAGCAGCAGGGGTAAGCACGGCGGCATCGGTGGCCAGGGTCTGCCCTGCCGGCGCTGCAGCCAGGGCAGCCTTCTGAGATTCGGCCCGAAGGTAAGAACCGGTCACCACAGGTTCAACACGCTTCATCTGGTGGGAGACCGTCATGTAGCGGTGGGTTTGCTGATGCTTACGGCGCTCAGCTAGCGACTCATCGCCAACTTTCTTGCGCAACTTGATCACGGCATCAAAGATTGCTTCGGGGCGGGGCGGACAGCCGGGCAGATAGAGATCCACCGGAATCAGCTTGTCCACACCGCGCACTGCAGTGGTGGAATCAGCGCTGAACATGCCGCCGGTGATGGTGCAGGCACCCATGGCGATCACGTATTTCGGCTCGGGCATTTGCTCATAGAGCCGCACAAGGGCGGGCGCCATCTTCATGGTCACGGTGCCGGCAACGATTAGAAGGTCGGCCTGACGCGGGGAACTGCGGGGAACCAGACCGAAGCGATCGAAATCGAAGCGAGACCCGAGCAGCGCTGCAAATTCAATGAAGCAGCAGGCCGTTCCATAAAGAAGAGGCCAGAGGCTGCTCAAGCGAGCCCAGTTATGCAGATCATCCAGACTGGTGAGGATGACGTTCTCGCTGAGATCGTTGGTGACCGCTGGGGCACCAATCGGACCGCAGCTGGCTTCGCGCAGATCGCGAACAGCAGCAATAGAGGGGGATGTGTTCTCAGACATAACTAGCTCCACTCAAGGGCGCCTTTGCGCCAGGCGTAGGCCAAAGCCACCAGCAGGATGGCGATGAAAATCAGGGCCTCAATGAAGGCCAGCAAGCCGAGACGGTTGAACGCCACAGCCCAGGGATAAAGGAACACGGTCTCGACGTCGAAGATGACGAAGACCAGCGCAAACATGTAGTAGCGGATATTGAATTGAATCCAGGCCCCACCAATGGGCTCCATGCCGGATTCATAGGTGAGTTGGCGCTCACCGGCACGGCTTTTCGGCGCCACCAACTTGTTGGTGATCAGCGCCAGGGCCGGCACTGCAGCCGCAATCAGCAGAAACCCCAGAAAGGCGTCGTAGCCGGGCAGGGCAAACATGGAGGTCCCCGTAGACCGGGCCAGTCTGGCATTCACCGCCTGGAGTTGTCGTCGATAGAGTCGATTGGCCCAGCAACACAGCGGTGAGCGACGAACAACAGTCCGTCCAGCCGGTCGATACCACCGAAGCGGTGGAACCAGCGGTTGAAACCGCTCCGGAGATCGACCCACGGACCCACCGTTTCGAATGTCGCAGCTGCGGCTACGTCTATGACCCCGACGAAGGGGTCAAGAAAGTTGGGATTGAACCCGGTACGGCCTTCGAGGATCTCGACGCGCTGGCTTTCCGCTGCCCCGTCTGCCGCAGCAAAGTGGCGGCCTTCCGCGACATCGGTCCGCGTGCCAAGGCCAGTGGTTTCGACGAAAACCTCGATTTCGGCCTCGGGGTGAACCGGATGACGCCCGGGCAGAAGAATGTTCTGATCTTCGGCAGCCTTGCTCTCGGCTTCGCCTTTTTCCTGTCCCTTTATTCCCTGCGCTGAGGCCAACTGATGAAACGCCTGTTGAACTCTGTCAGCCAGCTTCTGCTGGTGCTTGTGCTGGGGGTCAGCCTCAGCGGCTGCGTCACCACCCACGTGCCCACGGCCAGCACGAGTCCTTGGCAGGCCATGGATCTCGACACCCAGGCCAACCCGCTGGATGTGGCCTTCACCGACAGCCGCCACGGCTACCTGGTGGGCAGCAACCGGATGATCCGGGAAACCAACGACGGGGGTGCCCATTGGAATGAGCGCAGCCTTGATCTGCCCGATGAAGAGAACTTCCGTCTGATCAGCATCGACTTCGATGGCGATGAAGGCTGGATCGCCGGTCAACCCGGGCTACTGATGCACAGCGACGACGGCGGCCAGAACTGGACCCGCCTGTTCCTCGACACCAAATTGCCCGGCGAGCCCTACCTGATCACAGCGTTGGGCAGCCATTCCGCAGAGCTCGCCACCAACGTGGGCGCGGTCTACGAGACCCATAACGACGGCAGCAGCTGGGAAGCCAAGGTGACCGATGCAGCAGGTGCGGTCCGGGATCTGCGTCGCAGCAGGGATGGCAGCTACGTGAGCGTGAGTGGCCTTGGCAACTTCTACGCCACATGGGAACCGGGTGATTCCGTCTGGCAGGTGCACCAGCGCGTTAGCAGCCAGCGGCTGCAAAGCATCGGCTTCCAACCCGACGGGAACCTGTGGATGGTGGCCCGCGGCGCACAAATCCGACTCAACGATGAGCCCGGCAACTTCGACAGCTGGAGCAAAGCCATCATCCCGATCACCAACGGCTACGGCTACATGGATCTGGCCTGGGATGACGACGGCGCCATCTGGGCCGGCGGTGGCAACGGCACCCTGCTGGTGAGCCGCGACGGCGGCGACAGCTGGGAGAACGACCCCGTCGGGGACCGTCAACCCAGCAACTTCACCCGCATGGTGTTCGACGGAGAGCACGCCTTTGTGCTGGGTGAGCGGGGCAACCTGCTGCGTTGGGTGGGCAACGCTGTGTAACTGCGGCAACGCCTCAGCCTCAGCTCACCTGAGCCACCTCCTAAGATCATCGTCCTGACACGCCCAACGCCATGGCCGCCGGCTCAACAGGAGAACGCCCGTTCTTCGAAATCATCACGAGCATCCGTTACTGGGTGATCCACGCCGTGACACTGCCTTCCATCTTTTTGGCAGGGTTCCTGTTCGTGTCCACCGGCCTGGCCTACGACGCCTTCGGAACACCTCGTCCCGACGCCTATTTCCAGGCTTCGGAAAGCAAAGCTCCTGTGGTGAGCCAGCGCTACGAGGGCAAATCTGAACTCGACATTCGTCTGAAATAAGTCATGACCCAAGCTCCTCCCGTCGCCACAACGCCACGCAACTATCCGATCTTCACGGTGCGTTGGCTGGCGTTGCACACCCTCGGCATCCCGACGGTGTTTTTCCTTGGCGCCCTTGCCGCGATGCAGTTCATCCGCCGCTGATCCAACCCATGGAACGCAATCCCAATCCCAACAACCTGCCGGTTGAACTCAACCGCACCAGCCTGTACCTGGGTCTGCTGTTTGTCTTCGTGACCGGCGTGCTCATGTCCAGCTACTTCTTCAACTGAGGATTATTCGATGAGCGGAAAAAAATCCCCATATCCCGACGGTCGTATTCCCGATCGCAATCCCGATGGCACACCAGCTGTGCCCTGGAGAAGCCGCTGGACCGAAGGCGTCCTTCCCCTCTGGCTGGTGGCCACTGCAGGTGGAATGGCCGTTCTGTTCGTTGTGGGTCTGTTCTTCTATGGCTCCTACACCGGTGTTGGTTCCGCTTGATCGGAAGCCATTCATTCAGCCAAAGCCCTCTCGTCTTTGACCAGGGGGCTTTTTTGATGCAACAACGCTGCGACGACGTTGCTGCCTAACGACAGGCGATCAGACGCCATAAAAGGAGCGATACCAATCGGCAAAACGCTGCACGCCAGTTTCGATCGGCGTTGAGGGCTTGAAGCCCACCCACGCCTCCAGAGCTGCGGTGTTAGCGGCAGTGGCCACCACATCGCCCGGCTGCATGGGCTGGAAATCCTTGATGGCTTCGCAACCCAGGGCCTCCTCCATCACCTCGATGAAGCGCAGCAAAGGCGTGGGGTGGCTGTTTCCAATGTTGAACACCCGGTGCGGTGCCGCGGCCGTGGCGGGATCAGGGGCCAGGGGGTCGAAGTCGGGGTTCGCGGTGGCGGGTTTGTCGCAGCAGCGCAGCACTCCCTCCACGATGTCGTCGATGTAGGTGAAGTCGCGCTGCATCTGGCCGTGGTTGAACACCCGTATCGGGTTCCCCGCCAGGATCGCTTTGGCGAACAACATCGGTGCCATGTCGGGCCGGCCCCAGGGGCCATACACCGTGAAAAACCGCAGCCCCGTCGCCGGCAAGCCATAGAGATGGCTGTAGGTGTGCGCCATCAGCTCATTGGCTTTCTTGCTGGCGGCGTAGAGGCTCACCGGATGGTTAACCGGCTGCTGCTCGTGGAAAGGCAGATTGCGGTTTCCGCCATACACCGAACTGCTCGAGGCATAGACGAGGTTTTCGGTGCCGTGGTGGCGGCAACCTTCAAGAAGATGGCCAAAGCCCACAAGATTGCTCTGGATATAAGCCGCCGGATTCTCCAGGGAGTAACGAACCCCAGCCTGAGCCGCCAAGTTGACCACCACGGTCGGCTTCTCGGCAGCGAAAAGGGCCATGAGGGCATCGCCGTCTTCCAAGGCCATTTCCACAAAGCGCCAAGCACCCTTCTGGGCAACCGCCTCGATCTGACGCAGCCTCGCTTGCTTCAAGCTTGGGTCGTAGTAGTCGTTCAGGTTGTCGAGACCAACCACTCGGTCTCCCTGCTGAAGCAGGCGCTGACTCAAGGCAGCTCCGATGAAACCAGCAGCTCCGGTGACCAGGACGGTGCGTGCCATCAACCCTCTCCGTCGCCAACGCGCCATAGGCTGAGGCCAGCGGCTTTGATCTGAGCAGGATCGGCGACAGCCCTGGCATCAAAGACCCAGGCCGGCTTGCGCATCCGAGCAGCCAGAGCCTGCCAATTCAAATCGCGGTAGTGCTGCCATTCCGTGAGCACAAGCACGGCATCGGCACCCATCACGGCATCCTCAACGCTTCCGGCCTCAGCCCAACTGCCGGTACCGCTCAACCGATCCACCTGAGAGGCCGGCTCCTGATTCAGATCCCGAGCCATCTGATCGGCTGCCACCTTTGGATCGTGGATAACGAGCTGAGCACCCTCTTCCAGCAGATCGCGGCAGATGCGAATCGCCGGGGCCTCACGGGTGTCGTTGGTGTCGGCCTTGAAGGCAAAACCAAGAATCGCCAAACGCTTCCCTGTCACCGTGCCGAACAGCTTCTGCACCACCAGGCGGGCAATGCGGTGTTGTTGCCAGGTGTTCAAGGCCACCACGCTCTCCCAGTAATCCGCCACCTCCGGCAAACCGAAATGCCGGCAGAGATACACCAGATTGAGGATGTCCTTCTGGAAACAGCTGCCACCGAAACCGGGCCCGGCATTGAGGAATTTCGGGCCGATCCGACTGTCGGTGCCAATGGCCCGTGCCACCTCGCGCACATCTGCGCCGCTGGCCTCGCAGAAAGCAGCAATCGAGTTGATCGAGCTGATCCGCTGAGCCAGAAAGGCATTTGCGGTGAGTTTTGAGAGCTCGCTGCTCCAAAGGTTGGTGCGCAGGATCTGTTGCTGCGGAACCCATTGGGCGTAGATCGCTGCAAGGGCATCGATGGAGGTCGAATCGTCACCACCGATCAACACACGGTCTGGGGCTTCCAGATCGCGGATGGCTGTTCCCTCTGCCAGGAACTCGGGATTGGACAGCACCGAGAACGTGCGCTGATCTTCTCCATCACATGCCGCTTGCAAGATGGTTTTGATTGCAGCCGCCGTGCGCACCGGCAGGGTGCTCTTCTCCACCACGATCGTGTGGCCTTGGGCCGCCTGGGCCACGGTGCGTGCGCAGGCCTCCACCCAGCGCAGGTCACTGGCCTGGCCCGCCCCCAGGCCTTTCGTCTTTGTTGGTGTGTTCACCGAAATGAACACCATGTCGGCATCCGCAATCGCGGCCTCCACAGCCGTGGAAAAGCTGAGATTGCGCCCCCTGGCCCGGCCCACCACGGCATCCAGACCAGGCTCATACACCGGTAGTCGGCTCAAGTCTGGATCGTTCCAGGCATCTATCCGAGCCTGGTTGAGGTCCACCACCGTGACCTGCACCTGCGGACAACGATCCGCGATCACCGCCATCGTTGGGCCGCCCACGTAGCCAGCACCAATGCAGCAGATGCGTCGAATCGTCACGCCTCAGGCTGATCTCGTAGTGCAAGGACCTTACGGAACGAATCGATCGTCGGGTCCAAGCCCTGCTCCAGTGACACAGTCGGCTGCCACTTCAACTGCTCGCGAGCCAAGTCGATCACCGGCTTGCGCTGCATCGGATCATCCTCAGGCAACGGTTTCTCGATCAACGGCAAAGCCGGGTTGATCCGAGCGCGCACCAGCTCAGCAAGCCGGCGGATGGTGAATTCATCCGGATTGCCAATGTTCATCGGGCCCGTATGGGCTCCGTTCATCAGGCGAATCATTCCTTCGATCAAGTCGCTCACATAGCAAAACGATCGGGTCTGAGACCCATCCCCGTAGAGGGTCAAAGGTTCACCTCGCAGGGCTTGAACGATGAAGTTGCTCACCACGCGGCCATCGTCGGGCAGCATTCGAGGCCCGTAGGTGTTGAAAATCCGCATCACCCGCACGTCCACACCACTCATGCGTTGGTAGTCAAAGCAGAGGGTCTCGGCGATTCGCTTGCCCTCGTCGTAGCAACTGCGGATGCCGATCGGGTTCACACAACCGCGGTAGCTCTCCGGCTGGGGATGCACCTCAGGATCGCCATAGACCTCACTGGTGCTTGCCAGCAACAACCGCGCTCCCACCCTCCGGGCCAGCCCCAGCATGTTGTACGTCCCGAGGAAACTGGTTTTGGCGGTCTTGACCGGATTGAACTGGTAGTGCACCGGAGAAGCCGGGCAGGCCAAGTGCCAGATCCGATCCACCTCCAACTTGATCGGCTCGGTGACGTCGTGACGGATCAACTCAAAACGGGGATGACCGATCCACTGGGCGATGTTGGCCTTGCGCCCAGTGAAATAGTTATCGAGGCAGATCACCTCCTCCCCGGCCTCCATCAGCCGGTCGATCAAATGGGAGCCCAGAAATCCGGCACCCCCTGTAACAAGGTGAATCTGCATGCTCAGGGGGTGCGCAGTGTCTCCACGATTGCGGCGATTCCACTCAGCGCAACAGTGACCTCCTCTCCCTGCTGGTGCAATGGCTTCAACCGCACTTCACCCCGCTCGGCCTCCTCATCGCCCAGCACCAGTGCCCAGCGGGCACAGCTGCGATCCGCCCGCTTGAACTGTTTACCGAAGGCCGAACCTGAACCATCCAGCTCAACCGTCAGGCCTTGCTGCCGCAACGACCGGGCCAGCGACAGACCGACGGTTTCGGCGCGTTCTCCACGGTTCACCAGATAGGCATCAGGCACAGGTGTGCCAACAAGGCATGCCGCCGGTCCATTGGGATCTGCCTGAGCCGCGGCCTCCAACACCAACAACAACCGCTCCATTCCCAAGGCCCAACCAATGGCAGGGGTCTGAGGGCCTCCCAACTGGCTGATCAAACCGTCATAACGACCACCACCACACACGGTGGCCTGGGCTCCGAGTTGATCGCTGGTGATCTCGAAAGCTGTATGGCTGTAGTAGTCCAAACCCCGCACCAAGCGCGGATTCAGCCGAAAAGGAATCCCCAGGGCAGCCAAACCTCGCTGCACCTCCTCAAAACGCTCACGGCTGGCATCAGCAAGGGCATCCGCCAGGGTTGGAGCATCCTCCAGCAGTGCCTGGGTGTCCTTGTTTTTGGAATCCAGAATCCGCAACGGATTGGCGCTTAGGCGCGCCTGGGAATCTGGATCGAGGGCCTCAGACCGCTGCTCAAGCCAAGCGACTAAGGCGTTGCGGTAGGCCTGACGATCCTCCGCTGTTCCAAGGCTGTTCAGTTCCAGCTGCAAGCCCCCCACACCAAGGCTGGCCAGAAGATCCCAGGCCAGCGCAATCACCTCAACATCGCTGCGAGCCCGCTCCGCCCCCAGCCACTCAACCCCGATCTGATGAAACTGCCGCTGCCGCCCTGCTTGAGGGCGCTCGTAGCGAAACATCGGACCGGCGTACCAAAGCTTCTGGGCACCCTGACTCAGCAAGCCGTGCTGGAGCGCTGCACGCACCACGGATGCGGTGCCTTCAGGCCGCAAGGTGCAGGAGCGATCGCCCCGGTCCTTAAAGCTATACATCTCCTTGCCCACCACATCGGTGCCCTCACCGATGCCACGACAGAACAGATCGGTCGACTCCAACAGCGGCGTTCGAATCTCACCAAACCCGGACCGCCGAAAGTGCTCTCGTGCCTGGGCCTCCACCGCCTGCCAGCGCTGCAGTGCCTCTGGCAACAGATCCACCATGCCTCTGAGGCTCTGGAGCTGACTCACAACACCGGACCCATCACAACAGCGGACCAGTCTGCCCGCTGGCGGCAGTTGCTTCAAAATCAGATGATGCTAGGAACTCCGAGGTGCATGGGCAGCCGTGTTTTGGTGACTGGCGGCGCCGGTTTCATCGGCAGCCACACCTGCCTGGTGCTCCTGGAAACCGGCCACGACCTGCTCGTCCTCGACAACTTCTCCAACAGCTCTCCGGAAGCCCTCAGCAGGGTGGCTGCCCTCTCCGGAGTGTCCCTAAACAGCACACGGCTGCAGATCCAGCACGGGGACATCCGCAACCCCCACACCCTTGACCAGCTCTTTTCAGATGCTGCCGCCAACGATCGTCCTTTCGATGCCGTCATTCATTTCGCCGGACTCAAAGCCGTTGGCGAGTCCGTCCAGAAGCCCCTCCTTTATTGGGATGTCAACGTTGCTGGCTCCCGTACCCTGCTCGCCGCCATGGAGGCCCATGGCTGCCGCACCCTCGTGTTCAGCAGCAGCGCCACGGTCTACGGCTTCCCTGCAAACGTCCCCATTGCTGAATCAGCGCCCATTCAACCGATCAACCCTTACGGATTTTCCAAAGCCGCTGTTGAACAAATGCTCGCTGATCTCAACGCCAGCGCGCCCAACACCTGGCGGATCGCTTGCCTTCGCTACTTCAACCCCGTAGGCGCTCACCCCAGCGGCCAGATCGGGGAAGACCCCCTCGGCATCCCCAACAACCTCTTCCCCTTCGTATCCCAGGTTGCCGTCGGACGTCGCGATCAGCTCCAGGTGTTTGGCAGCGACTGGCCGACCCATGACGGCACCGGGGTGCGCGACTACATCCATGTGATGGATCTTGCCGACGGGCACAAAGCCGCCCTCGACAGCCTCCTGAATGCTGAACCACAGCACCTCATCTGCAACCTCGGCAGCGGCGCCGGGGCCAGTGTTCTCGACGTGGTTAACGCCTTCGCCGCCGCCAGCGGACAACACATCCCCTATGCCCTTGTCGATCGACGGCCTGGCGACGCTGCTATCACCATCGCTGACCCCACACGAGCTGCCAACACCCTCTCCTGGCGTACAAAGCGCACGCTGAACGACATCTGCCGTGATGGCTGGACCTGGCAGCAGGCCAACCCAATGGGCTACAGGAAATCCGCATGACATCAGCTGGGGCACTGGTGCTTGCCGGCGGGGGGCACAGCCACGCACTTCTGCTCAAACGTTGGGCCATGCGGCCCCAGCACCGGCCTGATCGACGCATCGTGCTCGTCAATCGCCTTGGATCAGCGCTGTACTCAGGAATGGTGCCGGCCATGATTGCCGGCCTTGAACAACAGAAAAACGTTGAGATCGACCTGCGTCAGCTCTGCGATCGCGCCGGCGCGGCTTTCGTGCAGGCGGAGATCTGCGGGGTTGATCTAGGACGGCAGTTGCTGCAATTGAGCGACCGCCCTGACCTTCCTTACGCCCTGCTGAGCTTGGACGTCGGAGCGGTCAGCCGGGGCAGCGACGCTGAAGGAGTGGCCATCAAACCCCTGGAGCCGGCCCTTGCCTTTCTGGCAGAGCAAGAGCCCAGCAGCGCAACTCCCTTTCGCGTGGTGGGGTCAGGGTCTGCCGGCCTCGAAGTGGTGCTTGCCCTGCGCCGCCGCTGGCCCCAACGCCCACTGCAACTTCAGAGCCACCCTCAGCAACTGGGAGCTCTGGAGCGCCAGATGCTTGCCACAGCACGGGTGCAACTCGTGGAAGGCGACGTAGACAGCAACAGCTGCACCAGCCTGCGCTGCACCGGCAGTCGGGCGCCCAGTTGGATCGAAACCAGTGGGATGCCGGTGGACCCCGATGGCCGGGTGCGCACCAATCGATTCCTGCAAGTGGAAGGGCACGACAACGTGTTTGCTGCTGGCGACTGCGCCGTGATCTCCAACGCGCCGCGGCCTGCATCAGGAGTGTGGGCCGTTCGCGCTGCCCATCCACTGGCCCAAAACCTCGAAGCCCATTGCCGCAAACGGGCCCTACGTCCCTGGCATCCACAGCGTCGGGCCCTGCAGCTCATCGGGGACCAGCATGGACAGGCTTGGGCCCGTTGGGGTGATTGGCAGTTCGGTCCATCAGCACTGCTCTGGCGGTGGAAGCGACGGATCGACCAACGCTTTCTCGAAGCATTCCGGAACGCCGGTGCCATGGCCCCGAACACCCCGATGGCCTGCCGTGGCTGCGCCGCCAAGCTCCCCGCCCAGCCTTTGGAAGCAGCGCTACAACAGGTGGGAATCAGCGGATCTCCAGAGGATGCTGCCCAGATTCCCGGCGAACCGCCGTTGCTGCAGAGCGTGGATGGATTCCCAGCCTTGCTGAGCGATCCCTGGATGAACGGTCGCTTGACTGCCCTGCACGCCAGCTCCGACCTGTGGGCCTGCGGGGCCACTGTGGACAGCGCCCAAGCCATCGTGACGCTGCCAGCTCTGGAGAATCGGGATCAGCAGGAGCTGTTGGCCCAGACCTTGGCCGGGGTGAACTCAGTCCTGCAGGAGCAGGGGGCATCCCTGATTGGCGGCCACACGTTGGAAGCCCGCAGCGATGCACCCAAACCGGCGGAACTGGGACTTCAACTGACGCTCTGTGTCAACGGACGCAGCCATGGAACGTCCTGGCGGAAAGGGGGGATTCAGCCGGGGGATGCGCTGCTTTTGAGCCGCCCCCTGGGCACCGGCGTGCTGTTTGCCGCTGCCATGGCGGGAGCGGTGCCGCCAGCCGCGATCGACGGTGTCCTAGCGGTGATGACCTGCAGCCAACACCGGCTGCTGGACCAGCTTCGGCCGCACCGGGACGAGATCCATGCCTGCACGGACATCACAGGCTTCGGGCTGTTGGGCCATCTGGGAGAAATGCTGCAGAGCAGCGCACCCCTGCAGGTCAAGCTATTTGCCGACTCCATTCCTGCCTATCCCCAGGCTCTCGAGCTGCTGGAACGTGGCTTAGCCAGCAGCCTCGCCCCCGCCAATCGACGCAGCTGGCACTGGCTGGACTCCACAGTGCAGCTCAACCAGACCCCATCCCAGGGGCTACTGGAACTGCTCGTGGATCCGCAGACCTGTGGTCCACTGCTTTTGGCCTGCCCAGAAAGCACAGCCGCATCTCTTCTCAGCGAAGGACCCTGGCGGCAGATTGGCATTGCAGCAGTCGGGCATAACTGAGATCACCGGAGCGGTCCCGACAGGTGTATCCCTCCCTTTCAACCTGCTCCTGCATCGGCTGCATCTTGCGGGTCAATTTCGGCAACGGTCCGCTGCTGGCCAGCCAAAGCTCCCGCGGCAAGGGTGGCATGGCCAAACGTCGCTCCAAAGCATGGCGATTCCCCCAAGGGACAGGGTCTTTGGGAATCCGACCCATGACCTCTTCCATGCGATCACTCAGATTGAGCAAACGGGATCGAGGGCTATAACGCTCCACCAAACCGCTGGTGCGCTGGCTGATCAGCCGGAACTGATCCTGTTCACGTGCACCGCCTGCAACCGGATCCAGTTCGGCAAAACCAGGCCCCCACCAACTGGCCAGCAACAGACCCAGCACGAGCAGAGAACAGCAGCGCCCCAAACGATTCAGATCTAAACCACCGATCTGAACCGCCACGACGGGCACCACCGCTGGCACCAGCACCACGAAATAGCGGCTGAAGGCCATCGGTTTCACGAACGACACAGCAACAACACCGATCACCATCAACAAGGACGGCACCAGACCGCTTCGATCAAGCAGATCAAGTTTCGGCCAAGGCAAATGGTGCAACCCTCCCCAGCGCCTCAGAACCACCAGCAACGCCAGGATCAGTCCCAATTTGGGCAGGGGCCACAGACCAAGACCGCGAGCCAAGATCTCTTCAAACAGGGCGTAATCCGGCGGCCCAATCCAGCTGCCTGCTCGAGAGCTGAACAGGTAGTCCGCGGCATATGCCATCCAGGCCAGGGCCGGAAGGGCTCCGATCAAGGCGGCAGTCGACATGGACCAACGGCGCTGCCAACCATCCCAAGCCGCAGCCGCAAGCACCAGAAAAAGCCCATAAAAATGCGTCAGTCCGGCCAACGCAGCCGTGATTCCATAAACCATGGGATGGGCTGAACGACGCCACCACCACGCCAAGGAGAGCAAAAGAACAAGCAGCGCGTAGCTCTTGCCCTCAATCGCAAAACGGATGGGATATGGACTGCAGAACACAAGCAGCGCTGCGATGACCGCCACCTGGGGACGCTTCTCGCCCAAGACCATCGCCTGACACACCATCACCAGACCACCCGCCACGTAAGCCAGCCAAGACAGCAATCGGAGGCTGATGGGGTTCTGACCAACCAAATGTCCCCAAAGCCAGAGCAGGGTGTAATACGCCGGAGGGTGAGTGTCCTCCCGCAACATCGCCATCAACCTGCTGAAGCTGGGCTGAAAACTCTTACCGACGCTGTACAGCTCATCCCCCCAGAGCGCAGTGGCATCGATCAACAGCAAGGCCCGGAGGCCAAAAGCCAGGCAGAGAGCTGCCACCACAACAAGCCCAATGCGTTTCATCGGCTTCGAACCTGGGCTGCACTGCGCTGCCATACCTCAGTCCTGGGCCAATGCAGCGGTGTCCAGGGATGAACCATTCCTCAAATTCACCCTAACCGGGCTACCAATGTCCCATCTCCGCCCAGGCCCAGAATCACTGCAGCTGATGGATGACGCAGCAGCTCTTCAGGGTGGGATCCATTGAGGAAGTCAGGGGTCCGACACCAGTTCGGTTCAACCGGAGCTCGTCACAGGCTCGATCGGGGCCAGGCGAGGATCCAGAATTTTTGGACCCATCCCTGCGAACTTGACCGCGATGGACACCTTCTCGCCACTTCCAAAGGTGTGGGTGATTTCACCAACCCCAAAGCTGGCATGGACGACCTGATCGCCAACTTGCCAGCTGCGCCCAGGGGCTGGACCGGCCTGACGGCGACGCACAGCATTGGCGGGGGCCGATGACGGCTTGTCGCGGTCCACGCGGGTCAGCCGGTCAAGGCGCCGCTCACGCCGGAGTGCTGCCCCACCGGTCTGGGGGAGATCTCCCTGAATCAAGGCTTCAGGCAACTCAGACAAAAAGACCGAAGGGACGGCCGCTTCGCGCATGCCACCCCAAAGACGACGTTCACAGGCGTGGGACAGGAACAGCCGTTCCTTGGCTCGAGTAATGCCCACATAACAGAGCCGACGCTCCTCCTCGAGCGAAGCCGGGTCGTCCAGGGAGCGGTAGCTGGGGAACAATCCCTGCTCAAGACCCACCAAACTCACCACCGGGAACTCCAGACCCTTGCTGCTGTGCAGCGTCATCAAGGTGACGCGATCAGCCGCAGTGTCTTTGTTGTCGGCATCGCTCGACAAAGCTGCCGTGGCCAGAAATCCCTCCAGGTCGCCCTCATCGTTTTCCTCCTGGTACTGCAGAGCGGCGTTCACCAATTCCTGCAGGTTGCGGCGGCGCTCCTCAGCCTCATCGGTGCCATCGGCAATCAACTCACTGACGTAACCGCTCTTCTCCATCACCTGCTGAATCAGTTCCGATGGAGCCACATCACGACTGCGGGCTTTCAGGTCATTGACGAGATCACAGAACTGAAGAAGACCCTTGGCCGAACGGCCGCCGAGGGAGCGCACCGCTTCGGGATCACTCACCACGTCCCACAGCGGAATCCCCAGTTGATTGGCCGCATCGGTGAGGCGCTGAATCGTGGTCTTGCCGATGCCCCGTTTCGGCACATTGATCACCCGCAGCAGACTGACCGTGTCGGCCGGGTTCACCAGCAGCCGCAAATAGGCCAGCAGATCCTTGATTTCGCGACGGTCGTAGAAGCGCAGCCCCCCCACCACGATGTAGGGGATTCCCCAACGCACCAGTGATTCCTCAATCGCACGGGACTGGGCATTGGTGCGATAGAGCACGGCCATATCACCCCAACTCAGCTCGGGGTTGGCGGCTTCCATCGTTCGGAAGCGGTGCACCACGGCTTCCGCCTCCGCAATCTCGTCGTCACAGCGGGTGAGGGTGATCAGCTCCCCCTCTCCCCGTGTGGGACGCAGAACCTTGTCGATCCGTTCGCTGTTGTTGGCGATCAGGGCATTCGCTGCCTCGAGAATCGTTGCGGTGGAGCGGTAGTTCTCCTCCAGCTTCACCATCGTTCGGGTGGATTCATCCGGCGCCTGATCGCCGAAATCGTCCTGGAACCCCATAAGGATCGTGAAATCAGCCGCACGGAAGCTGTAGATGCTCTGGTCAGCGTCACCGACCACAAAGACGGAACGGCCTGACCAGTCCTCAACATCCTGAGGATCCTTGCCATCGGTGACCAACAATTTGATCAGGTCGTACTGGGTTCGGTTGGTGTCCTGGTATTCATCCACCAGCACATGACGAAAGCGGCGGTGCCAGTAACTGCGCACCTGCTCGTTCTGCTGGAGCAACTGCACTGGCAGCAGCAGGAGGTCATCGAAGTCGAGGGCGTTGTTGGCGGCCAGTGCCTTGCGGTAACGCCGGTAGACATCGGCAGTGAGTTTGCCCCGCTGACCTTCGGCATTCGCCTCAAGCTGATCCGGCAGCCAACCCTGGTTCTTGGCATTGCTGATGGCCCAGCGGGTCTTTTTGGGCTCGAACCGCTTGGGATCCAGCTGCAGCTCCTGGGTCACAATCTCCTTCACCAGGCTCTGGGCATCGGCCTCGTCGTAGATCGAAAACTGTTTGGTCCAGGTGAGGCCTTCCGCGTCCTTGAACTTGTCGATGTCGTAGCGGAGCATCCGCGCAAACAGGGCATGAAAGGTGCCGATCCACAGCTCCTTGGTCACCTCCCTGTAAATACGTGAGCGCAGCTGACGCTGCTCCACCGGGGGCAGGGTGCTCCAGGGCTGGCCGTACTGGCTCTGGGCCAGACGCTGCGCCAGGAGAAGCTCAAGCCGCTCCTTCATCTCGCGGGCAGCTTTATTGGTGAAGGTCACCGCCAGGATCTGAGCGGGATCGGCACCGTGCTCACCGATCAGGTGAGCAATCCGATGGGTGAGAGCGCGCGTTTTGCCACTGCCAGCGCCCGCCACTACCAGCAGAGGCCCCTCGTGATGATCGACAGCCCGTCGTTGGGCGTCGTTAAGGCCGGCCAAAAAACCCATCGGCTGATGCTACGAGAGTTCTTAGTTGTGCCGCATGGGCCCACGCGGTGCCGGTGCCACCCAAGCAACGGCCAGCAGGTAACCACTGATCACCTGCTGCAGGGATGTTTTCAGCAACGTGGATTCCACCAACGCGGACGCAAGGATGAACAGGGCACAGGACAAACCGATCAAGCAAAGGGGTGCTGCATCACCCCCAAGGCCAAGAAACAAACGATGCAAAATCACAGCGAAAGCCATCACCATGAGCATCAAGGTCACAAGGCCTTGATCTGCAAGTGCCTGCACAAAAACGTTGTGCGCATGGGGAATTTCCTTCGTGCGATCTGGAACAGGAAGAAACACCCTTTCAGCACAATGATCAGACACCCTGTCGTAGCCCTGTCCGATCACCAGCTCAGGCAAGGAGCGTGCAGCCTGACGCACGAAACACTGAGCGATGTTGGCTCGACCCACATCGGCAGGATCTCCAGCAGCCAATGGGCTGGTAGGCCAATAAATAATCACGTTGAACATCAACGACAACACCAACACAACGGCCGTGAGGGATTGAGCCCTCCGAGCCACCCAAAGGCGATTTCGCCAGAACATTTCGCTCAAGACCAGTACTGCCATTGGGAACAGAGCAGCGGCCCGAGATGCGGTTCCTAAAGCCATAACAAAACTGAGCATGCCCACAACCGCCGCCAAACGGGACATCCAAGGCCGAACTTCAGCCCGAAAAAGTCCGTATCCGACCAAGGCGAAAAGCCCGTAGAGATAACCGGAACGATTGATGGTGATCTTCTGGATTCGAGCTGCTTCCTGAGGCAGGAGATCACGTACAACTGACCACGGGATGGCGTCGAGATTGCTGTTGTATCGGTCGAACTCAACAAAAGGAAGAGAAACGATCACGGTCGCCAGCACGATCCAGAGGGCGACTCTCCAGTGATCCTTGGATTGCTGAAGACCAGCCGCGAAGGCAAGCAACACCAGCAACAAATCTGTGGGAGCCGAAGCGCTCACGGGATGGATCACCGCACTGAGAATGATGCTGAGCACCCCGATCAACACGCCGTACACCGGTTGTGAGGGCAGCCATCGTGCGAACTTCAGAGCACACCAAGTGGCGAGAAGGCAGACCATGCCTGCTGGGTTACCACTGCGCTCCCAAATGAAGCCCATCAGCGAGAGCGGAAGCAGCAGATCCAGCCAAGGAGATTTGAGGTAGTGAATCAAACCTGGCAAGACAAGCCATTGGAAGAATCCTCAGCCTGCCAGAACCAAACCACTGAAGGCTTTGACACGAGCGAAGAGGCCAACAGAGAAAGCTTGGCCGACAGCTGCAGGGAACCATGCACATTCAAGATCGAGCACAGACCGGATTCGCAATAGGAGAGGGACAAGAGGATGCGACGAATGCTGCGTGAATGGCACTGGCAACGGCTCAAAACACCACTGGCCCAGTTGCAGCTCTTGGTGTTGGACGTTGATGGTGTGCTCACGGATGGAGGCCTATGGCTGGATCCGGAGGGTCAACTGCAGAAACGCTTCGACGTTCGCGATGGTCTCGGCCTGAAACTGCTGCAACAAGCCGGGATCGAACTGGCGTTGCTCAGCGGTGGCCATGGCGGTGCCACAGAAGCACGGGCACGCCAACTGAACATCAACCACTGCCTGGTGGGCATCCAAGACAAACCACCCGCACTCAAGGCACTGCAACAACGCCTGGGGATTGCGCCAAACAACACCGGTTTTGTGGGCGATGACCTCAACGATCTCGCCGTCCGCCGCAACGTGAGACTCCTACTGGCGCCAAGTGACGCTTGTGGGCCAATACGCCGCCAAGCAGATGCAGTGATGCATCACAAGGGAGGTCATGGCGCCGTGCGCGAACTGGCTGAGCGGGTTCTGAAAGCCCGCGGGATCTGGACAACTCTTGCCGACCAGGGCTGGCGGGATCGCAACAACTAACCACCTGCTTCAGCACATCTGCTGAAGTTGTTGATCTCTCAAACGACGCAGCGCATCGCCAAGGGCGGGACCTGCCGTTACGCCCTGAGCCATGAGCTCGCGGGCACTCACTGGTGATCTCACATGCCGCCAACGCCCCCACCACCGCAGCATTGGTCGTCGGAATGCGTTGTTGTCGAGCACAGCAAGCGCCACCACCTCAGGTGCCCAGCGCTTCTGCTCGAGGCGCCGGGTCCAATCCAGGGCACCCCAGCCATCCCATGGCAATTCGCTGACCTCATCAGCCAACCAATGACGAATATCAACCAGTTGATTAAGCCAGAGCTGCTGTTGGTGGGGAAGCTGCAAACGTGAAGCCAGACCGACTGGATCGCCGGCAGCAGCCACTAGGACCATCAAAGCGGGGAGTTCAAGCCGACTTCCCTGAACCAGCCGTCGGCAGAGACGACAATCGCGTTGCAAGGCAGGATCAAGCAAGGGCATTGCGGACCATTGCTGCAACAGCGTGAGTGCTTCTTGCCAGGGTTCACGTTCGAACAGCAGCTCCAACTCCATGCGCAACCGGGTGCCCAAGGCAGGAGGCACAGCGTCCATGACGTCACCTGGCTTCCACGCCCAGGGCCACTGGACCAAGGTGGCTTGCACCTGAACCAACGCTGAGGGTGCCAACTGAAAACCAAGGCGGGCGCCATAGCGGGCGCCACGAAAAACACGGGTGGGGTCATCAGCGACGCTGGTTTCATGCAAGAACACAAGCTGACGCTGCAACAGATGCTCTCGACCCCGATGGGGGTCAAACAATTGAGGTGATCCATCCGGTTGGAGCACCAAAGCCATCGCATTCACCGTGAAGTCACGGCGTGCGAGATCCTGCTCAAGAGTGCCGGCCTGGACATGAGGGTTCTCTCCAGGCGCGGGATACGTCTCGGTGCGGGCACAGGCCACATCCAAACGCAACCCATCAATCACGAGTTCAGCGGTCCCAAACTGCTCATGCAGCTGCAACTCAGAGACACGATCAGGTCCGTACAGATCCTGCAAATGACTTACAAAATCAGAGGATGAACCTTCCAGGAGAAGGTCAAGATCCGACAGCGGACGCCAAGGATCTCGGAGCATTTGATACAACATGAGGTCGCGCACAGCACCTCCCACCAGGGCAAGACGAACACCAGAAAAGCCCGCCTGTTCTGCCAACAAAGCGATTAGATCGCTGTCTAAATCAGGAGCATCAAGGGAAAGATATTGACTCATACCGCCCAAAGCGAAAGATCAAACACGATCGTCATGGCCCAAAGAAGAACCAGGAGAGGCAACGGCGAATCAGCCAAAACCAGCGAAAATCAGCCCAAAAGCTTCCGATACTTTGTCGCCCATTCTCGTGGAATGCCACCAAAACGGTCAGCCAACTGATCGGTCATAGGCAGATACTCCTTTGCCAAAGCTCGCTGCAATGCAAGAGGAGGTTGATCTCCGCCGGCTGCACTATTAACAGCCGCAGGAACAACCAATTCCTCTCCCAATGGATTTACACCCAAAAATTTAAAAATTGAATCCGCGAAAACAGTTGGCTCAGCTATGAGCTGCTCAAAAAAACAGCAATGCAGCTGGTCAGCCCCAAATTTCGACTCCACCATCTGAATTGCATGGAGGTAATCAGATCTAGAAGCAATGGACGGCTTCAAAGACAGCTCAATAAGATCTTCTACAGAAGAGAAAGGATCAATTCGACCTTTCTTCATATTATTTCGAAGGGCAGACCAGGTTCTTATAATCGGATCTCGCATCACAAAAATTAAACGGACATCAGGGAATAATGAATGAATCTGAACCCATTTTTGATCAGACATTGCAGCATAAGCAGGAGTAATTTCTCCTGTAATTTTTCCCCTTGCACGGGCTCGACGAAAAAGCTTTGCATACCATTCATCACCACGAGGCAAGAACCAATAGCGGCCAAACCATCTCGGATCGATCGCCGCACGCTTCCAGCTCCAGAAACGAGCCCGATGACGCTCATACTTATTCAATACTCCCAACTTGATAGATTGTTTATCAAAATAATGCAACTCTTTGACAGGAGTAAGCCAAAGCTTATCGTGCTGAGACAATACACGATGAAGCCATGTCGTTCCAGAACGTTGCGCTCCGATGACAATAAAGTGAGGTCCAATTTTTTGCATATTTTTTAGATCTGTAATGGAATTAATTCAGTTCATTCTATCAGCTTCGCAAGAAATTTTCAGCAAGACTCGACCCCATAGCGCAATCGAAGCCAAGTCTTGAATTTAACCGTAGCCAGCTTCACAACAAGACGCTGCCAGATACTGAGGTCTGTCCTCCAACGCTCATCCAAACGAATTGAAGACTGGCGAGTTGTGCGTGTGCGCTTATTCCCATTTACATTATGGTGGTCATGACTTGACCAATCCAACTGCTCAGACTCAAAATCTAAACCCAATTTATTCATAATCCGATTCATCACTTGTTCTGGATGAGAACAGAGTTCCTCATAAGAAACAAGAAGATGGGGTTTCCTTCGCAAATACTTATATCTGGACCAAAGGCCAGAATAATAGGAACGCAACGAAGATAAAAATCCTCTTCCCTTTGCCATGTTTGAGCAGACGACACCCTCAGGCCGTCGAACAATGTGTACAGGCAAAACGTTGATAGAGGAATCAGCGAGCAAACTTTTTAATCTCGTCAGCTTCTTGGATGAATCCACAAACCAACGAGCTTTTGTTTTCTCTTGAAGAACACTAAGCAATGCATGATTACTACGCCGAAATTCGTCTTGATGGCAAGAGTCGACATGCAATTCAGACAACTCAGGTCCACCATCAGACTGAAGTCGTAAATCGATATCACGCCAGAAAGAGCATTCTTTATAGTTAGCGGCCCCACAAGCACATACCCCTTTCGCCTTCAGCGTGAGCTGATGAATTTCTCCCAAAGTGATGCACTCAGAGTGGGAGCCGATCAACATATCCAACAATGTTGACCCACTATGGCCATTGCTAGTGATATAAACCAAATTCCAGGAGGTCATTTTTTATAGATTTTCACAAATAATGCTTATTATAACATAGGTATAATCTGAAAAAGAACTGCCAAGAGCGACAAACCTGCCACTCAAGACTAGTGGAATCATGCATAGCAATGCCTGAACAGAAGCCAAAATCAACAACAATGAATCCGTAAGCCCAGACTCATAAACCAAATTTAATCCTGCGATTACGGAACCTAGAGTAAAGCCATTTAGAACGCAAACGAATCGGCAGAGTAAAGAACGTTAGCTTGATGATTTCAGCAATAGTTAAATCATGCTTCCAACTCTGATCGATTTGAATCAAAGACGAGCCGCCAATTCGCATACGATTTCCTCCAATATCTCTACGAATACCCTGCCTCCACTGTAACTGAGATTCATCAATCGACAAACCAATCCAGCCCATCAAACGGCACAGCGAGGGCCTTGTTTGACGAGCAAATTTTTCATAACTAACAAACAAATGAGACTTGCCACTGAGGAATTCGCGAGTTCTAAAAAATTCCCTCGAATGACGTTCAGCTGCAGCGAATAATGTTTGACCTTTTCTTCGACAACTGTTTGCAAACCCCAAGGGGCCTCTATGAAGATGGATAGGCCGCACATTGATAAAACATCCATTTTCCTGCGCCCGAAGTAAGCGGGACAAACGCATCAAAGACTTCGATGAATCAACAACGATCGAACAGCCACTTACATCAGCAATCGCAGTGAACAAAGCCTGATTATGCAGTGAGAAAGTCTCATCATCACCATCCTCCATTAAAGCAAGCTCATCAAAAGGAACACCGACAGAATCGATGACATGACGCTGCACCTGACTCCAGAAAGGGCATTGATCTGGAGTTACAAAGTGGCAGCTACATAATTTGTTTTCATCCTTGGCATTAATCAGCATCTTCAACTCTCCTCCACTCACAATCTGAGAATGACCTCCAAGTATTAGAGACAACAAAGTAGAACCACTGTGGCCCCTACTTGTGATGTAAACCACAGTTGGCCTTACAGATGCGTCAGGCGGAAAAGTCATTAATTAATTAATTAGAGGTGATTCCGAAAATAAATAAAGTGACTTATTCCCTTCTTGGATCTCTTTAAAACCTTTAGCATAACGAGACCACATCATCAGAACAGCCACCTTAGACCTCGCAAAAAGTGACGAGAGTGATAGCCGTCGTAGGGACAAGTTTGGTTTCGACCACTCCATAAATCGTCAACAGCACGCTGCTCTCCTGTCGTAGATGGCATCGCGCAACAGCTGCTCGACCTGCCGAAGATGATGTTCAACCGTGAATTGCTCTTGAATGCGCCGGCGTCCGCAGGCACCCAACTCTGCCGCCAACGCAGGATCCAACAGCAGCAAGCTCATCGCATGTGCCATGGCGCACTCATCTCCTTCATCCACCAGCAACCCTGTCTGGTTCTCCAGCACCACCTCAGGAATGCCCGCATGACGCGTCGCAACAACGGGCAAACCACTGAGTTGAGCCTCCATCACTGCCACGGGACTGCCCTCGCTGTCACCATCCGGGGCCACCTTCGAATGCTGAACGAATCCTCGGACCTGCCGCATCAGTTCCGCCACACGAACTTGAGAGCAAACACCCAGAAAGCGAACCCTCTCCTGAAGGCCAAGTTCAATCACCAGCGATCGTGCTGAGGGCAACAGTGGTCCGTCACCCACCATCCAGAGTTGGGGCTTGGAGGCAGAAAGCACTGGATCACGGCAAAGCAAGCCAAATGCTCGGAGGGTTTCAAGAGGTCCTTTCTTGGGCACAAAACGCCCCACTGCCAACAGGACAGGGGGGGCCGCAGCCGGGGAGCTGCCCTGAAACAAGGACGCATTGGCGCCAGAGGGACTGATCAGCAGGCGGTCCGCCGGTGCACCCAGCGCTAACAGGGTGTCGGCCATTGGTCTGGATTTGACGATCACACCGGAGGCCATGCTCAGCAGACGTCGATAACGATTCTTGAGAAGCCCCAGTCGAGTCCGTGCAGAAGCATCGGATCCGCGGAAATGCACCACCAGGGGTACGCCCGACCAAACGCAGGCCTCCATCACCCGCACGGCTTCAAAGCCAAACTCAACCATCACCACCTCCGGTTGATGGCGACGGATCAGGGCAAAGGCCACACAGGCTGCAGGCAAGCCAGCCAGATGCAGCCAATTCAAACGCGTGAAAAATTTGCTGATGAAGATGGCACTGCCGTAGGCCAATCGCCAAGGCGCATGCAAGGGAAGGTCATCGCCGAAGTAAGCCGTCAAGTCCAATGACAGCCCGTTGAGATTGGCGCGAATGAACGTTTCACTGACAGCGCGTGCTGTGGGGGCCAAAACAAGCACCCGCTCACGGCAGTTGCTGCGACCGGCGGGGACCTCACTCATAGCTGCGCAGGCAAAGCCAATACCGAACGCCAGTGGGACTCCACCACATCCCAGTCGAGCGTCCGCAACGTTGCCATGGCAGCAACACCGCAACGATGGCGCAGATCTCCATCGAGCATCAGCCGCTGGAGTGCCGCAGCGAAAGCGATCACATCGTCACTGGGCACCACCAGCCCCTGCTGACCATCCCTCACCATCTCCAGCGGACCGGGTGATGCATCACTCACCACCGAGGGCAGTCCTGCCGCCATGGCCTCAAGCAGTGCATTGGGCATTCCTTCAAACCGCGAAGGCAGCGCAAAGATCGACGCGCGGCGCACAAACACCAGCGGATCCGAGCGGAATCCCTCGAAACGGACCATATCCCTGAGCCCCGCAACGCTTGCTAGTTCTTCAAGGGTTTGGCGCTCCGGCCCATCACCCACAAGGGTGACGCACCAACCATCTCGGACCGACGGCGGCAGAGACGCGAAAGCACGGATCAGCACATCCAGACCCTTCTGGGGCACCAGACGAGCCACCGCCAGAATCTCCCGCTGATCGTGACTCGGCTGGTGAGAATCCTGCAGCCTCAAACCACCAGGAAGGGGGTTAGGCAAGAGAGCTAAACGTTTCCATGGTCCCATGGCCTGAAGAGCATCCAGAACCCCCTCCGTATTGGCCGTCACTACATCGGCACGGCGGTAGTAAACGGAGCGCAACCGACTCCAGAGACGATCGAGTTGCTGAAGGCGCGGATCATTGCGTTCAGACACGACGAGATGAATGGGAAGGTCCCAAACCGCAGCCGCGCAAAGGATGTTGGTTTTGGTGAGCAGTGCCAACACACGCTTCGGGCGCTGCTGCTGCAAAAGCACTCGAAGACGTCGGTAGCGCAGACCACCAAGGCCCTCCATACACCATGCGAGCAGGCGAGTCACCCAAGCATCGGCATCAGGCTGAACCTTGTGCTCACACCAACGCCAGGTGAGCTGAAGGCCGGCCAACGTCAGCAAACGGCATAACTTGATCAACTGAGCATTAGTGAAGCGACGCAGCCGCGCGATCAACGAACGATTCTCACCGCCCTCAACATCCGGGCCCAGATCCAAGAGCTCCACACCATCGGGGATCGCATGCTTGATGGGATGGCCATGGCGAAGAGAGAGCACCCGCACCTTGAATCCCTGAACCGCGAAATGCTCCGCAGCGAGCAGGCCTACCTTCTGGGCACCGCCAGCACCGATATGGGGAAGCACAACCCAGAGATCATCCATGGCGCGGTGGGCGCAACGCCTCTAGAAAATCACGCCGCAGGCGTTCAGCGGCATAACGCTGCCGCACCGTTGCCGCCCGAGCGCCCAACCGGCACCGGTACTCCGGATCCATCAGCAACGTTTCGATCGCGTCCACCCAAGCGTCGGTGGTGGCTTGGGGCGGCAAAAGGAGTCCGTTTTCACCATCGCGAATCAGATCCGAAGGCCCAGTGAGGCAGTCGCTAGCAATGCAGGCACAACCGGCTGCCATCGCCTCCAGCAACACATTGGGAAAACCCTCATAGCGCGATGGCAGCACGAACACCGTGGCCCGCGAATACCAACGAGCCATGCTCCCGCTGACGCCCGGCAAGAGCATCCGCTGCTGCAAGTCAAAGTTGTCACCGAGAGCCTGGCGCAAGTCGGCCTGTTGGTCGCGGCCGTGATAGCGACCCGGCGCGAGTCCAAGCAAGGCCAAATGCAGGCTGGGGAACCGCAGCCCCAGCTCAGCGAACACAGGCATCAAACGATCAAATCCCTTCTGATGCGACTTTGTTCCCGCCGCAAGGATCAAGGGAGCATCGGCTGCCAGCCAGTCCTCAGGCGACACCACAGGCTCCCGCTCCGGCAGCGGCCAGCTGACCGGATTGGGCAGCAACCGTTGGCGCGTCACAGCACAGTGATCGCGCAGCCAAACACCGGCGGGGACGGTCTGAACCAGATGCAAATCGGCCCAGGGATAGGTGAGGCGCCGCAACCATCGCCAGAGCAGGGACGGAGGCTTGGCCGGCGGGTAGTTGCGTTCAGAAACCACGGTGCGCAATGGCAGTCCTGCACTGGCCAGCAGCAGTTTCACCGCAGGCAAGGTGGTCACGCCCACCACCACATCACTGCGGTATCGAAGCAACAACTGGCGCAAGGCCAACAGCCGCCAGGGGAAAGCAAACCAGCCCAACCGCTCCAGGGGCACTGACAGCCGGGGCTCCACCCAGCGTTCCACCCCGTCGGGAACTGGATAGGCATCACGCTGGGGACCATGCCGCGTGATTATCAACACCTGCCAACCTTCCTCACGGCACCAGCCGGCCCAGCGGAGCAACACCCGCTCCGCACCACCGAGCTTGAGCGAATCAATGATGAACACCACCCGCAGCACGGCCATCAGCGCAACCCAAGCGATTGCAGAAAGCTCTCGGCTTTGGCGGCTCGTTCCCGACGCAAATCCGAGAAAAACACCCGCTGGACAGGATCAACCAACTGGTGCCTGGACGGACGCGCGCTGGGTTCCGATACCGACCAGCGGCATGCTTGAAGCCTAGCCACTACAGCATCAGCAAAACCTCGATGGTCTTCGTGAGTTTCGCCCGCGATCACGTCGAAGCGATCGGCATGACAGGCTTTGCACAGACGCTCCATTTCATCGACCACGGCATCGAAACGCCGCGGATCGCCGGCATGCCAAGCCATCACCGCGGCAATGGTGAGACAGCCCATGACGCTGCGGGTCATGGATATGGCCGTGACGCGATCAGTGGCGAAAGGGTCGTAGCGCCGGGCGATGACCAGCAGATCGCATGAGGCCCGATTCAAAGCTGCGGTGTCTTTCAGCGCTATCAAGGCACGAAGACGCGTGAGGTGCGCTGAGATCAGCAATTTGGCTCGGTTCTTCCGTTTGGGCTGGAGGCAGCGGAAGGTATCGGGATCGCACTCCAACTCCGCCAAGATCACCTCCAGTCCTTCCACACCCCGGCGCAACGCCGCCACATCCTTGGCATCAATGGCCAGATAGGTGCACACCATCCGGCAGTAGCCCACGAAGTGAATCGGCAAAACCGTGCTGGAGGCCAGTTCATCCAACATCGCCAGCTGATCGATGCGGCTGCCCTGTAAAGACCGGCGGCGCGATAACAGTTGGTGCAGGATTTCGGCTTCACCGTCTTCCTTCCAGACCCGTTCAATCACGCGTCGACCCTCACGATGGTCGCCCTGAGCGAAACGACGCCGGGCCAGATCATTCAGCAAAGTGATGTTGAACGGCTCCCGCACCAGCCAGCGACGCAGGCAACGTTCAGCCCACTGTTGTTGCCCCAAGCTTTCCAGCACGCGCAACTGGGCGAGGCGCAGCTGAGCTGAAAGGTGGGGTCGACCCAGCTGAGTAAGCAAATGGAAATAGCGGGGAGCCTGGGGAGCCAAGGGCTCATCTGGCATCAGGCCGTGCTGACTGAGGCAGTCGAGCATCGCCTGGGTGCGCGTGCGATAGGTATGCAGCTGGGCACGCTCAAGCCGGTGCTCCAGGGACGGCCCCTCCCCTGCCAACGCCTGCTGAATCGCCGCCTCAAAAGCGGACACCTCAGGTTCACAAAGCAGAGCCACATCCCCCTGATCGCACAAGGCGGGGATCGCCGTGGCCACCACTGGGCGACCGGCCGCCAGGTACTCGAAGAATTTCATCGGGTACATATGACGGGTGTAGTCATTGATCTGCAGCGGCAACAACGCCACATCGGCATGGGCGAGGTAAGCGGGGAGACTGGCGTAAGGCCTCGGGCCCAGCTGATGCACATGGGGAAAGCGCTTCCAGGTGCTGACGTCAGTGCTGGGATCGGTCTCCCCCACAGGACCGATGAAGAGATAAGTCCAATGGGGGGTTCGCTCCATCAAGGCCTCGAGCATGGTGAGATCGAGCTTGTAGGCATCGATCGCACCAATGAAGATGAGCACTGGCCCCTTGGTGGCGGGCCAATCCGCTGGTCGGGGCAGGCCGGCATGCAGGGCCTGACCGAAATGGGTGGCATCAGCCACATTGCCAAAACCATGGCTGCCGGCATTCAGAGGCCCGAGCGAGGCCTGCAGTTCCGGCGAGGTGGTGAACAGCGCATTAACCAGAGAGCAGAGATCACGCTCCGCATCCTCCAGAGGCTGCACCGGCATCCCCGGCTGCGCCTGAATGCGATCCACGCAGAGATACACCACGGCATGGAACCGGCTCAAGCGCAAATAATCGCGGGCCTGGGGATTGAACGTCCAAAGCAACGGAAGGCGCAGGTCGAGCAGACAATCGGCCACCAACAGGCTGAGATTGAGACTCCAACGGTTTAGGAGTCCGGCCCAGCCTCGGGTCTGCCCCGGCAGCACCAGAGGCGACATGACCCATACCCCTGGCCTCACCTGACGCGGCCCACGAAATCCCCGACGCAAACGCCTCAAAATCCGACCCGAGTCGGAGCGATCAACCCGTGGAGCACGGACCCCAAGGGAATCCACATAAAGAACGCGATGACCCAGCTCTGCCAGCGCACAGGTCACATGCTGCTTGTTGGTCCAGAGCGGATGGTCCCAGTCCGACGTGGCCAGAAGAACAATGTCGGCCACGACTACCTAAACCGCATCCAACATGGTCATCTCGCGAAAACTTGGTGAAAGCTTCTTGAGAGTTTCAAAGTCTCCCGAAGCAACAATACGGCCCTGGGAAATCTCAAAAATACGATCGCACTTTTTAACCGTTGAAAGGCGGTGCGCGATCACAACCATGGTGCATCGTCTTCCTATCAAGTCGAGGGCATGCATCACATCATGCTCTGTTTTGTTATCCAAAGCACTTGTAGCCTCGTCCAAAACCATGAGTTTGGCTTTTCGATAAAAAGCTCGAGCTAACGCCAAGCGCTGACATTGACCTCCCGAAAGCTTAATGCCATCCTCACCACAGATTGTGTACAAACCGTAGGGCATCTGGGCTGCAAATTCAGAAAACTGAGCGGCTTCTAAAGCCGCCCAAACTTCATTGTCATCGATTGAATCTGGATCCTCGCAAAAGGCAACATTTTCTCTGACGCTTGCATCAAGCAAGCGAATATTTTGGGGAACGAATGCACAATTCGCCTGCCATGCCGGCATTTCCTCCGCAGAGACAGGCACACCGTCGAGCAACAAGCCACCTGTCGAAGGCGTGTAAAGACCAAGCAAAAGATGGGCAATGGTTGTTTTTCCACTCCCTGTGCTGCCAACAAGGGCAATTCGAGAGCCCACAGGAATTGAAAGACTCACATTTTCAAGAACGAGTCGATCACTTTCTTGATAAGAAAAGTTGACTCCACTGAGCTCAATCAACCGACTCGGCATGATGCCGTCCGAAGAGGGAACTCCTGAATCACCAAGAGACAATCGGTTGGGTCTCATCCTGAGCAACTCCAAAGCATCTTTCACCTCAGGAAGCCCACCACGCAACTTATTGACATTGCTAAAAACGGTTTGCAAAGGCGACGTAATACGCAAGAGCACCACCAGAACCGTCGCCAATTCCGGAAGCGCCTCACGCAGACGGTCAGCATCTCCGGAGGAAATCGCAGGGGCAAGTCCCACCACAAAAAGAATTGTGATACCTGCGGGTTCTATGACAAATCGCGGAACCGCAGGCAATAACTTTGAAAGACGATCACTCCTCTTCGCTAGAACTCCTGAGCTAGAGAATCGATTGACAAAATATTCATGCGAAGAATATAATTGTACATCTCTAATCGATCTCATTGACTCAGAAAAGATTAATTTGAGGCGCCTTGAATAACGAATTTTCTGACGCAGAGCCAACCTAAGATAAGGAGTAATTATTCTCGAAGAAAGTGCATAGGCAACAAACAGCAGGACGAAAATAAACAGAGATGTACTGCCAAGCATCAATCCCACTCCGAGAATCAGCGCGGTGACAGACACAAAGCTTGCCGAAATAGCAATCATTGGAGTAATCACAGTTCCTGTCACACGCGACAGAATTCGATTAAAGCGCTCAGACAACAACGCCTTGCGATTAAGCACAAAAAACTCATAACGCTGCAACATCAAATTCCGGTAAACTTTATTCACTAGGTCTGCCCAAATCTCCGCTGTCAATAAAGATTCGAGCAAGGCCACCCCGAAACGAATACCAGATACCAACCAGTAAGCCGCTATCAGCAAGACCACAATCCAGCCGACCTGATCTTGTAAACCTCCGCCAAAAAAACGAATCCCAGGAATCTGGTCACCGAGCTTGGCTCCAGCTAGCAAGCCGACCAAACGCGCCAACAAACCCACCAAAAAAATATCGACCAATCCCTGCAAGAGCGACGCCAACAGGACCAGAGCGAGAAACCGTCGTCTTTCTGGCGCTAGCTCACGAAGCAGAACTTGAAGTTCTCTCCAGGTCTGACTCTGGATGGATCGCTGCAAAGCCTCAATCATTCAGCGATAAACACCACCATCCATCTCCTCTTATCCATAGTCGCAAAAGCTATCGGTGCAGCAGGCCTTTCGGCCAGCCGGGCAACCGATTGACCACTCGCTGGAGTCGATCGATCAGATGCTGCAGTCTCAACCGCCACGTGGGAGAACTGCTGAGGAGAGGCCCCGATACTGCCTCGATTGCATCCAGGTGTGCGAAGGCACCACGCCAGCGCTCGAGCAGCACAGCTTCTGAACACTCGTGAAGCAAGTCCTCCAAATAATCGCTGGAGGGCCGCCAGCGCTGAGGGGATGCAACAGCAGCCTGGATCCGCTCAAGATCGAAACGCAGCCGCCCACAACCGATCTGATGCACGGTGTGACCTGGATCTCCATAGTCCGCCAGGGCGTGATTGAGGCTGCTGAACACAACGCATCCACAGGCCAATGCCTCCAGCGGCGGCAAGCCGAAGCCCTCGGTCACGCCACGTCCGCGCCAGTACTCCGCTGAGTCGTAGAGATACACCGTGGAGCGGTTGAACAGATCCACCAGGTCATCCACCCAGCCCGTCTGAACTTCCACCACAAGGCCCGCCTGTCGCAAGGCTGGCACCAGTTGCCTCAGAACATAAGGACTGCTCTTACGGGCCTGAACCAACACATCGATCGGGCGGCGCTGGCTTACCGCACGGTCGCCACGGTCGAGCCAGGTCTGGTCCAGAGCATTCGGGACCAGGGCAAGGGGGTTGCGGGGAGCTTGGTTGCCCCAATAGCCCAAGGTGTTGCGGCTGACGGCCAAGACAGGAACACCTGGCGGCAAGTCAAAGCCGTAGGCGCTGCTGTGGGCGTGGTACGCAACCCGACGGCCATCTAAGCGACGGATTAAGCCAGGAACATCAAAGCCCCAGCTGACCACCCAGAGAACCTTGGTATCCGGGGGCTCCAGGCGAAGGCAGTCGTCCAGGTACGGATGCTCGGGTGAGCGTTCGCGGTAGGTGACCAGTTCCGTCGGGCACAGATTCGCCACTAGTCGGGCGGTCTGTTGTTCGACGCTGAGCCCTCCACAACGAAAGCGACTGCTGATCCCGGGGACCAGGAAACGAATCAGTTGGGTGGGCACCAGTGAACACTCAAGCGGCTGCGGCCTCGGTGCTGCCTGCCCGCTGACGACGGGTGAGGAAGCCAAACAGCACTTTGCCAATCGCGGCAACAAGATTGCCTTCCAACTCCTTGAACATGTTCATGTTCAGGTGGAAAGCATGATTGGCTTCCTCGACGATGCGGTCGGCCGTTGCCTGATCGATCGGAAGACTATCCATCGCAGCGCGATAATTGGCCTTGAACGCCTTCTCATCGGCGATGTCATCGAAGACGTAGAAACGAAGTCCGTCGTCGCCATCCATGTTCATCGCTTTCTGGGCGATGTTCTTGAGGATCTGACCACCAGAGAGATCACCGAGATAACGGGTGTAGTGATGGCCGACCAAGAGCTCTGGGGACTCCTTCGCTACGGCATGAATCCGTTCAACGTAAGCCGCTGCGGACGGAGAGGGTTGAATCTGCTCTTTCCAACCTGCACCGAAGTAATAGGTGAGGTCCTGCTCGAGAGATTCGCGACGATTGAGCTCTTTCTTGCCAATCGGTCCAACAATCGGATGATCACCCAGCTTGTCGATCTCCTCTTCCATCGCCTCGTAGACGAAGTAGAGGTCTGCAACAAGCTTGCGATAGCTGGATTTGTCGACGACACCCTTCAGGAAGCAGCTCACAAAGCCGGTGTTCTCGGCCATGGTGTGCGACTTTTTCGTGCCTTCACGAATCTGGGCAGCCAGTGCAACGGACATGAATGCTTGTGATTGGACCGATAGGAGGACCCTATAAGCAGTCCACGGAAGGGTGGCCACGAGCGTTGCGAAGGGTTACGCCGCTGTATCGGACGAAGCATTCCGATCAAACAGTTCGAACAGCTCGCGACAAATCTGCTGAAGCTGCTTCACCTGCCGCTGCTGAGGCAGGTGGGGGCCTTCCGGCAACCATTCACCAACCGTGGCGAGGCGCCAGCGTTCACCGTCGTAGGTCATGCCCCGCATCAAGACTCCCAGCAGGCGCAGCTGATCGTCACCACAATCCGTGCTGATGCGCAATTGCATCAGCAAACTGCGGCATTCCAGGCGTGGACTCCAGCCAGGGAAGTGAAACGAGAGGTCCAGCGATTCCGATTCACTCCACTGCCGGGTCTGCGGGTCGTCCCGCCAGGGGCTGAGGTTGGCCTGTGCAGCGGGAAACTGGCGACGAACAAGCGTGATCGTGGATGCCAGCGCTCGCATCCGGGCCACGCTGTGTACCGATTCGCCCGCGTTCACTGCAACCTCGTCATTCCGCACAGTGTGGGGGGAGATGCAAAAGGTCGCCGTTACGGTTGAGCGAGGTTCACGAAACCATGACGCAACCGCTGCACCTGGGCCTGCTGGGCGCCATGCCGGAAGAGATCGGCTCTGATCTAAGCCACCTCACGGATCTGAGCTGCAGCGACCATGGCGACCTGAGAATCCACAGGGGATCGTGGAACGACACGGTGCGCCTCAGCCTGGCCTGGAGCGGCTGGGGGAAGGTGAGCGCTGCGCGGGCCGCCACTCGCCTGCTCGCCAGCGATCCCAGCATCGATCTGCTGGTGTTCACCGGCGTTGCCGGGGCTGCGGATCCGGCCCTGAGTCAATGGGATGTTGTGTTGGCTGATGCCGTGGTGCAGCACGACATGGATGCCCGGCCACTGTTCCCACGCTTCACGCTGCCAGCACTGAACCAGGACCGGCTCCAACCGCAGCCACCTTGGTTCAACTGGGCCAAGACCGCTCTGATGGAGGCTCACAATGCAGGCGACCTGGACGGGTTCGCACGGCCCAGGAGCGGTCTGATCGCCACGGGGGATCGCTTCATCGGAGATCCAGCGGTGCTGCAGGCGCTGCGGGATGCCCTGCCCGACCTGCAGGCCGTTGAGATGGAAGGTGCTGCTGTCGCGCAGGTGGCCGAGCAGGAAGGTGTGCCTTGGCTGGTGCTGCGGGTGATTTCCGATGGTGCCGACGAAACGGCCTCCCAAAGCTTCGAAGACTTCGTCAAACGCTACGAACGACAGGCCTGGCGGCTGATTGAGGCCCTGCTGCAGCACTGCAACAACACGCCCCGATAGTGCGCATGATGCCCCTGCTGAACCGCGTGCTGCGCTATGGCCTGGTGGGGGGCACGGCCGCAGCTGTTCACATCAGCGTGCTGCTGCTTCTGGGCCCGTGGATGAGCCTGAGCCTGGCCAACCCCATTGCCTTCCTGGCCGCCTCCGTGGCGAGCTATTTCGGCCATTCCCTGTTGACGTTCCGGAAAGAGACGGGGGGACGCCAGTTCGCCCGTCGCTGGCTTTTGCTGCAGTACGTGGTCAACCTCAGCGTGTGCGCCCTCCTACCGCTACTCCAGGCCCCGACCCTTGTGCTGGTGTTCACCCCCACGCTGCTGAATGTCGTGATCTGGAGCCGAGCGGCCCTGTTCAGTGCCAAGGCCCGCAAGAAGGAATGGACATCAGCGCAACAACTCTGATCCCTGATGCACGGCTCGGACGAAATAGTGCGGCCGCCGTTTGACGTCGATGTAGATCCGACCGATGTAATCACCCAGCACGCCGATGCCGATCAGTTGAATGCCGCCGAGGAACAAAACTGCCCCCATTAATGAGGCATAACCCGGAACATCCCTGCCAAAGAGAAGTGTGCGAAGTGCGATCACGAAGGCATAGAGAAGACTGAAACTGGAGACCATCAGACCCAGCCCCGTCCAGACCCTGAGAGGCAGAACTGAAAACGAGAAAATTCCGTCGATGGCATAACCAAACAACTTGAGGGGACTCCAGGACGTGGACCCTGCTTCCCGTTTGACCCGTTGGTAGGGCAGTGCGACTGCTCGATAGCCAGTCCACGGCATGAGCCCTTTGAAAAAACGACTGGATTCGCGCATCGACGTGATCGCCTTCACAGCGGCTGCGTCAAGAAGAATCAACTGATCACCAGCCCCTTCCCGGAGCTGAATGGAATCCACCATCTTGTTGAACACCCGGTAGAACCACGAGGCACTCAGCACCTTCAGACGCGACTCCTGATCACGGTCATCACGCACCGCCGACACCACCTCGGCCCCAGCGCGCCATTCCGCCACCATCGCCTCGATCAACTCAGGCGGATGCTGAAGATCGGAGTCGATCAGCACAGCCGCAGCACAGCGTTCACGCACGTGATCCAGTCCCGCGAGCATGGCGGCCTCCTTGCCGAAGTTGCGGGTGAGTTCCAGCAGGGTCACCGGAACCAACAGGCCCTGACTGCGGCGCTGTGTCATGAAATCGCGGATCTGTTGAACGGTGGCATCCCTGGAGCCATCGTCGATCAACACCAGATGGTCCACACCAGGGACAACCAGAACCCGCTCGATGAAGCGGGTGATCACAGCTTCTTCGTTGAAGCAGGCCGCCACCACCCACACCTGCTCGCTGGCCATTGATGCGCGGTCTGCACTGTTTGAAACCGTAGGGCTCCCGGCTCAGTCATAGGCTCGGCCTGCTGACGCCCGACCAACCGCCATGGCCCAGTTCGAGAAGCTCACCGCCCCCAGCCAGGGCACACCGATCCGCTTCGAGAACGGTCAGCCCGTGGTGGCCGACAACCCGATCATCCCCTTCATCCGGGGCGATGGCACCGGGGTGGACATCTGGCCCGCCACCCAGAAAGTGTTGGATGCGGCTGTGGCCAAGGCCTACGGCGGCAGCAAGAGCATCGAATGGTTCAAGGTGTACGCCGGCGATGAGGCCTGCGACCTCTACGGCACCTACCAGTACCTGCCGGAGGACACCCTCGAGGCGATCCGCGCCTACGGCGTGGCCATCAAAGGCCCCCTCACCACTCCGGTGGGTGGCGGCATCCGGTCGCTGAACGTGGCCCTGCGCCAGATCTTTGATCTGTATTCCTGCGTGCGCCCCTGCCGTTACTACGAGGGCACCCCAAGCCCCCACAAACGTCCCCAGGATCTGGACGTGATCGTCTACCGGGAGAACACCGAAGACATCTACATGGGGGTGGAATGGGAAGCCGATGACGCCGTTGGCCAGGAGCTGCGCAAGCACCTCAACGAGGTGGTCATCCCCGCCAACGGCAAGCTGGGCAAGCGTCAGATCCCCGAGGGTTCCGGCATCGGCATCAAGCCGGTGAGCAAAGCCGGCAGCCAGCGCCACATCCGCAAGGCGATCCAGCACGCCCTGCGTCTTCAGGGCGACAAGCGCCATGTGACCCTGGTGCACAAGGGCAACATTATGAAGTTCACGGAAGGAGCCTTCCGCGACTGGGGCTACGAGCTGGCCACCACAGAATTCCGCGACGTGTGCATCACTGAGCGGGAAAGCTGGATTCTCGGCAACCTCGAGAAGGATCCCAACCTGAGCGTGCAGGCCAACGCCCGGATGATCGAGCCTGGCTACGACAGCCTGACCCCGGAGAAAAAGGCTGAAATTGATGCCGAGGTGCAGGCGGTGATCGACGCCATCGGTAGCAGCCACGGTGGCGGCAAGTGGAAGGAGATGGTGCTGGTGGATGACCGCATCGCCGACAGCATTTTCCAGCAGATCCAGACCCGCCCCCAGGAGTATTCGATCCTCGCCACGCTCAATCTCAACGGCGATTACATCTCCGACGCCGCCGCTGCGATGGTCGGTGGCTTGGGCATGGCCCCCGGCGCCAACATCGGCGAGAACGCCGCCATCTTCGAAGCCACCCACGGCACCGCCCCGAAACACGCTGGCCTCGACCGGATCAACCCAGGCTCAGTGATCCTCAGCGGCGTGATGATGCTGGAGTTCCTCGGCTGGCAGGAAGCTGCGGATCTGGTGACCAAGGGTCTCAGTGCCGCCATCGCGGACAAGCAGGTCACCTACGACCTGGCCCGACTGATGGAGCCCCAAGTGGATCCAGTGAGCTGCAGCGGTTTTGCCGACGCGGTCATCCAGCGCTTCTGATCACCAGAGCTGCCATTCACGCCAGACTCAGGCGATGGCCTCTCCCACCCAGCTCCCCGGGCTTCCCGCCGGCGCAGCAGACCCCTGCGTGCACTGCGGCTTCTGCCTTCCCACCTGTGCCAGCTATCGCGTGCTGGCCAGCGAGATGGACTCGCCCCGCGGCCGTATTCACGCGCTACGGGCGATAGAAGCCGGTGACCTGGAGCTGGATGCCACGGTGGCCAGCCATTTCGACACCTGCCTGGGCTGTTACGCCTGTGTTTCGGCGTGTCCTTCAGGAGTCCGCTACGACCAGCTGATCGAAGCCACCCGCCCCAAGCTCAATCAGGCCAACCAGCGCAGCAGTTGGCAAACCAGCTTCCGCAAGCTGCTGCTGCAGGTGCTGCCCTACCCCAAGCGCCTGAGGGCCCTGCTGCAACCCCTGCGGGCCTATGCCGGCACACCGCTGCAACAGCTGGCCCGCCGCTCCGGGCTCACCCGTCTGTTCGGGCCGGAAATCGAAGCGATGGAGCAGCTGCTGCCGCCCCTGGTGCCGGAGAGCTTCAGCGACCGACTGCCCCAGATCAATCCCGCCTCCGGCAAACGCCGCGGCCGCGTGGCGCTGTTGCTGGGCTGCGTGCAGCGCTGCTTCGATCCCAGCGTCAGCACCGCAACGGTGAAGGTGCTGCAAGCCAACGGATTTGAGGTGGTGATTCCGCCAGGCCAGGGATGCTGCGGGGCGGTGAGCCATCACCAGGGGGAGCTGGAACTCACGCGCCAATTGGCGACGGATCTGATTCGGAGCATGAATGCCGTTAAGGGAGATCTGGATGCGGTGCTGGTGGCCGCTTCGGGCTGCGGCCACACGATGAAGGCCTACGGCGAGCTCCTGAACGGGAAAGCTGCCTTCCGCGCTCCGGTGTTGGATGTGCAGGAATTCCTGGCGGACCGCGGCCTCCTGGAGACATTCCGCACCCAACTGCAACCACTTCCCGGCGTCGTGGCCATGCATGACGCCTGCCACATGATTCACGGCCAGGGAATCCAGGCCCAGCCCCGTCAGCTGCTGCGGGCCATCCCCAACCTTCAGCTGCGGGAAGCAACCGAAGCGGGGGTGTGCTGCGGCAGCGCCGGCATCTACAACCTGGTGCAGCCGGAGGAAGCCGCCAAACTGGGCCGGATCAAGGCCGACGACCTCAGCGGCACCGGTGCTGAACTGGTAGCCAGCGCCAACATCGGTTGCACCCTGCAACTGCGGCGGCACCTGGGCGATCGGGCCCGGGTGCAACACCCGATGGAACTACTGGCCGCCTCAGCCGGCCTCCATCCGCTGCCAGGCCTCCCGCAGGGTGCCGGCATCGCCGAGATTGCCGGGGAAGGTGAGAATCGGCAGTCCGCTGCAGGGCCCCGCTGACGGACGCACCAGCGACAAACCCGGCAGCAGCTGCCCTTCCAGCTGTACCGACTCAAGGGCCAGACCCCGAGCCAGCAGCGTCTGGCTGGTGATGCCGCCTTTGCTGATCAAGTAGCCCAGATCAGGCGCGAGAGCTGCCGCCAATCGACCCATCAACTCGGCCAGAGCGCAGGACAAGCGCCGGCCCTCATGCTCGGAGGCGCAACGCAGCTCACCGCGGCTGGTGAACAGCACCGGCGTCAGACCTCGATCAAGCAGCGCCCGCAGCTGCTGCAACCAGACCCGCTCTAAATCCGCCAGCAACAGGTCGGGTGTCGGCCCCTCCAGCACCCGGGCGATGCGCGGCACCGGCAGTTCAACACCTTGGCAACCCGATTCCTGCAGCAACAGCTCCAGCTGCTGATCCGCCAAGGGCACATGGGAGCCCACCATCACCAGGCCCGGCAGAGGCGTTCCATCGTCAGCCAACCGTCGCAACCCCGCTAAGCCCTTGGGATCAAGCGGCGGCGGGCCTGGATCCGCCAGGGCCTTCACCATGCTGGCGGCGGAACGGAACAGAAAGCGTTTCTGCCCTTGCAGGGCGCGCACCGCTGCGGCCAGAGCGGTGAGCTGCTCCTGCCGCTCGGCATCCACCACCACAGATGCATTGCCCTGGAGCCCACGCAGACGCTCGATCAACAGCGGCAGCCCAGCAGCGCAGGCAGCATCGAGCTCCCGGCCACTGATCAGCTGCACCGACGCCGCGGCGATGGCCCCGTCGCTCTTCTCCTCCAGCCAGCAGGCGAGATCGCTGTTACTGAAACCGAACAGCCGGTCCTGGGCAAACGGCGTGGTGTGCACCGCTTCCCCGTGGAGGAGATGCACCCCGTTCACGGTGGTGCGACCCCCTTCCAAGAACGCCGGAACATGGAACGTGGCATCAAAAGGCCCGAAGGACGCCTGCAAAACCTCAGGCTCCAGCACCCCATGGCCGCGCAAGGTCGAATCACCACGACTCACCAGCAGCACCTGATCACGCGCCAATCCCTCCCGCTGCAGCGCCTGATCCAAGGCCACCGCAATGCCGCGGTTGCGTTCCGCGGCATCCGTGGGCATCAGCGCCCGGGTGTCGGCCAGCAGAAACAACAGAGGCGACGCATGGCGCAGCCCCCGGCGCAAGGTGTCGACATCCCAGCGCAGCAGCAGCGGGCAACTATGCACCGTCTGCGAGCCGGTGGGATCGTCGTCAATGACCACAACCTTCATGGCACCATCGTGCCGTGAGCCATTCCCCCGCCAGCCGCAATGCCCTGATTGATCTGGTGCGCCAGTGGCACCAGAGCGGCACCCCCTGGAGTCCCAGCGGGCTGGGCACACGCCTGGACTGGGGTCCTCCGCTGGATCCCTGCCATGAGGTGCTCTCCTGCCAGCAGCTCAACAGGGTGATCGACCATGCCGTGGACGATCTGACCATCACGGTGGAAGCCGGCCTGCCATTGCAGGACCTGCAGGATCTGCTGGCGGAGCAGGGGCAATGGCTGCCCATTGACTGGCCCCGGGCCGGCGCTCCCGGAAGCATCGGCGGCCTGGTGGCCCGTGGACTGGCGGGGGGACTGCGGCAGCGCCATCTGGGGGTGCGCGATCAGATCATCGGCATCGGCCTGTTGCGGGCGGATGGCGTCGAAGCCCATGCCGGTGGACGGGTTGTGAAGAACGTGGCGGGCTACGACCTGATGCGGCTGCTCTGCGGCAGCTGGGGCAGCTTGGCGCTGATCACCGAACTCACCCTGCGGCTGCAACCGCTGCGCCCCGCCCGGAGCGGCCTGCTGGTGGAAGGCGACCTGAAGGCCCAGGAGGCCTTTCGTAGCGACCTGCTGCGCTCCAGCCTCACACCGGAACGCTGTGACTGGATCAACGGCGGCGATGGTGCCTGGCGGCTGCGGCTGGTGGTGAGCAGCGTGTCGGAGCAGGCGGTGAACGATCAGCTGAAGCAGCTCGAGGGGTTGGCGCTGAACCAACAGCTCAGCGCCGAACGCCAGGCTTGTTCCGATGCCCTCACCACACCCTTCGATGCCAGCCCCTCTGCGCAGCTGGTGCGGCTGGTGCTACCGCCGGCCCAGTTGCACCGGTTGTTGCGGGATGAGGCGATGAGGGCCCTCAAACCATGGACCTGGGAACTGGCCGCAGGAGCCGGCTGCGGTGATGGCTGGTGCGACGCGGCGACAGCGGATCACCAGCTGGAGGCGCTGCGCCGCAGCGTGATCCGCCTCGGCGGCGAAATCACGCTGTTGAAACGCGCGGCTGGCTCAACCGTGCCGGTCTGGCTTGACCGTCCATCCCGACCGCTAATCGAAGCGGTGAAACGCCAGTTCGACCCCAAGCAGCAGCTCAGCCGCGGCCGTCTGCCGGGGGTGAATCAGGAGACGCTGTAGCGACAGGCCAGGGTCTGCTTCGTCCCGGGCTCGAGCACCAGTTTTCGATCACCACTCACCAGGGCCTGGCGCGGACCGGTCCACGGTTCCAGACAAACCATTGGCCGCGGGGGCTCGGTCCACACCACACTGAGATCCAGCGGTGCCTGATGCTGCAGCTGCAGCGTCACGCCGGTGGCGTCGTCGATCAGGCTGACAGGCCCCGCAGGCCGGCAGAGGAAATCCACCCCTTCGGGCAAGCGCTTGAGCTGATCGGCGGTGGCTGCCTCCACCATCTCCAGATGGTTGAGGCAGCGCTCCGCCAGACCCGTGAGCCGGGTCTGGGCCAGATCGCTCACGTTGAAGTAAGGGTGCAAGCCGAAACTGAACGGCATGGGGGCATCACCGCAGTTGTGCACCGTGGTGGAGATCTCCAAGGCAGAGGCCACCGGGCGCAGCTCCATCTCCAAACGGAAGGGGAAGGGATAGGCCTTCAGCGTTTCGTCGCTGCTGGAGAGGCTGAGGCATACACCGCACTGATCCTCAAGCAACTGGAGCTGCCAGGGAAGATCCCGAGCGAAGCCGTGCTGCTTGAGGGGATGGTCGACGCCATCCACCGGCAGCACATCTCCGGGCAGATTTCCACAGATCGGAAACAACACCGGAATGCCGCCGCGAATGCTTTTGCTGGGATCGGCGTAACGCTCTTGATCGAAATAAAGGATCTCCCGTCCCCCGCAAGACCAACCACTCACCAGACCACCCCGCTCGGGAATGATTCGCAACCGATCACCACTGCTGGGATGCACAAAGTCCCAGTGGGCGTAGGGGGCCGACTGCTGGGTAAGGGTCATGGGCATCCGCCGATGCGGGGTGGCTCATCCATTCACTTAGCCAGCAGATCAACATTTGTCGGTGCAGCAGCCGACTTCAGGCTCTCCATCCATTGCAGCAGCGCCGCATTCACCTGATCCGGCACCTCATCGTGGGGACAGTGTCCGGCCTCCAGAACCACCTCAGTGGTGGCCTCCGGAGCATGGCGCTGGAAGGTGGAGCGGCGACCGGGGGCATTGATCCAAGGATCACGAATGCCCCAAAGCAACAACAGCGGCGCCGTCAGTTCCGCGAAAAGCTCATCGAGGGGCTGACCGCGGGGGATATCGAACACCGTGCGGAACACCCCGAAGGCGCCTGGATCCAGTGAGGGACGCCGAATCGACTCCACCAGCCAATCGTCGACGTTGGTCTTGTCGACGTACACCTGATTGAGGGTGCGGCGGATCGTGGCGGGACGGCGCAGGTTCTCGAACAGCAACCGCTGCAGCACCGGACTCTTCAGCAGGGCCGTGCCGATGCTCTGGCGGGCGATGGCACCCCAGCCTTGCGGCGGTTTCTGCTCATCACTGAAGGGACCGGCGGCATTGAGCAGCACAACTCCCGCACAGTCCGATCCCAACGCGGCCCCAGCAGCAAGGGCCGCAAAACCACCGAGGGAATTGCCGGCGATCACCGTCGGACGGCCAATCCGCTCGCGCACATAGGCCACCAGTTGATCGCGCCACAGGGCTCCCCCGTAATTGAGACCCGCCGGCTTGGCACTTCTGCCGAAGCCCAGCAGATCAATTGCATGCACGGCGTGGGTCTGGGCCAACACGGGAATGTTGTGGCGCCAGTGATCGGTGGATGCTCCGAACCCATGCACCAACAGAAGCGCCGGGCAATCGGTGTTGTCCTGCTCGGGATGCTGCTGCACCGTATGCACGGCGTGGCCGAGATGGCTCCAGGTGACGCGATCCACAGCCGGCTGCGAGGGACGCGATGCTAAGCAGCACTGAAGCGGCCTGGATGGTGAGCTACGAGGTGATGGGCGGACCGCTGGCGGACGCATCCGTCTGGCGCGGAGCTTTGCTCTGGGCCATCGCCCTTTACGTGCCGCTGAGCGCACCGCTCAGCACGTTGGAATCCAGCCTGGAGGAAGGTGGTCTTCCCGAAGCGGTGCGTCAACCGGTGCTGGTGATCAGCAGCCTGCTGCTGGCCCTCGTCGTGGGCATTGTCACCCAGCTCGGATTCAGTTGGGTCCTGGGTCCGAGCTGGGCCTCCAGCCTTGGTGTTGTGGCCGTGGGCTGGAGTGTTCTGATCGTCCTGGCCAATGCCGGAAAAGACGACTGACTCAGGAGGCACCCGCCAGAGGATCGGCAGCAAATTCGTCGGGAACCTGATTGCCGTCTTCAGGGGGCTTGTCTTTGAGGACGATGCGCAGCAGCACTGGCGCCAGGAACGTGGTGCCGATCACCATCAGCAGAATCGCCGCCTCAAGGCCAGGGCTGAGCAGCCCTGAAGCGGTGCCCAGGCCCAGAAAGATCAGGCCAACTTCGCCGCGGGGCATCATTCCCAGCCCCACCACCAGGTTGTTGGTTTTTTCCTTACTGAAGATGGCCCAGCCGGCAGCCACCTTGCCGATGATCGCCACCACAAACAGGAAGGCTGCCACCACCAGGGCGGAACGGGCCCCCGGATCAGAGGGGTTGATCACTGAGAGGTCCATTCCTGCACCCACCAGCACGAAGAAGACGGTGGCGAACAAGCCAACGATGGGGGTTACCGCCGCCTGAATCTCGTGGCGATGCTTGGAGGTGCTGGCGATCAAACCAGCGGCGAAGGCCCCGAGTGCAGCCTCCAGACCAATGGCAGAAGCGACAAAACAACTGACGGCCAGCAGCAAATAGGAGCCGATCAGCTTGGCGCCGGGAGCCTTGAGCTGATCAATCACCCAGTCGAAGGCGGGGGCAGCCTTCTGGCTCAACAACAAGGCCACCACAACAAACAGAACGGCCGCCACCACCAGCTGAACGATGGGTCCGATCTCCAGAGTTCCGCCCGCCGCCAGGGACACCACGATGGCCAGGATGACGATGCCGAGGATGTCATCGAGCACGGCGGCTCCGATCACGATCTGGCCTTCACGGGTGCGCAGATAGCCGAGTTCACCGAAAACACTGGCGGTGATGCCGATGCTGGTGGCCGTCATCGAGGCACCGGCGAAGATGGCCGGGATCGCATCCACGTGGAAGATCGCCATCAAGCCAAGGGTGCCAAGGGCGAAGGGCAGCACCACGCCGACCACAGCGACGCTGAAGGCCTGAGCCCCCACCGCCATCAGTTCCTCCAGCTCACTTTCAAGACCCGTGAGGAAGAGCAGGGAATAAAGCCCCAGCGTGGCCACCGCCTGCAGGGCGCCAAAGCTCTCGTTGTAGAGGGCTGGAATCTCCTCCACCGGCACATGGGAAAGGCCAGCCACCACCTCGGAGAACGCTCCGGAAAGCTGCACTTGAGTCTCCGGCGGCACCAGAAGGTGAAGGCCAGAGGCACCAATCAGCACGCCAGCGAGGAGTTCCCCAAGAATCGTGGGGAGCTCAAAGCGCACCAGCACCTCAGCAAGGGTGCGGGCCGCCACGAAGATCAGCATGAAGCGAAGGACGCCGATCAGCGTTTCCGCCAATTCGAGGTCGTGACTGCTGATTTCGCTCAGCAGGGTGGGCAGCAGCATCAAGCCGGGCATGTCTCACGCCGAACCTTAATGGTGATTCCGCCGCTGAACTGTTCGCTGGATGATCCCGATTGACCGGGAATGCTGTATTAAGCGCTTTTTTTCAGGCAGCCCCAGTTGTGATGGCTACGGTCCGGGTAATTCATTGAGTTGGGCTCCGAGCACCCCTGGCCTGACGGTGATTCCACGCTCCATGGCTCGCTGAACCCCCATGACCACGTCACAACCGTTTGATCTGCGTCTGCCGACCCCCGGCTGTCACAACGACCCAGAACGCGCCGGCCTCGATGCCAAGAGCGTTTTCGACGGCATGACGGAACACCTGTTCTTCACGCTCGGCAAGCTCGCCCCCACCGCTAGCCGCCATGACCTCTACATGGCCCTGAGTTATGCGGTGCGTGATCGGTTGATGATGCGCTACCTGGCCACCACCGAAGCGATGCGGGCCCGCCCGCAGAAATCGGTGGCCTACCTGTCAGCGGAATTTCTGATCGGTCCGCAGCTCCACAGCAACCTGCTGAATCTGGGAATTCAGAAGGAAGCCGAAGAGGCCCTGAAGAATTTCGGCATCGAGTCGTTGCAGCAGATCCTGGATGTGGAGGAGGAACCGGGTCTGGGCAATGGAGGCCTCGGCCGTCTGGCGGCCTGCTACATGGAATCGCTGGCCAGCCTGAAGATCCCGGCCACCGGCTACGGCATCCGCTACGAGTTCGGCATCTTCGATCAGCTGATCCGCGATGGCTGGCAGGTGGAGATCACCGACAAATGGCTCAAGGGCGGCTGGCCCTGGGAACTGCCCCAGCCCGATGAGGCCTGCTTCGTGGGCTTCGGCGGCCGCACCGAGAGCTACATCGACGACAAAGGCAACTACCGCTCCCGCTGGATCCCGGCGGAACACGCCATCGGCATTCCCCATGACGTGCCGGTGCTGGGCTATCGGGTGAACATCTGCGACCGGCTGCGGCTCTGGCGTGCCGATGCCACCGAAAGCTTCGACTTCTATGCCTTCAACATCGGCGACTACTACGGCGCCGTTGAGGAAAAGGTGGGCAGCGAAACCCTCTCCAAGGTGCTGTACCCCAACGACGGCACCGACGAAGGCCGGCGTCTGCGCCTGAAGCAGCAGCATTTCTTCGTCAGCTGCTCGCTGCAGGACATGCTGCGCAGCCTCGACAACCGCGGACTGTCCGTCGAGGACTTCCCCAACTACTGGACGGTTCAGCTCAACGACACCCACCCGGCCATCGCCGTGGCGGAGCTGATGCGACTGCTGATCGACGATCGGCATCTGGAGTGGGACCGGGCCTGGGACATCACCTCCCGCTCCGTGGCCTACACCAACCACACCCTGCTGCCCGAAGCGCTTGAGAAGTGGGACCTCAACCTGTTCAGCAGCCTGCTGCCGCGCCATCTGGAGCTGATCTACGAGATCAACCGACGCTTCCTGCAGCAGGTGAGGCTGCGCTACCCCGGCAACGACGCGATCCAGCGCAAGCTCTCGATCATCGATGAAGAGGGCAGCAAGGCCGTGCGCATGGCCCACCTGGCCACAATCGGTGCCCACCATGTGAACGGTGTGGCTGCGCTGCACTCCGATCTGGTGAAAACCGACCTGCTGCCTGAGTTCGCGGCGCTGTGGCCGGAGAAATTCACCAACGTCACCAATGGCGTCACCCCGCGCCGCTGGGTCGCCCTGGCCAACCCCGAGATGTCAGCCCTGCTGGATCAGCACGTGGGGCCGGACTGGATCTCCAACATGGAGAGCCTGCGCAAGCTGGAGGAGCGGCAGAACGACCAGGGCTTCCTCGAGCTCTGGGGCAACACCAAATTGTCGGTGAAGCGCAAGCTGGCCACCTACATCCACCGCAACACCGGCGTGCTGGTGGACCCCGCCAGCCTGTTCGACGTGCAGGTGAAGCGCATCCACGAGTACAAGCGCCAGCACCTCAACGCCCTGCAGGTGATCACCCAGTACCTGCGGATCAAGAACGGCAAGACCGACGGCATGGCGCCTCGCACCGTGATCTTCGGCGGCAAGGCCGCTCCCGGCTATTACATGGCGAAGCTGATCATCCGCTTCCTCAACGGCATCGCCGACACCATCAATGCCGACCCCGACATGGATGGCCTGCTGCGGGTGGTGTTCCTGCCGGATTACAACGTGAAGCTGGGAGAGCAGGTGTATCCCGCCTCCGACCTCTCCGAACAGATCTCCACGGCCGGCAAGGAAGCCTCCGGCACCGGCAACATGAAGTTCGCCATGAATGGGGCCCTCACCATCGGCACCCTTGATGGGGCCAATGTGGAGATCCGCGAGCTGGTGGGGAGCGACAACTTCTTCCTGTTCGGCAAGACCGTGGAAGAGATCACGGCCCTAAAGCAGGGCGGTTACCGCCCTCGCGATGTGATCGCGGCACTTCCGGAACTGCAGGAGGCCCTGCGGCTGATCGAGATGGGGCACTTCAGCAACGGCGACGGGGAACTGTTCCGCCCTCTGCTCGACAACCTCACCGGCAACGACCCCTTCTATGTGATGGCCGACTACGCCGACTACCTGCGGGCCCAGGAGGCGGTGAGCCGTGCCTGGAGCGATCGGATGCACTGGAATCGGATGTCGCTGCTGAACACGGCCCGCACCGGCTTCTTCTCCTCCGACCGGTCGATCAGCGAGTACTGCAAGAACATCTGGGCCGTGGATCCACTGAACGTGGAGATCACCTGCGACGTGCGCTGAAAACGGCCACAACAAAAGCCCTGGATCCTGTCCAGGGCTTGGAACCAAGATTCAGTGATTCAGTTCCGATCGGGCAGATCCGGCGTCTGATGCAACAGACGGTTGAGCCGTAGACGGTCCACATTCAACGGGTCTGGAGCCAGCTCACCGGCCAGTTCGCGGAACTTCTGCTCGATTTCTTCCGGGACGCGCACATCAAACACCCGCTCCATCAACGCCTCGATCGAGAACAGATGGGCGTTGATGTTCTCCAGATCGGCAATGGCCTGCTGGATGCCATCACCTGATTCCTCCGGCACAGGAGCACCGGATGCTGCAGGCTTCGAAGCAGCTGCATCGGCGGTCTGCCGGGACCCGTGCTGCTTCTGAAGGTCCTCGAGCACCCGGCCCGACAGGGTGCGGAACGACTGGAGTGCTGCCCAGTTGAGCTCCTGTTGCTGACGAAGCGTGGGGGACTCCCGGATCAGCCGGTCATGCTCCCGGTAAAACCGTTGGCAATCCGGGCACTGGCAGGGCTCTTCCGGCAATGCAGTCCCTCGCGGTCATTCCCCACTATGCCACCGATCAAGCCGCCTGAGGCCCCAGATCCTCCTCAGCCTGGGGGCCATCCTCACCAGCGGTGTCGGGCAGAGGGATCTCAATGGAGGACACCACACCGATCACATCCCGCAGCCGCATCGAATCGGCGAACCAACCCATGGCCTGTTCCGTATCGCCGCGACGTTCCGCGTCACTGGCCTGGTCTTCATGGGCTTCCGCCAGGAGGGCGAGCCAACACAGGCAACGAGCCTGCACCACTGATAAGTCCAGATCCGTGGGCTGGGATTCAGCAATCCGCTCACTTTCCTGCTGCACCAACAGCCGCAGACGGAGATCGTGAAGCTGGGTCATGGCACCCAAACCCGGTTGCACCAACCCTAGCGGTGGTGAACGATCTGAACACCCCACCAGATGTAGCGCTCACTACCTCTTGAGCAATTCTCACGGGGCTGGCGGGACTCGAACCCACGACCTACGGTTTAGGAAACCGTCGCTCTATCCAGCTGAGCTACAGCCCCAGACCTCTGAATTATGCCCACGAGGCATGATGAGATCTGAAAGCAGGCGAGGTGGTTGCGGCCGATCTCTTTGAGTGTCGGCTGAGGAAAGTCCGGGCTCCCTGATGGCCAGGCTTGCTGGGTAACGCCCAGTGCGGGTGACCGTGAGGAGAGTGCCACAGAAACACACCGCCGATGGCCGGCTCGCCGGCACAGGCAAGGGTGCAAAGGTGCGGTAAGAGCGCACCAGCAGCATCGAGAGGTGCTGGCTCGGTAAACCCCGGCTGGGAGCAAGGCCAAGGAACGACGGCTGGCCATTGGCCCCGTTCCGTTTGAACGCGCCGCTTGAGGCCGTCGGTAACGGCGGTCCCAGATAGATAGCCACCCACCCTCTGCAGACCAACATCTGTGGGGTGTGAACAGAACCCGGCTTATGTCCTGCTTTCACCCCACATCAGCGTTGCTCAGGAGTCTTTGTGGATCCATCCCGCGCTGCAGAGCTCACCAACCTGATTCAGCGCCTCGACGCTGAGATTCCGATCAACCCTGAGCTACTCGCCCTGGTGGATCAGGCCCTCACCCACATATCGAGCGGCCGGGCCCGCAACCTGGAACGGTTGGAGTTCCTTGGTGATGCGGTGCTGCGGCTCGCCGCCACCGAATTCATTGATCGCCACCACGCCGATCTCGCGGTGGGTGCCTGCTCCAACCTTCGGGCCCAGCTGGTCAGCGATCGCTGGCTGGCGGACGTGGGTTCAGCACTTGGCATCGAACAGCATCTGCTGCTGGGGCGGCACGCCCAGGGGGATCGGTCCGCCGAATCCAGGCTGCAAGCCGATGCCACCGAAGCTCTGATCGGTGCGTTGTACAGCGCCCTTGGGGACCTGGAGGCCATTCACCGCTGGCTCATCCCCCACTGGCGCGCCACAGCCGAGGTGGTGCTGGCCACACCCCATCAGTTCGGCGGCAAAACTGCCCTGCAGGAGTGGAGCCAGGGCCAGGGGCTGGGACTGCCCCACTACGCCACCGAAGAATGCAGCCGCCATCACGGCGACCCCGAACGCTTTCGCTGCCGGGTGAGCATCCAAGACCAGGAGCTGGCGGAGGCCAAAGGCCGATCCCGCAAGGAGGCCGAGCAGAACGCGGCAACAGCCGCTCTTCAGGCCCTGGAAGGCAACGACGCGCCACAGGCATTGCAGTGAAGGGCATCCCTGCGGTGCCCCTGACGCCCGCAGCTGCTGCAGACCAGCTCGGCCGTCCGCTGCTGGTGATGGCGCACCCCACTCGCCAAACATTGCACCAGTGAGATGGATCGCCCCTGGAATGGAGCAGAAATTGGGATCACACCACCCCTCCAAAGCAAACTTGAGCGTCAACTGATCCGCTGCGGCACGAAGAAAAACAACACCGCGGACGCGTCAATCAATCCGGTGAAGCTGAACAGGTAACGGCGAGGCCTCTCTACCAAGGCCAGATGCAGGACGAAATCCGCCGCAAACACCGCCAAGCAAACGTTCTGAACCAGATCGATCCAGGGCACATTGGTTTGGCGCAGGGCTGAGTTGCCCAAGGAGTCGGGTTCCAGCAGCAGGGCCAGAACACTCAGAAGCATTGCCCCGAAATGACAGCGTTGTAGCCCTTGCCCGCCGGGGTGCTGGCTTCCAGCACAGTGGACTACAGCCTTTGTCGCAGGCTTCGGTCCTTCTCCATCGCTCAGGCCGGCTGGAGGTCCTTCAACCGCAGAGTGACCAGCTTGTCCCAGTTGCCACCTTCGAACAAAACGGCCGCACGGTCGCCGCTGATTCGCTGCACAAAACCGGTGTAACCGTTGTAAATCGAGGTGGCATCCGCCACGGTGACGGTGGAGCCAGGGAGGATCGGAGCGGTTGCAGGCGCCATGGCTCATTCTCGGACTGTTCTGGAGCCATTATCGGCAGAGTGCGTGGCGGATGGCATGGCGGAAAGCGACGACTGGCTCAGCGTGGGCAAGATCGTGGGAGTCCAGGGGCTACAGGGGGAACTGCGGGTGAACCCCGCCAGTGATTTTCCCGAGCGGTTCACAGCGCCGGGGCCCCGCTGGCTGCGCAGCCGCAAGGGGGCTGAACCGACGGAGATCCAACTCAAGAAGGGGCGGCAACTGCCCGGCAAGTCGCTGTTCGTGGTGCGGCTTGAAGGAATCGACAGCCGTAGCGCCGCCGAAACCCTTGTGGGCCAGGAACTGCTGGTGTCAGCCGATGACCGGCCCGAATTGGACGAGGGGGAATTTCACCTGCTTGATCTGCTGGGCCTGGAGGCACGGCTCGAGGCCGATGGCCCTGCCGTTGGCACCGTGAGCGATTTGATCAGCGGCGGCAACGACCTGCTGGAGATCACCACATCGGAGGGCCACAAGCTGCTGATTCCCTTCGTGGAGGCGATCGTGCCGGAGGTGCAATTGGAGGACGGCTGGCTGCTGCTCACGCCACCGCCGGGCCTGCTGGAGCTCTGACAGATCTCTCTCGGGGCATCGACAGAACCCCATAGGGCAAGCGATTCTGGGTCACCGCTCTCAGGACGTGATGGCCTCCACACCGCTGATTCCTGTGATCCTTTGCGGGGGCACCGGCACACGGCTCTGGCCGCTGTCGCGGGCGAGTTACCCCAAGCAGTACTGGCCGTTGAGCGGAGACGGCGAAGCCACATTGCTGCAGCAAACCCAACAGCGGCTCTATGGCCTGGACGCCCTGGCGGCTCCCCTGCTGATCTGCAATGAAGACCACCGCTTCATCGTGGCCGAGCAGATGCGGCAGATCGGGGTCGAACCGAACGCGATCCTGCTGGAACCGATGGGCCGCAACACCGCCCCGGCGGTGACGGTGGCCGCGCTTCAGGCCACGGCCAACGGCGAAGACCCCCTGCTGCTGGTGCTGGCGGCGGATCACCTGATCCGCGATGCCGCCCAGTTCCGCCAAGCCATCAACGCCGGCCGCAAACCCGCCGAAGCGGGACGACTGGTGACCTTCGGGATCGTGCCAACGGCCCCGGAAACCGGCTACGGCTACATCGAAGCCAGCGAACCCTTCTCCCTTGGGGGATCGCCCCATGTGCCGATCAAGCGGTTCGTGGAGAAGCCCGATCAGGCCACAGCAGAGCAATTTCTGGCCACCGGCCGCTTCACCTGGAACAGCGGCATGTTCCTGTTCCGCGCCAGCGCCATGCTGGCGGAACTGGAGCGACTAGCCCCGGAAGTGGTGAGCTGCTGCCGGGCCGCTCTGGAGCAGGACACAGCTGACCTGGAATTCCATCGGCTGGAGCGGGAAGCCTTTGCCAAGTGCCCCAACGTGGCCATTGACGTGGCCGTGATGGAGAAAACGGAACTGGGCAGTGTGCTGCCACTGGATGCGGGCTGGAACGACGTCGGCAGCTGGAGCGCACTCTGGGAAACCTCAGAGCAAAAGGATTCCCAAGGCAATGTGCTGCAGGGCCACGTGATCAGCGAAGGCAACCGCGACTGCTACCTGCGCAGCGAACACCGCTTGGTGGTGGGGCTGGGGGTTGAAAACCTCGTGGTGGTGGAAACCGACGACGCCGTGTTGATTGCGGATCGCTCCAGGGCCCAGGAGATCAAGACCGTGGTGAAGCAGCTGGAGGCCGCCGGCAGCCCGGAGAGCAAGGCGCACCGCAAGATCTACCGTCCCTGGGGCCACTACACCGGCGTCACCGAAGGAACCCGCTGGCAAGTGAAACGGATCTCGGTGAAACCCGGCGCCAGCCTGTCGCTGCAGATGCACCACCACCGGGCCGAGCACTGGGTGGTAGTGAAGGGCACAGCCCTGGTCGAGCGCGACGGCACTAAGCAGCTTGTGGGGGAAAACCAGAGCACCTACATCCCGATGGGTTGCAAACACCGCCTCTCCAATCCCGGTCGGATCCCCGTGGAACTGATCGAGGTTCAAAGCGGCGAGTACCTCGGTGAAGACGACATCGTTCGCTTTCAGGACCGCTACGGCCGCAGCGATCTCAGCATCAGCGTCAGCTGATGCTCACTCCACCGTGACGCTCTTGGCCAGGTTGCGGGGTTGATCGACATCCAGGCCGCGATGGGCGGCGATGTGATAGCTCAACAACTGCATCGGCACCACGGTGAGCAAAGGACTGATCCACTCGCTCACCGAGGGCACCGGCAACAGTTCATCAAAGAGATCGGTGTCGGGCCCCTCGGGGGCAACACCGATCAGCTGGGCATCGCGGGCCTTGGCTTCCTGGGCGTTGCTGAGCACCTTCTCGAACACCGCACCGGGCACGGCGATTGACACCACCGGCACGCGGGAATCCAGAAGGGCAATCGGACCGTGCTTCATCTCTCCGGCCGGGTACCCCTCGGCATGGATGTAGCTGATCTCCTTCAGTTTCAACGCCCCCTCCAGGGCGATCGGGTAGTTGATTCCCCGGCCCAGGAAAATCACATCCTGGGTATCGGCAAAGCGATGGGCCAGGGACTCCGCCCGCTGATCGTGCTGATCCACAAGCTGGCGCAACTGCTGAGGCAGGCGGCGCAACTCGTCCCGCAGAGCCCTGATCTCCGCTGTTGGGCGAGAGCCACAGCGGGCCGCGAAGGCCATCGCCAGGCCGTAGAAGGCCAGCAGCTGGCCGAGGAAGGTCTTCGTGGCCGCCACACCCACTTCGATGCCGGCCCCGATGTCGAGGATGTGGGGAACCTGACGTGAAAGGGAGCTCTCCGGTCGATTGGTCACCCCCAGCTGGCGGGGAGCAAAGGCCGGATCCCCATGGGCCAGACGCCGCTCGGCCTCCATCGCCAGGGCGGCCAGGGTGTCGGCCGTCTCACCCGACTGGGTCACACCAATCGTGAGGGTATGGGGGGCGAGCGGCGGCGGCGCATAGCGGAACTCACTGGCGTAGTGCACCGATGCGGGAATCCCGGCGAACTGCTCCAGCAGGTACGCCCCCACCATCGCGGCATGACGACTGGTGCCGCAGGCCAGGATCTGAATCTGTTCAATCCCGGCGTAGAAGGCATCGTCCATGGGCAGCGCCACCGGCTGTTCCGGCGGCAGTCCCTGGGGCAGGTGGCGCGTCACCCAGAGCTCTGCCGTCTCCGGTTGCTCATGGATTTCCTTGAGCATGAAGTGGCGGAATTCACGCTTGTCCGCCACATGGTCCACTCCGCTGAGCTGGGTGGGCATGCGTTGCTGGCGCGCCCCCGCTGCGTCGTAAAGCTCAACGCCGAGGGGTGAGAGCAAGGCCACCTCGCCGTCTTCCATCGGCAGGATCGTGCGGGTGAATCCCGCCAGGGCCGGCGTGTCGCTGGCACAGAGGAATTCCCCTTCTCCCAAGCCGATCAGCAGGGGTGCCGCCTTGCGGGCCACCACCAATGCCCCCGGCGCCTGATTCCAGATCACCGCCAGGGCATAGGCCCCCTGCAGCTTGGGCAGAACCCGCTGCAGAGCCTCCAGCAACAGCCCACCGCCAGGGATTCCACCCGCAGCTTGCAGCTGCTTCAGCTCCGCAGCCAACAGGTGGGGAATCACCTCGGTGTCAGTCTCCGACTGGAACACCACCCCGGAAGCTTCCAACTGCTCCCGCAGCGCCCGGTGGTTCTCAATAATTCCGTTCTGAACCACCGCCACCGCTCCATCGCTGCTGCGGTGCGGATGGGCATTGCGCTCTTCCGGTTTGCCGTGGGTGGCCCAGCGGGTGTGGCCAATGCCGCATTGCCCGGGAGCACCTTCCTTGTCCACACAAGCGGTGAGGTTGCGCAGTTTGCCCTTGGCCCGCAGGCAAGTCAGCTGTCCCTGGGCAGCCACCGTGGCAATCCCAGCGGAGTCGTAGCCGCGGTACTCCAGCTGGCGAAGGCCCTCCAGGAGCTGGGGTGCCGCTTCTCGGGAGCCGACCAGGGCAACGATTCCGCACATACAAAAAAAGCCCGGCTGAAGCCGGGCCGAGCTTATGAGGTGAAACGGGGCAAATCAGTAGGCCAGACCCATGGAGCGCGTGGTCTCGTCTCCCAGGTAAACGCGGATGCTGAGGAAGTCGGTGGGGCAGGCGGTCTCGCAGCGCTTGCAACCAACACAGTCTTCGGTGCGAGGGGAGGAGGCAATCTGGCCGGCCTTGCAGCCGTCCCAGGGCACCATCTCAAGCACGTCGAGAGGGCAGGCACGCACACACTGGGTGCAGCCGATGCAGGTGTCGTAGATCTTGACGGCGTGGGACATGTGCCCGATGCATACGAAGGCTTGCGGCAAACGTACCCGTCCTTCGCCGGTCCATGGCCAGGCCGTCACCGTTGTTAACGGCGCAGGCATTGGTGAGAAGGCACTGAAGGCGTGCCCGTAAGATGCAGCGTCCCGTTGCCACGGCTATGTCCCAGGAAGCGATTCTCGAAAAGGTGCGCTCAATCGTTGCGGAGCAACTGAGTGTTGACTCCGGCGAAGTGAAGCCCGAATCCAACTTCCAGAACGATCTGGGTGCTGATTCTCTGGACACCGTGGAACTCGTGATGGCCCTGGAAGAGGCCTTTGATATCGAGATTCCCGACGAAGCAGCTGAAGGCATCACCACCGTTGGTGACGCCGTCAAATACATCGAAGACAAGCAGGCCTGAGCAACGCAATGGTGGATGGTCTCCATCGCGTCGTCATCACCGGCCTCGGCGCGGTCACACCGATCGGCAACACGGTTCAGGACTACTGGAACGGCCTCACCTCCGGCAGCAACGGAGTGGACGCCATCACCCTGTTCGATGCATCCGCACACGCCTGCCGCTTTGCGGCAGAGGTGAAGGATTTCGATCCGTCCGGCTACATCGAACCGAAGGAAGCCAAACGCTGGGATCGGTTCTGCAAGTTCGGCGTGGTGGCAGCCAAACAGGCTGTCGCCCATGCCGGGCTTGAGATCAACGACGCAAATGCGGATCGAATCGGCACGATCATCGGTTCCGGCGTCGGCGGCCTGCTGACGATGGAGACGCAGGCCCACGTGTTGGAGGGTAAAGGTCCTGGACGGGTGAGCCCGTTCACGGTGCCGATGATGATCCCCAACATGGCCACAGGCCTTGCAGCAATTGCTTTGGGCACAAAGGGCCCCAGCTCCGCGGTGGCCACCGCCTGTGCTGCCGGCTCCAATGCCGTTGGCGACGCCTTCCGGCTGCTGCAGCTGGGCAAAGCTGACGCCATGGTGTGCGGTGGTGCCGAGTCGGCGATCACTCCCCTGGGCGTGGCCGGCTTCGCCAGCGCCAAAGCCCTGTCGTTCCGTAATGACGACCCGGCCACGGCCAGCCGTCCGTTCGACAAGGAACGCGATGGCTTTGTGATCGGCGAAGGTGCCGGCGTGCTGGTGCTCGAAACCCTCGAGCATGCCCAGGCCCGTGGCGCCACGATCCTTGGCGAAGTGGTGGGTTACGGGATGACCTGCGACGCCCACCACATCACCTCCCCCACCCCTGGGGGCGTCGGCGGTGCCGAAGCGATGCGCCTTGCCCTGGCCGATGGCGGCATTGATCCATCCGAGATCGACTACGTCAACGCCCACGGCACCAGCACCCCGGCGAACGACAAGAACGAAACGTCGGCCATCAAAAGCGCCCTGGGCGAACGGGCCTTGCAGATTCCGGTGAGCTCCACCAAATCGATGACCGGCCACCTGCTAGGTGGTTCCGGCGGCATCGAAGCCGTGGCCTGCGTGCTGGCGCTGCAACACGGCGTCGTGCCCCCCACGATCAACCACACCACGCCGGATCCCGACTGTGCTTTGGATGTCGTGCCCAATGAGGCGCGGGATCAGACACTGGGAACGGTCTTGTCCAACTCCTTCGGCTTCGGCGGCCACAACGTCTGCCTGGCTTTCAAACGCGCCAGCTGAGCCTCCGCGCTCACGTCGTGCGTCAAAATCGCTTCAACTTTTTCTCTTAACACCATGGTCGCTGCGCCCGCGTCTCTCGACACGCTCTGCATCAACAGCATTCGGATGCTGGCTGTCGACGCCATCAATAAGTCCAACAGCGGCCACCCCGGCCTGCCGATGGGCTGCGCACCCATGGGTTACGCCCTCTGGGACAAGTTCCTCAAGCACAACCCCAAGAACCCCAAGTGGTTCAACCGCGACCGCTTCGTTCTGTCGGCCGGCCACGGCTGCATGCTGCTGTACGCGCTGCTGCACCTCACCGGTTACGACTCGGTCTCCATTGAGGACATCAAGCAGTTCCGCCAGTGGGGCTCCAAGACCCCCGGTCACCCCGAAACCTTCGAGACTCCTGGTGTTGAAGTGACCACCGGTCCCCTGGGTGCCGGCATCTCCAACGCCGTGGGCCTGGCCATCGCTGAATCCCACCTGGCGGCCAAGTTCAACAAGGCCGACGCCACCGTGGTGGATCACTACACCTACGTGATCATGGGCGACGGCTGCAATCAGGAGGGTGTTTCCTCCGAAGCTGCCTCCCTGGCCGGTCACCTGAAGCTGGGCAAGCTGATTGCCCTCTACGACGACAACAGCATCACCATCGATGGACGCACTGATGTGTCCTTCACCGAGGACGTGCTGAAGCGCTACGAGGCCTACGGCTGGCACGTGCAGCACGTGGCCGAAGGCAACACCGATGTGGATGCCATCGCCAAGGCTATCGAGGCTGCCAAGGCTGTGAAAGACAAGCCGTCGATCATCAAGGTGACCACCACCATCGGCTACGGCTCCCCCAACAAGGCAGACACTGCCGGTGTGCACGGTGCTGCTCTGGGCGAGGAGGAAGCAGCCCTGACCCGTCAGCAACTGGGTTGGGACTACGCCCCCTTCGAAATTCCCCAGGACGCCTACGACCAGTTCCGCCAGGCCATCGACCGCGGCGCCAGCCTCGAGGCCGAGTGGAACCAGACTCTGGCCACCTACCGCACCAAGTACCCCAGCGAAGCCGCCGAGTTCGAGCGGATGCTGCGCGGCGAGCTGCCCGAGGGTTGGGACAAGGACCTACCCACCTACACCCCCGAAGACGGTGGCCTGGCTACCCGCAAGCACTCCCAGATCTGCCTGGGTGCTCTGGGCCCCAACCTGCCCGAACTGATCGGCGGCTCCGCCGACCTCACCCACTCCAACTACACGGACATCAAGGGTGAAACCGGCTCTTATCAAGCCAGCAGCCCTGAGAAGCGCTACCTGCACTTCGGTGTGCGTGAGCACGCCATGGCCGCCATCCTCAACGGCATCGCTTATCACAACAGCGGCTTGATCCCCTACGGCGGCACCTTCCTGGTTTTCGCCGACTACATGCGTGGTTCGATGCGCCTGTCCGCCCTGAGCGAGCTGGGCGTGATCTACGTGCTCACCCACGACTCCATCGGTGTCGGCGAAGACGGCCCCACCCACCAGCCGATCGAAACCATCCCCTCCCTGCGGGCAATGCCGAACATGCTGGTGTTCCGCCCTGGCGACGGCAATGAAACCAGCGGTGCTTACAAGGTGGCAATCCAGAACCGCAAGCGCCCCAGCTCCCTTTGCCTCAGCCGCCAGGGCATGGCCAACCAGGCGAACTCCTCGATCGACAAGGTGGCCCTGGGTGGTTACGTGCTGGAAGACTGCGCTGGAACTCCCGATCTGATCCTGATCGGCACCGGCACCGAACTGGACCTCTGCGTCCAGGCCGCCAAACAGCTCACTGCTGAAGGCAAGAAGGTGCGCGTGGTCTCCATGCCCTGCGTCGAACTGTTCGACGAGCAGACCGACGCCTACAAGGAAGAGGTGCTCCCCAACGCCGTGCGCAAGCGCATGGTGGTGGAAGCCGCTGAATCCTTCGGCTGGCACCGTTTCATCGGCCTGGATGGCGACAGCGTCACCATGAACCGCTTCGGCGCTTCCGCCCCCGGCGGCACCTGCCTCAAGGAATTCGGCTTCACGGTGGAGAACGTGGTGGCCAAAGCCAAGGCTCTGCTCGGCTGATCGCCAGAACATTTCAACAACAAGGCCTCCTGCTTCGGCAGGGGGTCTTTTTTTATGCCACCAACCCGACTAATGGCCTTACACAAAAAAGCCCGACGTCCTTACGGACGCCGGGCCAAGATCTGATTGCAAGCAGGCAATCAGTCGGCTTTGTCGAGTTTGACCGGCGTCAGCTCTGCAGCGCCGGTGTTGGCTTCAAGCACCTTTTCAAGACCTTCGAGATCTTCATCAGTGATCTTGGTCTGCATCGGGCAGTGCTTCGGTCCACACATGGAGCAGAACTCAGCCTGCTTGTAGATGTCAGCAGGCAGGGTTTCGTCGTGATACTCCTTGGCCCGCTCAGGATCCAAGGACAGCTCAAACTGCTTGTTCCAGTCGAAGTTGTAACGGGCGCGGCTGAGCTCGTCGTCACGGTCACGGGCGCCGGGGCGGTGGCGGGCGATGTCTGCCGCATGGGCAGCGATCTTGTAAGCGATCAGGCCTTCGCGCACATCCTCAGCGTTGGGCAGACCGAGGTGCTCCTTCGGCGTCACGTAACAGAGCATCGCCGTGCCATGCCAACCGGCCATCGCCGCACCGATCGCAGAGGTGATGTGGTCGTAACCGGGAGCAATGTCGGTGACCAACGGGCCGAGCACATAGAACGGTGCTTCGCTGCACTCCTCCATCTGCTTCTTCACGTTGAACTCGATCTGGTCGAGGGGAACGTGGCCGGGACCCTCCACCATCACCTGCACGTCGTGCTTCCAAGCGCGACGGGTCAGTTCACCGAGGGTGTGCAGTTCAGCCAGTTGAGCAGCATCCGATGCATCGTGCTGACAACCGGGACGGAGCGAGTCGCCGAGGGAGAAGGTGCAGTCGTAGCGCTTGAAGATCTCGCAGATGTCGTCAAACCGCGTGTAGAGCGGGTTCTGACGGTGGTGATACAGCATCCATTGAGCCAGGATGCCGCCGCCGCGGCTGACGATGCCGGTGATGCGGCCTTTCACCTTGGGAAGGTGCTCAATCAACAGGCCAGCGTGGATGGTCTGATAGTCGACGCCCTGCTGACAGTGCTTCTCGATGATGTGGAGGAAGTCGTCCTCATCGAGCTTCTCGATCGATCCGTGGACGCTCTCAAGAGCCTGATAAACAGGCACGGTGCCGATCGGAACAGGAGATGCACCGATGATCGCGGTGCGCACCTCATCGAGGTTGACGCCGCCGGTGGAGAGATCCATCACGGTATCGGCGCCGTACTTCACCGCCAGCTTCAGCTTCTTCACCTCCTCAGCGGCATCAGACGCATTCGGAGAGGCGCCGATGTTGGCGTTCACCTTGCACTTGCTAGCGATACCGATCGCCATCGGCTCCAGATTGGTGTGGTTGATGTTGGCCGGGATGATCATTCGCCCCCGGGCCACCTCTTCCATCACCAGCGATTCGGGCAGGTTCTCCCGCTTCGCCACATGGGCCATTTCTTCGGTGACCACGCCCTGACGGGCGTAATGCATCTGAGAGACGTTGGCCTGACCCTTACGGGACTCAACCCAGGAAGCGCGCATGATCTGAGGTGCGACGGATAGCCCAGGGGTCGACGTTTGGCCGTGGATCACGCTCAAGCACTTCCCTGCGCCGGCATGACCCGGAATCAGGTTCGGAGGGTGTGATCTCAGTCTGGGTTCATGAGAAAACCCGGACACCCCTAGTGATGTTTGAACGCTAGCAAGCGTTGCTCTAAGACTCGTTCAGCTGACCTGCAAACCATTGAGCACCGCAGCCACCACCCGGTGATCGCTGTCCTGCTGCAGAGATTGCAACAAGCCTCTGGCCTGCACCGCGATGGAATCGGTACCCCCCTCCCGAACAATCCGACTGAGAATTTCAGCTCCACTCACCCGCACAGTGCCATCGGCATCGGCAATCGCCATAGTTGCCAACTCCAGCAACCAACCCAGATCAATGTCGGGTTGTTCCGCCAAGGCGGACAGAATGCTGCAGCGCACCAGCCAGGCGGCATCAGCTTCAAAGGCCGAACGCAACAAAGGCCAGGCCCGCTCCACTCCATAGCTGGCCAGAGCATTGGCTGCCTCGGCCCGCACATTGGGGTCTTCATCGGCAGTGATCAACGCACTCAGCACAGTCCAGCCCTGTTCGGTGCGCTTGTAGCCCAATCCACTGCAGCTCAAGGAACGCACCAGAAAGGGCTTCTGCTCCGTGCCCAGCACCAGCAACGGCACAGCCTCAGCATCCGAGCAATGGCGGAGCTTTGTGATCGCCGGCATCGCCTGAACCGGATCCCCACTGGCAATGGCCTGGCGGACCTCTTCGAGATCAGGGCGTTGCGGATCGGTCTCGTTCATGGGTTGCTGCCAGGGGTGCGCGCCCGTTGAAGATCGGCCAACAGCCTGGCGCGGCGGCGCTGCCGACCGAGAGCGCTGCTGATGATCAGACCCGAACCCACCAAGATCGCGGGCAACACCTGCACCCGGTCCTTGCCTTGGCGCTGGTTGGTAGCCAACAACGCGAGCAGGATAAGCAAAGGAGCCCCGAGGGAAACCCAAATCACCGCACGACGTTGGTTCATGCCGAGGTGTTCTCCGTGATCCACGCCAGCACAGTGGCCGTGAGAACCGCAATGCCAACACCGAGGGCGTCTTCCTCCAGTGCGAACGCTCCGTTGTGCAGCGGCGCACACCCCTCGGGCCCGGCCACGCCCAGCCGCACCATCATTCCCGGCACATCCCGAAGCAGCTCAGCAAAGTCTTCCGCACCCATGGAGGGCTGCTCCACCGGCAGCACCTTGTCGCGCCCCAGACACTCCACCGCACAACGTTCGAGCAAGGTCGTGAGCCGCGGATCGTTGTGCACCGGTGGCGCTATGCAGCGGTAATTCACCACTGCAGTACCTCCTCCAGTGGCACAGATCCCCTGCACCGTCTCATCGATCCAAGCCGGCAGCTGGGCGTGCTGCTGCAGATCCAGACAGCGCACCGTACCCAGCAAGCGCACCTGATCGGCAATCACGTTGAAAGCGCGGCCGCCCTCCACCTTGCCGAAACTGATCACCACCGGCTGCAACGCATCCAAGCGGCGGGTGATGCTCTGCTGAAGCTCTGTGATCACCCGAGCCGCCAGCCAAACAGCATCCACCGACTGATGGGGACGGGCGCCATGGCCACCCTGACCCTGAACAAAGATTTCCAGCTCACCGGCCGCCGCCGTAAGACAACCCCGCCGTATTCCCACGGTGCCCACCGGCAGATTCGGCACCACGTGAACGCCGTACAAGGCATCAAGGCCTTCCACCGCCCCCGCATCTCGCATCCAAACCGCCCCCTGGGCCAACTCTTCGGCAGGTTGAAACAGCAGCCGCACTCGAGCCCCTAAGTGGGGCTCCTGAGCCAGCAAGCGCGCGACACCAAGGCCCGTGCAGGTGTGAAGGTCGTGGCCACAGGCATGCATCAGACCCTGGCGGGTGGAGGCATAGCTCAGCCCGGTGCGCTCCTCCACCGGAAGAGCATCCATGTCCACCCGCAAACCCACCGTGGGGCCGTGATCAGGCCCCAACTCGGCCATCACGCCCGTGCGGCCAACTCCCTCACGAACCCGCCAACCCAGCTGACGCAGTTCACCGGCGACCAGAGCAGCCGTCTGATGTTCCTCACCGCTGAGCTCAGGGTGGGCATGCAGATGCCGGCGCAGCTTCAGCAGCTCAGGCAGCTCACGGCTGAGTCGATCGGACAGGGACGCCGCTTGGGTCATCTCAGGACGCCTCCAAGGCAAGGAACGCCATCAGATCCGCCGTCGGCTGCGGTGGCCAGCGGCGCACCTGCTCCAGCCAATCGGCCTGGCGGTAACGCTGATCCAGGCCGGCCGCCGCGGCCCAGTGGCTTTCGGCTTCACCACTGGATCCTTCGCGCCAGAGCAGGCCGCTGAGGGCCGCCCGAGCGTCGGCGAACAAGGGATAGCGACGGATCAGTTTGCGCAATTCCGCCTCCGCCCAATCGAGATCTCCTGCTTGCCAGGCCGCCAGCGCCTCGCTGGAGCGGGCCATGGCGAAGCCGGGGCGGGCAAGAGCAGCCTGGCCATAAAGCTCTCGCGCCAAAGGCCAGTCCCCTTGCGAGCCACGCACATTGGCCAGGTTGTAGAGGGCTGAGGCATCCTGCGGATCGCGCTCCAGAATCCAGAGATAGTCGTCCGCTGCCGCGGACCAGTCCTGAAGCGCTTCCTCCGCCGTGCCCCGGTTCAGATGCGGGTCGCTTTCCTCCGGCGCCAGCACAATCGAGGCGCTCTGATCGTCGATGGCCCCGGAAGGATCACCCAGAGCGAGACGCACATTGCCGCGGTTGCTCAGCGCTGCTGCATCGTCTGGAACCTGCTCCAGGAAGCGGTCCCAAAGGGGCAACGCCTCCACAAAATCCCCCTGACGGCTTGCCGTCAGCGCCTGCTCATAAAGCCCCTGCAGATCGAGGGCCTGCACTGGCAGGGCCAGCACCAGACTCATCAACAGGACGAGAAACCGATTCATGCAGCCTCGGCCAGATGACTGCGGGCCGCATCCGTGACCATTCGGCCGCGGGGAGTGCGCATCAGCAACCCCTGTTGCAACAAAAACGGCTCTACCACGGTCTCCAGGGTGACGGGATCATCGCCAAGGGCCGCCGCCAGCGTCTCCAGGCCCACCGGGCCACCACCGTGGTGGTCGATCAGCAGCTGCAGCAAACGCCGATCGCTGGCATCGAGGCCCCGATGATCCACGCGGTGCAGGCTCAGGGCCTCTCCCACCAGGGCCTGATCAATGGCTCCACCACGACCGCCACGCACGCTGGCCACATCACGCACCCGGCGCAGGAGGCGGTTGGCAATCCTGGGCGTACCGCGGCAAGAGGCGGCAATGCTGCTGCGGGCCTGGGGTGTGAGGGTGACCCCGATCAACCCGGCGGTGCGCTCAACGATCGCTTCCAGGTCGTCCTGGCCGTAAAACTCCAACCGCTGGATCAGGCCGAACCGGTCCCGCAGCGGGGAGCTCAGCGATCCGGCGCGGGTGGTGGCCCCCACAAGGGTGAAGGGCGGCAAGTCGAGGGAACGGGTTCGTGCTGTGCTGCCCTTGCCCACGGTGAGATCGAGGCGCCGGTCTTCCATCGCCGGATAGAGCAGCTCCTCCGCCACCCGGCTCAGGCGATGAATCTCGTCAATGAACAGCAGATCACGGGGCTGAAGGTTGACCAACAACCCAACGATGTCGCGCGGGCGTTCCAAGGCCGGTGCACTGGTGACCTTGCACTGCACCCCCATCTCTTCGGCCAACACCATGGCCATGGTGGTTTTGCCCAAACCCGGCGGGCCATAGAGCAGCACATGGTCGAGGGCATCGCCGCGGCCAAGCGCCGCTTCCACCGCAATGCCCAGCACCTGCTTGAGCTCTCTCTGGCCGATGTAGTCGTTCAGGCGCTGGGGCCGAAGCTTGTCTTCCGGCCGACTCACCACCTCTTCAGGTGCCGGCTGAGGGTCCACTAGCGCTTCAGGGCGGCGTGGTGGCTTGCGACCGGAGCTGGAAGAGACAATCGCCATGCGGGCAGGGTACCCAGACCTGGATAGGGTCGGAAGACGCAGCCGCAGCCATGGCCAAGGGAGGAGCGAAAAAAGCAGCCGCAGCCGCGGCACGGGCCGCCGCCAATCGGATGCTGGCGGACAACCGGCAGGCACGGCATCAGTACGAAATTCTGGAAACCCTCGAAACCGGCATCGAGCTGGTGGGCACCGAGGTGAAGTCGATCCGCAACGGCAAGGCCAACCTGCGCGATGGCTTCTGCCTGATCCGCAATGGAGAGCTGCAGTTGCACAACGTGCATATCTCACCCCACACCCACGCCGGCAGTTACTTCAACCACGACCCACTGCGCACCCGCAAACTGCTGGCCCATCGCCGGGAGATCGACAAGCTGCGTGGTTTGGTGGATCAGAAAGGCCTGACGCTGATCCCCCTCAACATTCACCTCAAGGGGTCCTGGATCAAGCTCACCATCGGGCTGGGCAAAGGGCGCAAGTTGCACGACAAGCGCGCCGCCGAAAAGGAAAAGCAATCCAAGAAGGACGTGAAAGCAGCGATGGAGCGCTATTGATCAAGCGGATTCGCCCGACAGGACAGGGAGAACAGACTCGAAGAGACCCCGTCGTTGGTGACCAGCACCTGCAGCGGCGAGCCCGCTTGCGGAGCAATCCGAGTCACCCGCAGCGGACCACGCTCCTCCTCCACCTGCCCATTGACGCCGAAAACCATCATCTGCATCAGCGGTGTGCCGTTGATGCCCAGGACCACGGCATCACCTGCTGAAGCCTCCACCAGCACCAAACGCGCGCCACCGGCAGGGATAGGCAACGACGTGATGGCGTGTTCGAGCGGGCGCGCTTTGAGACGCATGATCTCAACGTCATCAAGGCTCTGAATCGCCGCTGCAATCCAGAGCTGAAGAAAGGGGTTGGCGGGTTTCCGGCCACGCATGGCGAGCGGCAGCAGATCCTGGGCTCCAGCACTCACCAGATGCTCCATGACCCGCGGATGAACGCCCTGTTTCAGCAGTGCCTCACGCTGCTGCTGCCAATCCGCTGCCTTCAGACGGCCCAACTGGTCCCGAATCGCCGGCGGCAGCAAAGCAATCCGAGCCAGCCATTGCTCGGCCAGCTCGGTCCAGACCCTTCGGTACGGCGCATCCTGCTGCGGCTCCGTGCTGAGCTGGCTGGCATCCACAAGTTCGACAAACCAGCCGCGATCCACTTGAAGCGCCCGCAGCCGGCTGAGCAATTGCTGGCGTTGATCCAGCTCCGCCGACGGCAGGCTGACGGCAGGCTGCTGAACCTCACGATCAGGCGCAGTATCGACAGGTGAACTGCGGGGAAGCAGGAACCATCCAATGGCGGAGCCCACCAGCGCCAAAAGCCCCAGAGCGATCACCACGGGCCAGAGACGACCCTCCGCTCCCTGCACGCGAGCTTCCGCACGGCTTGTTCGCAGTGACGTTGTGGGCTCAGGCACGAGCGCAAATAAATGGAAGGCTGATGGTACCGATGGTTTGCTGCACCCCCTAGGGTCCGCAAAGGGCTGGCGGATCCAACGCCGCTGGACCGATCCACACCATCAGGTCGCTCTGCATCTGCTTTTGCCGGCAAACTGAGCGCAGAGATTGCGCCCAGGAGCTCTGACGGCATGAAATCAGACGAACGGCGTCAGGCGATCAAACGGCAGCGTGAGCAGCTGATCCAAGACCTGGAAGCCGTCTACATGGCGGCCTTTGATCGCCTGGGGGAACTGGAAGGTGAAGTGGGAGAAGTGAAAGCAGCGCAACTCACCCAGATGATCCTCAACTCCAAAACCGCCGCAATCGAGCCCCTGGAGAAAGAGATCGAAAAACCGGTGATCACCACCCCAGGCGAAGCATGAGCAGCTGGCTAGAGCAGCTGGAGCGGGAGCTGGATGCCCGGCTCTCCGCCTTTCTGCGCAACAACCCCGTTCAGGAGCACCTGTTCAGCGAACAGCACCTGAAGGATCGGGCCGCAGCCCTGCAACGGCAACGCCAGCAACTGCAGGGCGAGGCGAAGCAGCAACGCCAGCAGCTGCTGAGGCTGGCCGAGGACGTGCGGGCCTGGCGCAGTCGGGTGGAGCGGGCCAGGGCAGCCGGCGCAGCCGATCTGGCCGGACGCGCCGAACAACATCTCACCAGCCTGATGAACCAGGGCCGCGCCCTCTGGGCTGACCTAGAGGATCTGGGACGCCGCTTCAACGAGGTGGAGCGGCAATTGCAGGAGCTTCAACAGCAAAAGCAAACGCCCAGCCCCTCAACACTGGAGAAGGACTGGGCGTTGTTTGAAGCGGAACAGGAGCTTGAGCAGCTGCGCCGTAACGCTGGGCTGAGTTAGATCAGGCCTTGGGAGCAGGGGGCTCGAGGCTCACACCCTCGGGCGGAGGTGTGGGATCCGGATCGGCGATCAGCATGTGCTGCAGCACGATTTCCGGGCGCTCACTGTCGCGCCAGCGGATGCGGTAAGCAGGCATCTTGGTGCCACGGCTGGTGGTCTGCTCCACCGGCTCCATCACCCATCCCCGGCGGGAACGGCCCTGGGGATTCCGCTTGACCACGGCATCAGCGTGCTTGAAGCGAAATCCGACGCGTTCTCCACTCATGGGGATAGGACCATGCCACTCCTCCCATTATTCCACTGAGGGTGGTTCTCCCTTGCGAGACTCCGGCCGCAGCAGCGGGAAGGCGATCACGTCCCGAATCGAAGGGCTGTCGGTGAGCAGCATCACCAGCCGGTCGATGCCGATCCCCAGACCTCCGGTGGGGGGCATGCCCACCTCCAGGGCCGTGACGAAATCCTCGTCCAACCCCTGGGCCTCCAAATCACCCGCCGCCTTGCGCGCCTGCTGAGCCTCAAGGCGCTGGCGTTGATCCACGGGATCGGTGAGCTCACTGAAGGCATTGGCGTGCTCACGGCCGACGATGAACAACTCAAAGCGTTCCACCAAGCCGGGCTTGCTCCGATGGGGCCGGGCCAGGGGCGAAATCTCCACCGGGTAATCGGTAACAAAGGTGGGCTGAATCAGGGTTGTCTCCACCGCTTGCTCAAAGGCTTCGTTGAGCAGACGGCCCACCGAGTCCGCCAGCTCAGGCGCATGCATGCACTTGGCGGTCATCGCCGCAGCCGCCTCCTCGCGGCTGCTGAAGCTGTTGAAATCAAGCCCCGTCGCGTCCTGCACAAGCTCATGCATGGTGGCGCGCCGCCACGGCGGAGCCAGATCGATCTCGGTGCCCTGATAGGTGATGGTGGTCATTCCGCAGACCTCCTGGCACACCGCGCTGACCATCTGCTCGGTGAGCTCCATCATCCCGAGGTAATCGCTGTAGGCCTGATAAATCTCCACCGAGGTGAACTCGGGGTTGTGGCGGGTGCTGACCCCTTCATTTCGGAAGATCCGGCCAAGCTCATACACCCGCTCAAAGCCACCCACCACCAGGCGCTTCAGGTGCAGTTCCGTCGCAATCCGCAGGGTGAGGGGCAGGTCGAGAGCGTTGTGGTGGGTCTCGAACGGCCGAGCATCTGCACCACCGGGTTCGCTCTGCAGCACGGGGGTCTCGATCTCGAGAAAATCACGCTGATCGAGCCAGCGGCGAATGCCGCTCACCAGGCGAGCGCGGCGACGAAAGGTCTCACGGCTGTCGGGGGAGACCACCAGATCCAGATAGCGCTGGCGGTAGCGCTTCTCCACGTCGGCCAGACCATGCCACTTGTCGGGAAGGGGCTGCAGCGCCTTGGTGAGCATGCGCCAATCGCTCACTTTCACCGACAGCTCGCCACGGTCGGTGCGACGCAGGGTGCCGCTCACCCCAAGCCAGTCGCCACTGTCCACCAGCGTGGTGATCTGTTTGAACCAGCCCTCCTGCTGGGCCTCGAGACCCGCCTTCTCCAGGAACAGCTGAATGGAGCCCGTCTCATCCGCCAGGGTGAAAAAGGCCAGCTTTCCCATCACCCGGCGGGTCATCACCCGTCCCGCCACGGAAACGCTGACGTCCCGCTCTTCCCCCTTGGGCAGATCGGCATGGGTCTCCTGCAGCTCAGCCATGCGATGGCTGGGACTGAAGGTGAGGGCATAGGGGCCCTGCCCCAGCTCTTCCAAGGTCTTGGCTTTTTCCAGACGGGTGTCGCGTAGCTCAGACACAGCAGCAGGTCAGTCGGGCGCCATCCTGCCCGCCCGCGGGTTGGTCAACCGGCAGCGGAGGCTTCGCCCATGCGCTGGGAGGCGTAACCAATGCCGCGCACCGTGAGGATCAGCTCGGGATTGCGAGGGTCAGGCTCCAGTTTTCCTCGCAAACGCGCCACGTAGACATCCACCACGCGCAGATCGGCTGCACGGCGAGGGGGATAACCCCAGAGCTGCTCGAGGATTTCAGCCCGTGGCACCACATGGCCGGGATCGCGGAACAGCAACTCCAGCAGGCTGAACTCCGTATAAGTGAGGTTGATGCGCTCCGATCCACGGGTGACCTGGCGTCGGTTGGTGTCCACCACCAAATCGCCCAAACGCAAAACACCCTGTCCTGTGGGCAGTTCGCGGCTTTCAACAACCGCATTGCCCCGGCCCACCCGGCGCAGAATCGTGGCAATGCGTGCCTCGAGTTCCTTGGGGCTGAAGGGCTTGGGCAGGTAGTCGTCGGCACCCAGATCCAGGCCAGCCACCCGCTCCGAGATCGCTTCAACCGCGGAGAGGAAAATGATCGGCACGCAGGTTCAGCCCGCAAGCGGCGGCAGACGGCAAAGCCATCCAGCTTGGGCAGCATCACATCGAGCACCACCAGGTCGGGGGACTCGTTGTGGAACATCTCCAGGGCCTGTTCACCGTCCTCAGCACAGATGACGCGGTAACCCGAGAGCTGCAGGCGCATCACCAAGACGCGCCGGACTGCAGCCTCGTCATCAACGACAAGGATGGTCGCTTTCGGTTGTGAGGGCAGGTCGCCCGTCATCCGAATCAAACCCTTAACGAGCTGCAACCTTACTGGTCAGGGCCTGGACACCGACGCAAACACCCTGGCGCGCAGCCGGTTTACCGATTGTTTTAAGAATTGCCGGCGCCCTCAGGCCAGCGCGAACGGGCGTAACGGTTCCATTCCGATGCCGCCGCTGTTAGGGCCTGCTCAGGGCTGACCTGGGCCAACATCGCCCGCTGCATCTGGGTGTAGATGATCTTCTGCAGGCGCTTGATCCCCGGCAGCGCCGGCACCAACACCCTGGCTCGTTCCAACGTGCTGGCCGACAACAAACGGGCCTGGCGAATCTGACGCTCCTCGGCCGTGGCAGGCGCCTGATCCTCCAATTCAGCGCGCACCCGGGCCAAGGCCTCCAACGACGACGGCAACACCCGGGCCTCAGCCGCGAAGCGCGCCTGTTGATCAGCATTGGTCAGGAACAGCGCAAGATCCACAGCCTTCTGGGCGCGCTGGCTCTGACGCGGCACTGCCAACGTCATCAGAGCCACATTGGCTGTGCCATCGGCACCGGTCACTGGGGCATGGGGCTCTGTCACCGCGGCCACCCCGGGCGCATTGGTCTGAATGCTGCGCAGGAATTCCGCCCCCGTGGCCGCCAGGGCCAGATCACCGCTCTGGAACAACTCGATCGCCCGACGTTGCCCCTGACTCACCACCTCCCGGGGCAACAACCCCTCCCGGTAGAGATCACTCCAGAAACGAAAGGCCCGGAACCCCGCAGGGCTGTCGAAGGCGGCCCTGCGTTGGGAATCCAGCAGGGTCACTCCCATCTGCACCAGGGTTTCCAGGAGCTCGGCCGAGTCGTCCGGAACGGTGGTGAGAAACAAGCCATAACGACCCGTGCGCTCGCGGATCCGACGGGCGAAGGCCGGCACCTGCTCCCAGCGGCTGGGCGGAGCAGCAATGCCGGCTTGATCCAACAGCGCCCGGTTCACCAGGCTCAGCCGCACCGTGAGGTACCAGGGCACAGCGATCTGCCCGGCATCGGGGTCACGGCAGGCCTGCCACACCGAGGGCAGATAACGGCCAGCGGCAGCAGCCGGCAGCAGCGGGGTCAAGTCAGCCAGTCCCCCCTTGCTGGCCAGATTGGCCGCGAAGGGCGGATTGAGGTTCACCACATCCGGGGCCGTGCGCGCAAACACCGCCGCCAACAACTTGCGTTCCACGGACCCCCAGGGAAGATCCGTCCAGCGCACAGGCGCATCGGGATGGACGCCGCCCCAGGCCCCCAGAACATCGGCGAAATAGGGGTTGAACTTGGGAGCCAATTGCAGGGTCCACAACTCCAGGGCCCTGGTCTGTGGGGTCCTCGGGCCGCAAGCCGCCAGTCCCATCGCCGCTGTCCCCAGCAGCAGATCCCGACGCGTCAGCCTCATGAGGGAACCCTCCTGCGCCAGAGCAGCAACTGCAACGACACCAACACCGGCGCCAGCAAACCCGTCACCAGGGCCTGGCACCAGAGGGTCTGCAGGCCCCAGCTCTGGGTGAGGGGATCCAACACTCCTCCTTGACGCCACCAGAGCTGAAGGATCAACGACAAACCAAGACCCACGGACCCGAGCCAGGCCAACAAGCCCAGATTCAGGCTGCGCTGGATCGGCGCTGCACGCCGCCCCAGCCGTCCCCACCACCAGCCCAGCAACAGCAACGCCGGCACCTGACTGACACCGCCCAGATTGAGACCATCCAGCACCAGCCCCAACGCCACACCCGACAACGCCCCCGACAACGGACCATCCACGAGAGCCCAGGGCAACAGCCAGAGAACGGCCCAGGCAGGCCCAACCCCATCGATGGCCAACCAAGGCGGCGACGCCAGGGCGAGAAACGGCACCACCAAGGCTGAGGCCACACAGATCGGTTGGCGGTGCAGACGCGTCATTTCAGTGGTTCATCTCAACGGGTCTGCACTTGCACCCAGTCGATCGCCTCCGGTGCTGCGATCAACTGCACCACAGCGACCGGTGCAGGAACAGCCTGTTCGTCCACCGACTGGATCACCCCCACCGGCACGTTGGGGGGCAACAGGGTGCTGGCCGGGGACGTGGCCACAAGATCCCCTGGCCGCACGTTGGGGTCCTTGTCGATGAAACGAAGCGACAGACGGCTGTTGCCGCGGCCCACCAGCAACCCATGACGGCGGCTGCGGGGCAGCCAGACGCCGATCTCATGGCCCGGGGCGGTGAGCAACTTCACCCGCGCCGTGGCGGGGGTGACACTGTCGATGCGACCCACCAAACCGCCGGGGCCAAGAACCGCATCGCTCCGACCGATGCCCTGCAGCGAGCCCTTGCCCAGTTGCAATTGCTGCCACCATCCCCGCGGCGAGCGGGAGATCACTGCAGCCGAGACTTTTCCTTGCGCTGATCCTTGTTGCTTGAGCTCCAGCAGAGTGCGCAAGCGCCGGTTGTCCTCTTCCAGCAGCTGCAGGCGAGAGCGCTCCTCCAAATCCGCTGCAGCCATGACCCATTCCCGCTGGGCAGACCCAGGCCAGAACGGACGGCTGAGCAGGGCATAGGCATCGCTGAAACCAGCGCCCTTGCTCAGACGCACCATCAACAGCCCGGCCACAAGCAGCAGCCAGGGGGTGAGTTGCCCCAATCCGCGCCAGCGGCTCTTGCCGGGACGGAGCGTCGGGGCCATGACTTCAGACGCCTGCCGCAGCGCGGACGAATTCGGGGGTGTCGACCACCCGCTGCAGGCGTTTCCAATCCTCCAGCACCTGACCACATCCGTTCACCACGCAGAGCAGTGGGTCTTCGGCGATGTGCACAAAGATGCCGGTCTCATGGCTGATCAGGTCGCTGATGCCCCGCACCAACGCACCACCGCCAGCCAGCATGATGCCGCGATCCACGATGTCGGCCGCCAGCTCAGGGGGTGTGCGCTCCAGGGTGCGCTTCACCGCTTCCACAATCACATTGAGCGGTTCGGCGATGGCTTCCCGCAGATCACCGGCCTTGAGATTGATGGTGCGCGGCAAACCGGAGAGCAGGTGGAGACCCCGCACATCCATGGACTGCTGATCGAACTCGTCGTCGGGGAAGGCGGAGCCGATGCGGATCTTGATTTCCTCGGCCGTGCGCTCACCCACCACCATGTTGTGCACCTTTTTGAGGTAGACGCTGATGGAGTCGCTGATCTCATCGCCGGCAACGCGGACGGATTCACTCAGCACCGTTCCGCCCAGGCTCAACACCGCCACCTCAGTAGTGCCGCCGCCGATATCAACAATCATCGTCCCAACAGGCTCAGTGACCGGAAGGCCAGCACCGATGGCAGCTGCCACCGGCTCATCAATCAGGTGAACCTCGCGCGCCCCAGCCATCCCGGCTTCACGGACGGCGCGACGCTCCACACCCGTCACGCCACTGGGGATGCCCACCACCAGACGTGGGGCCATGATGCCGCGGCCCTCATTGCCCTTGGTGATGAAGGTTTTGAGCATTTGCTCAGCGGCATCGAAATCCGCGATCACCCCATCACGCAGCGGACGAACGGCCCGGATGTTTCCAGGCGTGCGGCCGAGCATCAATTTGGCTTCATCGCCCACAGCCATGGTGGTGCCACGCTCGAGATCAAGAGCCACCACTGATGGCTCCTGCAGCACGATTCCCCGGCCGGAAACGTAGATCAGGGTGTTGGCGGTGCCCAGGTCGATGCCGATGTCGCGCGACAGCTGGAAACGACGAAAGAACACAGACACCGCAATTAAGACCGCCGGATCATAGGGGCGTTCTCAGCGGTTGCCTGTTACACCCAGCGGCTTGGGTGGAACTCCTTAAAAGCAGTCACCCAACCGGTGCCGCATCATGAATCCAAATTCAGGAGATGAATTGTCTATGGGCGTTAATTCCGTCACCCTCGTCGGCCGTGCCGGCCGCGATCCCGAAGTGCGTTACTTCGAGTCCGGCAGCATGGTGGCCAACCTCACCATGGCGGTGAACCGTCGCAGCCGCGACGATGAACCCGACTGGTTCAACCTCGAGATCTGGGGCAAGCAGGCCCAGGTTGCTGCGGATTACGTGAAGAAGGGCTCCTTGCTCGGCATCATCGGCAGCTTCAAGCTGGACCGCTGGACCGACCGTGCCAGCGGCGAAGAGCGCAGCAAGCCCGTGGTCCGTGTGGATCGGCTCGAACTGCTCGGCTCCAAACGGGACAACCAGGAGGCCGCAGGCAGCTTTGGCGGCCAGGCCTCCGATGAGGACATCCCCTTCTGATCCTCTCCCCCAGGGAAACCCTCGCGCCGGTGATCAGTCGGACGACTGACGCCGGCGCCAGATGCGCAGAACCAACCAGATCGCGCCCGCCAGCAGCGACACCACCAGCAACACCTTCACAGCCTTGGAGACCGGGTCAATCCAGAGCTCAACGTTGCTGTAGCCCTCTCCGAGAACCATGCCGGCCACGGTGAGCAGGGCCGTCCAGATCAGGCTGCCAGCGGTGGTCCAGAGCAGAAACGGCGCCATCGGCATCATTTCAATGCCCGCCGGGACCGAGATCAGCGTGCGAATGCCAGGCACCAAACGCCCCCAGAACACCAGGGCGGTGCCGTAACGGCTGAACCAGCGGCGGCTGCGGGCCAACTCATCGGCACTGATGCCGATCCAGCGACCGTGACGTTGCAACCAGGCTTCGATCCGTTCCTCGTTGATCAAGCGACCGACCCCGTACCAGGGCAGGGCACCAAGCACCGTGCCCAGCAAACCGGCCAGCACCACAGGCACCAGATCCAGCTGACCCTGCTGCACATAAAAGCCCCCGAGGGGCATGATCAGCTCAGACGGAATCGGCGGGAACAGATTCTCAAGAAACATCGCCGCGAAGATCGCGGTGTAACCCAGCCACTGATTCGCCTCAACCGCCTGGCCGATCAACTCCGGCAGTTGTGTGATCAGATCGGAAAGCCCCATGGAGACTGCGCTTGATCGCGCAAGTCTTCCATGGGGCCGTAAGGATCAGGTTCCGATCCGCTGGATCGTGATCAGTAGCGGTAGTGGTCGGGCTTGTAGGGACCTTCCACGGGCACATTGATGTAGTCGGCCTGGTCTTTGCTGAGCTCGGTGAGCTTGGCCCCGATGCGACCGAGGTGCAGGCGAGCCACCATCTCATCGAGATGCTTGGGCAGCACGTACACCTCCTTGGCGTACTCATCGCCCTTGGTGAACAGCTCGATCTGAGCCAGCACCTGGTTGGTGAAGGAGTTGCTCATCACAAAGCTGGGGTGGCCGGTGGCGCAGCCCAGATTCACCAGGCGGCCTTCCGCCAGCAGGATGATCTTGTTGCCGCTGGGCAGGGTGATGTGATCCACCTGCGGCTTGATGTTCTCCCACGCGTACTCCTTGAGGGAGGCGACATCAATCTCGTTGTCGAAGTGGCCGATGTTGCAGACAATGGCCTCGTCCTTCATCTTCACCAGGTGCTCGTTGCGGATCACCTGGTAGTTGCCGGTGGCGGTGACGAAGATGTCCATGTCTTCGACCACGTCCTCAAGACGCACGACGCGGTAGCCCTCCATGGCCGCCTGCAGCGCGCAGATGGGATCCACTTCCGCAATGCAGACGGTGGCACCGAGGCCGCGCAGGGACTGGGCGGAACCCTTGCCCACATCGCCGTAGCCGATCACCAGGGCCTGCTTGCCCGCCACCATCACATCGGTGGCGCGCTTGATGCTGTCCACCAGTGACTCGCGGCAGCCGTAGAGGTTGTCGAACTTGCTCTTGGTGACCGAGTCGTTGACGTTGATGGCGGGGAAGGGCAGCTCACCGCTCTTCTGCATCTTGTACAGACGTGCCACACCTGTGGTGGTCTCCTCGGTCACGCCCTGAATCTGAGCCTTGGTGCGCGAATAGAAGCTGGGGTCCTGGGCCAGCTTCTTCTTGATCGAAGCGAACAGGAAGGTCTCCTCTTCGTTGCCGGGGTTGTCCAGAACGGTGATGTCCTGCTCGGCCTTGCTGCCCAGCATCACCAGACCGGTGGCATCGCCACCATCGTCCAGGATCATGTTGGGAGAACCGCCGTCACCCCACTCGAGGATGCGGTGGGTGTAGTCCCAGTACTCCTCGAGGGTCTCGCCTTTAACGGCGAAGACCGGAATGCCCTGGGCGGCAATGGCCGCAGCAGCGTGATCCTGGGTGGAGAAGATGTTGCAGGAGGCCCAGCGCACCTCAGCCCCGAGCTCCACCAGGGTCTCGATCAGAACCGCGGTCTGAATCGTCATGTGCAGGGAGCCGGCGATGCGGGCGCCCTTGAGGGGCTTCTCGCTGCCGTACTTCTCCCGCAGCGCCATCAGACCGGGCATCTCGGTCTCGGCAATGTCGAGTTCCTTGCGGCCGAAATCGGCCTGATTGATATCGGCAATAACGCAATCAACGCCGAGCTTCAGCTCAGCCGGGGACGTGGGCGCTGCCACCATGGTTTCGGTGCTCCCTAATGAATCGTGGAGTTGAATCTCTGCAGAGACGCCGAGGCTTCGGGCTCGCTTGAGTCGGACTCTACAGGGCATGTCTGGGCTCTTGAGACCCTTGAGACCACCCGGGCCCTGGGCCGATTGCTGGCGCGCGAGCTTCCAACGGGAGCAATTCTCCTGTTGAGCGGGCCCCTTGGCGCCGGCAAAACATCATTGGTGCAGGGCCTGGCCGAGGGCCTCGGGATCAGCGAGGCGATCACCAGCCCCACTTTTGCCCTGGCCCAGCACTACCCCCAGGGGGAACCACAGCTGGTGCACCTTGATCTCTATCGCCTGGAGCAACCGGCCTCTGCCGATGAACTGTTTCTTCAGGAGGAGGAGGAGGCCAGCGCCACCGGGGCGTTGATGGCCGTGGAGTGGCCGGAACGGCTGGGGCTCGATCTGGCCGAGGCCTGGCACCTGGAGCTTCGCCATCAAGACGAAGGGCGGCTCGCTCAGCTCACCTCTCCCAGAAAGGCCTCCACCTGAGCCTGCGTGGGCTGGGGATCAATGCCACCGGCCCCGCCGCAGACCAGAGCACCACAGGCAGCCGCAAAGCGAATGCGCTCCTGGGGCGCGGCGGCCCAGCGGTGCAACAGCCCGGCCGTGAAGGCATCACCGGCACCGGTGGTGTCGACGACACTGGGGGGCTGAAAGGCGACCTGCTGACCGCAATCAGCCCCCAATTGCCAGCGCACCGGGGCCGCCCCATCGGTGACCACCACATCGGGCCGCTGGGGCAAGGCCTGCTGGATCGCGCCGGGATCGTCGCTGTTGAACAACCAGAGCGCTTCCTCCCGCGCCAGCTTGATCAGGGCCGCCTGGTCCAGGAGCGGTTGAATCGCAGCCTTCGCCGCAGCCGACGGACCCGCCGCGGGATCAACGCTGGCATCCCAGAACGTGGGGCGCCAGTTCACATCAAGGGCAATCGCCGTGCCTTGGCTGCTGGCCTGGCGCACGGCCGACAACAACGTCGAAGCCGACGTTGGTGCTGCCAACGGAAGCGTGCCAATCAACAACCATCGGGCCGGGGGTAGGGCAACTGGCTCCAACGCCTGGTCGGCAAAGCCGGCCCCCTGATCTCCGTCAAAGCCCTGAAACTGTCGTTCCCCATCCCGCGCACGGCGCACCAGCACGATGCGACTGGGACGCTCGGCATCCCGCTGCAACAACGCAGTGTCGACACCACGCTCCACAAACAATCGGGAAAAGGCAGTGCCAATGGCGTCCTGGCCGAGTCGTCCAGCAAAAGCCACAGGGGTGCCCAAGCGGGCCAAGCCACAGGCCACATTCGCTGGCGCTCCTCCCAGACGGTCCTCGACCGGACGATCCACCGCCGGATCACCACCCGGTGGACCGAGCCGGTCAATCAGGGCTTCACCGAGACAAACGACAACGGAACCAAGCGCCATCCGACCGCATCAGGACTTTGCTTAAGGGTGGGCAGAGCTTTCCAAGCTGCCAAGCAACGCCGCAATGATCCGAGCATTGGCGGCCGGAAAGGCGTAATTCCCCAGGTCCTCCGGCCGCACCCAACGCACCTGCTGACTGGCAAGGGGCTGCGGCTCTCCCGAGACCCAGTCGCAGAGATGCACCACAAAGCGCAGCTTCTTGTGGCTGTAGGCGTGATCAACGGTGATCAGTTCAGCGCCGACAGTCACCGCAATGCCCAGCTCCTCCTTCAACTCGCGGGCGATGCAGGTTTCGATCGTTTCGCCCGGCTCCTGTTTGCCACCGGGGAACTCCCACATCCCCCCCAGCAGGCCTTCCTCCAGGCGCTGGTCAATCAACACCTCCCCGGCCGCGTTGAGCACAACCCCCACACCGATCACCTGGAAGGGCAGGGGCTTGGGGGCGTCGGTCACGGGCCAGCGGCAAGGATCGCCGGCAGCGTAAGCAGCGCAGTGCAGCTGCCAGGGGCAACGGTGGCAGTCCGGCTGGAGGGGGGTGCAAAGCGTGGCCCCAAGGTCCATCAAGGCCTGGTTGGTGTCCCGTGGCCGAACCGGATCAAGCAGGGCCTCACTCCAGCTCCAGAACAAGGCATCGTCACGGGCCGGTGGGCGCGGATGGGCCGTCAATCGCGCCAGCACCCGTTTGACGTTGCCATCCAGGATCGGCAACGGTGCATTAAACGCACTGGAAAGGATGCTGCCGGCGGTGGTGCGACCGATGCCCGGCAAGGCCATCCAACCCTCCAAGCTGTGCGGCCACGGGTGGCCCACCAGCAGCTGCGCCGCCTCATGCAGCCGACGCGCCCGCGAGTAATACCCCAGGCCCTGCCACTGCAGCCGCACCACATCCAGAGACGCCGCGGCCAGGCTCTCGACAGAGGGAAACGCCTCCATCCAACGCGTCCAGTAGGGGAGAGCCACGGCCAGCTGGGTCTGCTGCAGCATCACCTCGGCGATCCAGATGCCGTAGGGATCGAGATCCTGGTCCGGCGCTGGACGCGCGCCGCCAGGCAACTGCTTCCAGGGGATGCCGCCGCGGCCATGCCGCTCCCACCAGGCCAGCAAGGCTGTCGATAGAACAGCAGCTTCGGCCTCGGTCAACGCATCCATGGGTTCGCGATTGGCGTCAGAACAGGGCCCGAGCAACGACCGTCATCCAAGTGCTCCTCTCGCCAGGATGCACGGGCGCAGCAAGCCAAGGCGTGATCCCAAGCCACAACCTCTGGAGCTGGAACGAGCGATCCATTGGCTGGAGCCTGATGGGCGACCCCCATGCCGAAGAGGCCGTGTTGCTGATTCATGGTTTCGGGGCCAACACCAACCACTGGCGCTTCAACCAACCGGTACTGGCCGAACTGATGCCCACCTACGCCATCGATCTGCTCGGTTTCGGGCGCAGCGATCAGCCTCGGGCTCGCTTGAAGGATGAATCCGTTTCAGCGGATGCCGTTCATTACGGCTTTGATCTGTGGGGGCAGCAGGTGACTGACTTCTGCCGCCAAGTCATCGATCGCCCGGTGCGACTGGTGGGCAACTCGATCGGTGGGGTCGTTGCCCTGCGAGCCGCACAACTGCTCGGCGAGCGCTGCCGTGGCGTGGTGCTGATCGACTGCGCCCAGCGCTTGATGGACGACAAACAACTGGCCTCACAACCGGCCTGGATGGCATGGGTCCGGCCGCTGCTGAAAACGATGGTGCGGCAGCGCTGGCTCAGCACTGCGCTGTTCCGCAATGCCGCACGGCCCGGCGTGATCCGCAGCGTGTTGAAGCAGGCTTATCCCAGTGGCGCCAACATCGACGACGAGCTGGTGGACCTGCTGTTTCAACCAACCCAACGCGAAGGTGCCGCTGAGGCTTTCCGCGGATTCATCAACCTGTTCGACGATTACTTGGCACCACAACTGATGGAAGAGCTCAAGCTCCCCGTGGATCTGATCTGGGGCGAACGCGACCCCTGGGAGCCAATTGCTGAAGCCGAGCGCTGGGCCCAGACCCTGAACTGCGTTCAATCCCTCTCAGTGATTCACAACGCAGGCCACTGCCCCCACGACGAAGCACCGGATCAAGTCAATCCGGTGCTGCAAAGGCTGATCAACAAAAAATCAATTCAGCAGGCGACGTAGGCCTCCACTTGATCACTCACCCGGCGCAGACCGGCCAAACCATCACGCTCGAGGTTGCGAACACGGTCGCGACTCATGCCCAGGATCCGGCCGATGCCCGTAAGGCTCATCGGATCTTCCCCATCCATGCCGTAACGCATCCGCAGCACCTGCTCCTGCAGGTGGGGCAGCTGGCCCAAAAGGCTGCGCAGGTCGCCCTTGAGGCAATCCTCTTCCACCTGATCGCTGGGCAGATCACCATCGCCAGAGAGCAACTCCAGCAGTTCGGTGTCATCACCATCTCCCACCTTCATCTCCAGGCTCACCGGCTGCCTGGCTCGGCACATCAGATCCTTGACGTCGTCTTCCGGCAGCTCGACGAACTCAGCCAGCTCGGTGACGGTGGGCGTGCGACCCAGCTCCTGGCTCAGCTCTCGCTGACCCTTTTTGAGCTTGTTCAGCATCTCGGTGATGTGGATCGGCAGCCGGATCGTGCGGCTCTTCTCCGCGATGGCCCGCGTGATGCCCTGGCGAATCCACCAATAGGCATAGGTGGAAAACTTGTAACCGCGGGTCGGGTCGAACTTCTCCACGCCACGCACCAGACCGATGGTGCCTTCCTGGATCAGGTCCAGGAGTTCCATGTTCCGCTTGGTGTACTTCTTGGCCACGCTCACCACCAGCCGGAGGTTGGCAGCCACCATCCGTTCCTTGGCGCGACGGCCATGCTGCAACTTGCGCTTGAGCTGCATCGAAGACAGCCCGGACGCCTTGGCCAGCTGGTCACGGCTGGGCTTCTCACCCGCCTTGCTCTCCAGCTCCGACTCGAGCGATTCCAGATCCATCAGCTCTTGCACCTGGCGGCCCAGAGTGATCTCCTGCTCGTGGGTCAGCAGCGGCACACGTCCGATGTCCCGCAAATAAGAACGAACCAGATCAACGTCTGCCGTGACTGTTTTTGCAGCCTTCGCAGCAGTTTTGGGCTTGGAAGCAGCGGTCGCAGCCGGAGCCATGGGGCGCTTCTTTGAGTTATGTGAAGCGTACTCCTAAGAAACGTAAACAGACTCTCAGAAAATGCCGAAGGTGAAGAAATGGGTAGAAATACCTGCGGCCTGCACCAACTGCGGCAGATGCACCAGCAGCCATCCCGCCGTCTTCAGGTAGATCAGCGTGCCCGCCACATCCGTGCAGGTGGTGATGAAGGGCGTGGACATCAATGCCGGATCCAGACCCATGCGGTCAAACAGCAACGGAAACGCGGCACCGGCCGTGGCCGCCAGGGTGGTGATCGCCAGCAGGCTCATCCCCACCGAGAGTCCCACCAGTGCGCTTTCGCCACGCCACCAGGCAAAGGGAACCACCAGCAACATCATCAACACCCCCAGCAACGCCCCCGCCATGGCTTCGCGGCCAATGGCCCGCAAGGGGCCAAGGCTGGAAATGCTCTGGGTGCTCAAACCACGGATCACCACCGTGGAGCTTTGGGCCCCCACGTTGCCGCCGGTGCCACCGAGCAAGGGAATGAACGCCGCCAGCAACACCACCTGCTGCAGCACGTCTTCATTGGCGGCGATCACCTCCGAGGTGAAAAAGCTGGCCAGCACCAGCACCGCCAGCCACACCACGCGGCGCCGGGCAACGGTGAACAGATTGCTGCTGAAGTAGTCGTCGTCATCGCCGGCCTGCACCGCGCCGGCGGCGTAGAGATCACGGGTGGCCTCCTGCTCGATCACGTCGATCACGTCGTCCACCGTGACGATGCCCACGAGACGCTGTTCCAGATCCACCACTGGAACGGCGAGGAAGTCGTAACGCTGAATCGTGCGCGCCACCTTTTCCTGGTCGGTGTCAGTGCTGACGCTGAGCACCTCCTCGGTCATCACATCACCGATGCGGGCCTGGGGATCTGCTGTGACCAGATCCCGCAGCGACAAGATCCCTGTAAGGCGTCGCTCGGCGTCCGTCACATAGAGGGAATAAATCGTCTCGGTGTCGCGAGCACGCCGCCGCACGATCTCCAGCGCCACTGCGGCGGTCTGGTTTTCCTTGAAGGCGATGTATTCGGTCGTCATCAAGCGACCGGCCGTTTCGGAGCGGTAACCCAGCAACTCAGCCGTCACCTTCCGTTCATCCGGACTGAGCTCGCTGAGCAGCTGCCGCACCACCTTGGCCGGCAACTCCTCAAACAATCGGGCGCGATCATCCGGCGACATCTCCTCCATCACCTCCCGCATCTCGCCAGAGCGCAGCAGGCTCAGCAGGCTTTGCTGGGTGGCGGTGTCGAGGTACTCGTAAACACTGATGGCTTCGTCCTTGCTGAGCAGGCGAAAGGCAATCGCCTGCAGGTTGGCCGGAAGACTGCCGATCGCCTCGGCGATGTCCACCGGCTGCACCGGTTCCAGCAGCAGTTTCACGGCGTCGTAATTGCCCGCCTGCAGCATCGCGGCGAGCTCCTGTGAGACCGCTTCGGCCAGCAAGTCGGGTTCCACGCTCACGCCAGCACTGCTCAGCCCCGATGCCTCCGTCATGCTCCTCCGGCCGGGAGCCCAGTGTATGGCCGTTACAGCCGGTTAACCTCTGCGCTCCATCCTTGTTTCACCATGGCGATCAGCGTCAGCTCCGTCTCCGTCACCACCCCTGACGGCAGCAGCAAATCCCTGGGCGACTACGCCGGCAAGGTGCTGCTGATCGTGAACGTGGCCAGCCGCTGTGGCTTCACCAAGCAGTACGCCGGTCTGCAGGCCCTGAACGAGGCTTACGCCGCCAAGGGGCTGGCGGTGCTGGGTTTCCCCTGCAACGACTTCGGCGCCCAGGAACCCGGCACCCTGGATGAGATCAAGAGCTTCTGCTCCACCACCTACGGCGCCGACTTCGAACTGTTCGACAAGGTGCATGCCAAGGGAAGCACCACCGAGCCCTACACCACGCTCAACCAGATGGATCCCGCCGGTGATGTGGAGTGGAACTTCGAGAAGTTCCTGGTGGGCAAGGACGGCATCGTGATCTCCCGCTTCAAGAGCGGCGTCACCCCTGAAGATCTCAAGTCGGCGATTGAGGCGGCGCTGGCGGCATAGGACGAGCAAAAAGCCGGGGGTCCCTCAAGAACCCCTGGCTGACCTTTATAAGCATCAAACCAAGCGCCGACGAAGCCGCATAAAGGGCTTTTCAAGCAGAATCCAACTCGTATATCCAACAAGAATTGAGCCGAATAGATACATCACAAATTTAAGTAAGTAGGGCAGCTCAAATCCAGCAACCATGTGCGCGATCGGAACGTGAAGCAAATAAACCGAGTAACTTATTTTACTTAAAATTCTAATCATTTGAGATAAACTTTTAGGCAAACTCGAATATTCAAAGCCCCAAAAGCCTACAATTAATGCACAAGCTAATAGCCCAGCCATTGGGTAGAACCCAAATGACAGCCATTCTGAAAGCCCAATTGGAACAGGCTCTAAAACGGATCGAAACAAGCTGTTGCCAGATATTGATGCCACAGAGATAACAGCCATTAACGCAAAAATTCGCGAAAATGCGATTGGACGCAAGGCCAAAACCTCAAAATCTCTTGGTCGCGTTCGCATAAACAAGGCCAATAAACCTCCATATGCCAGAGCATCGGACTGAAGAAAAAGATCCTGCTTCAGAGATCGAACGCTGCCTCCATTTTCAATAAAAATATAACGTGCAAACGAAGCACAAACAATCGAAGCGATCAACAACCCGCCCACAATAGCCATCACCTGAGCATTACCGAGAGCAAGGCGTCTCTTCAAAAAGATTAAGATAAAAACAGCAAATGCAAACACAAGATAACTCCATTCTTCAATGACCAAGCTCCACGAAACAGATAGTAAATTAGGCTCATGAACAAAGATCGAGCCTTGCAGAAAAAAGATATTTGCCAACCAAGTTTTCCATCCCAGCCAACCAATGGAGCCAGCAACTAACAATAAAAGAAGAACAATCCAATACGTCGGAACAGTACGGAACCAACGGCGAAGGACAAAAGCCCTGAGCAACTCACCACGCTTATCTGTCGCAATATCAATTAACTGCCCAACCACCAAAAAGCCACTAATCGCAAAAAAAGTCGTAACACCCCAGAAGCCCGGGCGAAACCATGGGGCAGCGAGTGCTCCATGCAATGAATGAGGGAGAACGATCCCGGCATGAGACCAAAGAACAAGAAAAACTGCCCCACCGCGAAGCAGATCGATGCCCTCATAAAAGACAGAGCGAGACGCAGACTGCTTCAAAACACACCTAATTTATTTTCGAGGCTCAACACAGCAAAACTGTTGAACACACAACACAGAAGACTGCATCGATTCACAGATCGCCAACAAATTCCTATTGGCACACCAGGAAAGCAAAACCTCGGAGTTCTTCTCATAACTGACATGTTGCCGCTTGGTCAGATTTGTGTAACACGCCGACCGAGCTGAAAACCCAGTGCAGCCGCTCCCACCCCCAGCCCAAGGGTCAGCCCGATCAAACCCAAAGCGGCGGCCCAATCACCGGAACTCAGGTGCTTCGTAGCCGCCAGCATCCAGCTGCTGAAGGTGGTGAGCGAGCCGCAAAAGCCAATTCCCAGCAGCACCTGTCGCCGTGGGGCCGCCGGGAGCCCGGCCAACAAGCCCAAGAGGGCAGCCCCCAGAACATTCACCAGCAGGTTCTGATCCCCCAGATGCAGAGCCAGCTGCCAGCGCAGCAAGGCTCCGGGCACAGCACCCACGCCAACAAGCAGCAGCTCCTGCAGTTCCAGTTGCAGGCTTGGTTGGATTTCAGGCATGGATCTCCCCCAGTCCGTAACCCAAAGCAGAGGCCAGCAAGCCCACCCCGATCGAGGCCAGCGCAAGCACCACAGCAATGAGCGTCTGGCCGGCCCGGAGCTCGTTCAGCAGCTCCACAGCGAAGGTGGAAAACGTGCTGAGGCTGCCGAAAAAGCCCACACCCATCAGCAAAGCAATACCGCTGCTGGAGGCACAGGTTTCACTGAGGGCCAGCACCAGCCCAAGGGCGAAACAAGCCACCACATTCACCAAGAAGGTCCCCCAGTGCTTCTTCGGCACCATCGGCTGAAAGTGGTTCACTACTTTCAAACGCAGCCAGGCACCGGGGATGGCCCCGAGCCCAACCAAAAGAGCTTCAGGCGCGGAGCCAGCCACGGCGTTGATCTCCAGAGAGGGTTTGCACGTGGAGCCAGTCTTGGCCATCGGCTGAAGACCAACGCCGCAGCAGGCGCAGGGAGGATCCCGCCTTAAGGGTGCTCACCCGTGGGGCTACCGCCAACGGGCTGAGGCGCAGAGGTTGATCAGAATTGGTGTGCAACGGCCCGGAGATAGCGCGACGACGAGGTTGGGGTTGACGCCGGTCAGCACCACCGGCCGGCAAGGCAGCCGGAGCCATTAACGCCACCCCCAGCAGCCAACTCCACCGAAGGACACTGCTTGTAGAAACAGTCCCTGTTCGATCAGCCGTCATCAAATGTCGAGGGCTGCCATGTCCAGCTCGGCGCTGTGGGTTTCGATGAATTCCCGGCGGGGCGCCACCTTGTCACCCATCAGGATCGTGAAGATGCGATCGGCCTCGAGGGCATCTTCGATCTCCACCCGCTTCATCGTGCGAGTGGTGGGATCCATGGTGGTTTCCCAGAGCTGTTTGGGCATCATTTCGCCAAGGCCCTTGAAGCGCTGGATCGTGTAATTAGCCTTCTCGCCGAAGCCTTCGAGGGTCTTCTGCAGATCGCCCTCGTTGTAGCAATAGGTGTGGTTCTTGCCGCGCTCAACTTTGTAGAGCGGCGGGCAGGCGATGTAGATGTAACCGCCCTCCACCAGCTCCTTCTGGTAGCGATAGAAGAAGGTGAGCAGCAGGGTGCGGATGTGGGCGCCGTCCACGTCGGCATCGGTCATGATCACGACCCGGTGGTAGCGGAGGTTCTTCACGTCGAAGTCCTCCCCCTTGATCCCCAGGCCAAGGGCGGTGATCAGTGCCTGAATCTCCGTGTTCTTGTAGATCTTGGCGTCGTCGGTCTTTTCGATGTTGAGGATCTTGCCCCGCAGCGGCAGGATCGCCTGGAAGCGACGGTCGCGGCCCTGCTTGGCGGAGCCACCAGCAGAGTCGCCCTCCACGATGTAAATCTCGGATTCGCCGGGGTCGCGGGAGCTGCAGTCAGCCAGTTTTCCGGGCAGGGTTGAGCTCTCCAGAACACTCTTGCGCCGCACCAATTCGCGGGCTCGGCGGGCGGCTTCAGCCGCATTGAAGGCCTGGATCGCCTTCTCCAGGATCAGGCTGATCACGGAGGGATTGAACTCAAGGAACTGGCTGAGGGCTTCACCCACCAGGTTGTCGACAATGCCGCGCACTTCGGTGTTGCCGAGCTTGGTCTTGGTTTGACCCTCAAATTCCGGTTCCGGCACTTTTACCGACAGCACCGCTGTCAGGCCTTCTCGGATGTTCTCCCCCGCCAAGTTGGAATCGGATTCCTTGCGTTTGCCCAGCTTCTTGGCGAAGGCGTTGAGGGTGCGGGTGAGCACCGTCTTCAGGCCTTCGATGTGGGTGCCGCCATCCACGGTGCGGATGTTGTTGGCAAACCCAAGGATGCTGTCGGAGTAGGCATCGGAGCACCACTGCAGGGCTGCCTCCACCTGAACGCCGTCCTTCTCGGAATTCACGTAAATGATGTCCGGATGAAGGGCGTCCTTCTCCTTGTTCATGTAGGCGACGTATTCCTTGATGCCGCCCTCGTAGAAGTAGGTCTCTTCATGGGGATTCCCTTCCTCATCCCGGGCCGCCTCCCGCTCATCGCGGAACACGATCCGCACGCCGCCGTTGAGGTAGGCCAGCTCCCTCAAACGGGCCGAGAGGGTGGCGTAGTCGAAGACGATGCCGCCGGTAAAGATTTCAAGGTCAGGTTTGAAGCAGACGGTGGTGCCTGTCTCACCGGATTCCGCTGCGGGCTGGGACTCTGAAGCCAGGGAGCCAATCGCCGCGCCGCGCTCAAAACGCTGGCGATGCACCTGGCCCTGACGGCGCACCGTCACCTGCACCCATTCGCTCAGGGCGTTCACCACCGAGACGCCAACGCCGTGGAGACCGCCAGACACCTTGTATCCCCCGGCACCGAACTTGCCGCCGGCGTGCAGCACGGTGAGCACCGTCTCCAGGGCGCTCTTGCCGGTGCGCGGGTGCACATCGGTGGGAATGCCGCGGCCGTTGTCGCTCACCGAGGCGGAACCGTCTTCCCCCAGCACCACAACAATGCGGTCGCAATGGCCCGCCAGGGCTTCATCAACCGAGTTATCAACAACTTCGTACACCAGATGGTGCAGGCCCCGCGGTCCGGTGGAGCCGATGTACATGCCCGGACGCTTGCGTACGGGCTCAAGCCCCTCCAGCACCTGAATTTGCTCGGCGCCGTAGGCGTTCTGGACCTTGGAAGCGTCGCTCATTCAGAAAGTCTCAAGCCAGGAAACCGGGTCATGGGCGGGCGCAACGGCTCTAAACCTCGACCTGACAATGTCAATCTACCACCGGCTGTCTATAGAGGCTTGCAGAGGCCTCTCAGCGCCCATTCCACGCCGGGCTGCACCCCCTCACCCTTTTGAACAGCTCCCACCCCCTGGTGATCACCCTGCTCGGGCCCACCGCCAGCGGCAAAACCGCCCTGGCGCTGGACATCGCCGAAAGGCTTGATCTGCCGGTGATCAACGTGGATTCCCGCCAGCTCTATCGGGAGATGGACATCGGAACCGCCAAGCCGACCGCGGAGCAACAGGCGCGAGTGCTGCACCATCTGCTGGACCTGCGCAGGCCCGATCAGCCGATCACCCTCCAGGAGTTTCAGGCGATCGCAACCCCTTGCATCGACGCCGCTCTGGAGCAGCGGGGCGTGGCCTTGCTGGTGGGCGGCAGCGGCCTGTATCTCAAGGCCCTCACCAGCGGGCTTCAGCCTCCGGCCGTGGCACCCCAGCCGCAGCTGCGTCAGCAGCTGACGGCCCTGGGCCAGGCCATCTGCCACCCCCTGCTGCAGGCCGCCGACCCAAGGGCCGCCGCCAAAATCGCCCCCGCCGATGCGGTGCGCACCCAGCGCGCCCTGGAGGTGCTCTACGCCTCCGGGCAACCGATAAGCCGCCAGGCCACAGCAACGCCTCCGCCCTGGCGGGTGCTGGAACTGGGCCTCAACCCCGCCAACCTGCGCCAGCGCATCCAGCAACGCACCGAGCAGCTGTACTGCGATGGGCTGGTGGAGGAGACCCGACGCCTGAGCGAGCGCTACGGCGCTGATCTGCCGCTGCTGCAGACCATCGGCTACGGCGAAGCGCTGCAGGTGATCGGCGGCAGCCTGAGCACTGCAGATGCGGTGCGAATCACCAGCCAACGCACCCGCCAGTTCGCCAAACGCCAACGCACCTGGTTCCGGCGTCAGCACAACCCCCACTGGCTAGCCGACCAGGCAACGCTGACGGATGCAATGACGTTGATCGAGCAACATCTAAGGTGAAGGATGCAGACGTTGTATTCAGCGAAGTTGTCTGCACCTGTCCCCGTCACCGCCTGAATGCCCCCACGTCCCCGTTTTGACCGTCGTGCCCCGGTTCGGGAGCTGCCCAACATCAACGACCGGATCAACTACCCCCAGTTGCGGGTGGTCGACTCAGACGGCGCTCAGCTGGGCGTGATCAGCCGCGAAGAAGCCCTCGATGTGGCCCGCGACCGGGAACTGGATCTGGTGCTGGTGAGCGAGAAGGCTGACCCACCGGTCTGCCGGATCATGGACTACGGCAAGTTCAAGTTCGAGCAGGAAAAGAAAGCCAAAGAGGCCAAAAAGAAGTCGCACCAGACCGAAGTCAAAGAGGTCAAGATGCGCTACAAGATCGATCAGCACGACTACGACGTGCGGATCGGTCAGGCCCAGCGCTTCCTCAAGGCGGGCGACAAGGTGAAATGCACCGTGATCTTCCGCGGCCGCGAAATTCAGCACACGGCGCTGGCGGAAACGCTGCTGCGGCGGATGGCCAAGGATCTTGAGGAGAAGGCCGAAATCCAGCAGGCGCCCAAGCGGGAGGGCCGCAACATGATCATGTTCCTCACCCCGCGCAAAACGCCGCTGGTGAAGAAAGAGGAGAAGGAGCAGGCCGCCAACAAGGCCGTGCGCACCATCCCCGCACCGCCAAAGCCCACCGCCGCCAAGGTGGCCAGCCCCCAGGGCTAAGCCACAGGGTCGCCAGCCAGCAGCAAGCGCCATCCCTGGGCTGAGGCCTGGGGATGGAAAGCGCTGCGAGCTTCGCACATGAAGCCGTGATCGGCACCGGCATACTCCACAACGCGCAAGCGATGGCCGGCGGTATCGACCTTGCTTAGGGCGGCCCCTATGGCTTCGCGATCCTCTTGAGGAATCAACGGATCAGCCATACCGAAGACACAGGTGAGCCGCGCCTTGATCTCAGGCAGCAGAGCCAAAGAGGGCTCACCACCACCAGGCCGCATTCGGCTCACACCGGCACCGTAAAAATCAAAAGCGTGCTCAACCCCGGGCAGCGTGGCCGCAAGAAAAGCGGCATGCCCGCCGAAACAGAAGCCCACCACATGGATGGCGGCCTGCGGGTAACGAGCCCTGAACCAGCTGACTGCGGCGGCGACATCAGCAACGATCTGCTCGCTGGTGGTGGCGTCCTTATGGCGGCGTCCTTCAGCCAGATCGGAGGCCTCGTAAGCCAACTCCAGATCTGGAGCCGTACGGGAGAACAACGACACTGCCAGGGCTGGATATCCCTGGGCGGCCAAGCGATCCGCCACGCTACGCACCCAGGCATTCAGCCCAAACACCTCAGGCAGCACGACATAGACACGACTTATTAACGATTTAGACTCGATATCGTTAATAATGACCTGCGGTAGCGCCCACCAGCAGCGCAGTGGCACAACGCCATTGGCAAGTTCAACCCAGCCAGGCGAAGGGAAGCTGGACATTGTCACAGGCCCACAGGACACACCCCCAATTGTCACCAGGCAATTCGCTCCGTATGGTGGCCGCATTCCGACCTGTCCCACCGGCGTGCGATTCCATATCCAACAGGAAAGCGACATTCCGGCGTCGACGCAGCTTTACAACCAGATCTGCTTCGCCATCGCAGCGCGGCACTACCCGCCGGGGCATCGCTTGCCCAGCACCCGGCAGCTGGCAATGCAAACGGGATTGCACCGCAACACGATCAGCAAGGTATACCGCCAACTGGAAACCGATGGCGTGGTGGAAGCCATGGCCGGCTCTGGCATCTACGTGCGCGACCAGCAAAAGCCCCGGGAAATCAAGACGCCGCCGCACATACGCAATCGAGGCGTCACCGATCTCGACCGGGAAGTGCGCAAATGTGTGGATGGCCTGCTCAATGCCGGCTGCACCCTTCAGCAGACCCGGGAACTGCTAACCCGGGAGATCGATTGGCGCCTTCGCTGTGGCGCCCGCGTACTGGTCAGCACCCCCAGAGAAGACATCGGTGCCTCAATGCTGATCGCCGAGGAACTGGAACCCTGCCTGGATGTGCCGGTCGAAGTGGTGCCAATGGAGGAGCTGGAGAGCGTGCTGGAAAACTCCAGCAACGGAACCGTGGTGACCAGCCGCTATTTCCTTCAGCCTGTGGAAGAGCTGGCAAAAAAGCACAGCGTTCGGGCGGTGGCTGTTGACCTCAACGACTTCCGCCAAGAGCTGGCCATGCTGAAGGAACTGCGCCCCGGCAGCTGTGTGGGCCTGGTGAGCATCAGCCCCGGCATCCTGCGGGCCGCTGAGGTGATCCTCCACTCGATGCGGGGCAACGAATTGCTGCTGATGACCGCCACCCCGGATGTGGGCAGCCGCCTGCTGGCCCTGCTGCGGGCCTCGAGCCACGTGCTCTGTGATCGACCGAGCCTGCCCTTGGTGGAACAGAGCCTGCGCCAGAACCGCTCCCAACTGATGCGCATGCCCCAGGTGCATTGCGCCGAGAGCTACCTGAGCACCGATACGATCGATCTACTCCGCAAGGAGATCGGCCTGCAGATCCCGGCGGCCGCCAGCTGACACCCCTGCGATGTTTGATCACATCCGTGCCGACCTCGCGATCATCCGCGAGCGTGATCCTGCTGCTCGCGGTTGGCTGGAAATCGTGTGCTGCTATCCCGGCTTCCAGGCGATCAGCCTGCACCGCATCAGTCATCGGCTTTGGAGCTGCCACCTGCCGCTGAAGCTGGCGGCCCGTTGCCTCAGCCAGGTCGGCCGTGCCCTCACCGGCATTGAAATTCACCCCGGCGCCAGGATCGGCCACAGCGTGTTCATCGACCACGGCATGGGGGTGGTGATCGGCGAAACCGCCGAAATCGGCAACCGTTGCCTGCTCTACCAAGGGGTAACCCTGGGAGGCACAGGCAAGGAACATGGGAAGCGCCACCCCACCCTCGCCGAAAATGTGGTGGTGGGCGCAGGGGCCAAGGTGCTGGGAGCGATCACGATCGGCACCAACACCCGCATCGGCGCTGGCTCCGTGGTGGTGCGCGATGTGGAAAGCGACTGCACCGTTGTGGGCATCCCCGGCCGGGTGATCCACCAGAGTGGCGTGCGAATCAACCCACTGGCCCACTCGGCCCTGCCGGACGCCGAAGCCAACGTGATCCGCAACCTGATGGAGCGGATTGATGAACTTGAAAGCACCGTGGGGAACCTGCAGCGCTGCCTGCGGGAGGTGGCAGATGGCCGGGCGCTGCGCGAGGTGTGTCGCGGTGAGGCGCAGAACCTTAAAGATCGAGAAATCCTGGAATTCCTCGGAGACTCATGAGGGTTAACGTTCCGCGACAAGCAAAAGTCCTGAATCGTTTGTCATGACGGCAATCCTGGGAATTTCTGCTTACTACCACGACAGCGCTGCGGCAGTGCTGGTCGACGGAAACATCATCAGCGCAGCACAAGAAGAACGTTTCAGTCGTCGCAAGCATGATCCACGCTTCCCAGAGCAGGCGATCCGCTTCTGTCTCGATCAGGCCGGCCTGAGCATCAGCGACCTGGATGCCGTCACGTACTACGAGAAGCCGCTACTCACCTTTGAGCGCCTGCTGGAGACCTATATCGGTGCATCTCCAAGAGGAGGGCGATCCTTCGTGGCCGCGATGCAAACCTGGCTGAAGGAAAAGCTTTTTCTGAAGCGCACCATTCAGCAAAAGTTGCAGACCATGGCGGGGGATGGCCAAGCGATTCCCCAACTGCTGTTCTCGGAACACCATCTCTCCCACGCCGCTGCCGCCTTTTTCCCAAGCCCCTTTGCATCCTCAGCGGTGCTCTGCATGGACGGCGTTGGGGAATGGGCAACCACCTCAGCTTGGATGGGCACAGGCAATGAGATAAAGCCGATTTGGGAACTCTCCTTCCCCCACTCCCTCGGCCTGCTTTATTCAGCGTTCACCTTTTATTGCGGCTTCAAGGTGAATTCTGGGGAATACAAATTAATGGGCTTAGCCCCCTACGGCGAACCCAAATATGTCGAAACAATCAAAAATAATTTGATCGATATCAAGAACGACGGAACCTTTAGGCTCAATCTTAAATTTTTTAAATTCCATCGTGGTTTTCGAATGACCAGCCAACGCTTCCACGCGTTGTTCGGTCAACCGCCGCGCGACCCTGAGAGCGATCTCAAGCCATTCCATATGGATCTGGCCGCCTCCATTCAGGTCGTCACCGAAGACATCGTGCTCGCCCTGGCTCGCAGCCTTCACGAAGAAACTGGTGCCAAAAATTTGTGCTTGGCTGGCGGCGTTGCCTTGAATTGCGTGGCCAACGGCAGACTGCTACGCGAGGGCCCCTTCGACAACATTTGGATCCAGCCAGCCAGCGGCGACGCTGGATCAGCCCTTGGCGCCGCGTTGGTGACCTGGCACCAGCACTTCAATCAAACACGCACACCCAACTCAAGAGATGCCATGCACGGCACTTACTTGGGGCCAGCATTTAGCAATCAAGACATCTGCAGTTACCTAGAAAGCCAAAACATCCCATTCCAATCACAAAATGATGAACAACTGTTCAACTCAGTTGCGACACTTCTCGATGAAGGGAAGGTGGTTGGCTGGTTCAACGGGCGCATGGAATTTGGGCCTCGATCGCTAGGAGCCCGGTCAATCCTGGGGGATCCACGCAATCAGGACATGCAAAGCGTGATGAATTTAAAAATCAAATACCGCGAAAGCTTCAGGCCTTTTGCACCAGCGGTGTTGGCTGATCATGTGCAAAACCAGTTCGAACTTGACCAAAGCAGCCCATACATGTTGATCGTCGCACCGGTCAAAAAAGAACTGTGTACCCCAATGACCCAAGAGCAAGATCAGCTGTTCGGCATCGACAAACTGAATGTGCCGCGCTCATCACTCCCTGCGGTAACTCACGTGGACTATTCAGCACGCGTACAAACCGTTCATGCCGAAACAAATCCAAGATTTCATGGCTTGCTATCTGCCTTTCACGCACGCACAGGTTGCCCCACACTTGTGAACACCAGTTTCAATGTGCGGGGCGAACCAATCGTCTGCACTCCAGAGGACGCTTATCGCTGTTTCATGCGCACTGAAATGGATGTGTTGGTGTTGGAAAACCAGATTCTTCTGAAAGAAGAGCAACCCAAAGCATCGCAATCTGACAAAACCTGGATGCAAAATTTCGAACTGGATTGATCGTGATGTCGCTTCCCACCATTCCCCCAGCCACGAAGCAGCAGTTGCGCCATTTCGGGCTCACGCTTGGACTGTTGCTGCCCTTGATGTTCAGCCTGATCTGGCCCTGGCTGCATCAAACAGTGTCACCCACCTGGCCCATCCTCCTCGGCAGCCTGTTTGTCGCCATGGGATTGATCGTGCCCAAACGGTTGCAGCAGCCCTACAAATTGTGGATGCTGCTGGGCCACGGCCTGGGTTGGATCAACAGTCATCTGATTTTGGGCTTGATCTATCTGGTGGTGTTGCAGCCAATCGCCATCACCATGCGCCTGCTGGGGCACGACCCCCTGCGGCGATCCTTTAAGCCCGCATTCGACAGCTACCGCGAAAGCTGCACCGACAAGACAGTTAACCTCGAACGACCCTTTTAAACACGGTCGCCCTGACCCATGCGTGACCTACTCGATCTGCTCTCTGATCTGTGGGCATTCATGAAGGCACGTCAGAAATATTGGCTCGCGCCCTTGATCATCACGTTGGTGCTGATGGGTGCACTGCTCGTGTTCACGCAGGGCACCGTCGTGGCCCCATTCATTTACAGCTTGTTTTAACTCAGCCCTAATGCGCAAACTGCTGGTCACCAACCTGCTGGTGTTAGCCGGCTTGCTTGCCTTGGCAGAGGTAATGGCGGCTCTCGTGGCCCAACGGGATGGGGAACCGCTGGCCGTGGTCCGACTGGCACGGCGCTTGAAGCGCTCGATTCCGTCCACAACGCTTGATTCATCCCAAAGCTGTAGCCGACAAACCAGCTGGTCTCCCAACACGCCCTACAGACCCCATCCCACCTTGGGGTACTGGTATCAGCCCAACAGCAGACACACCGCCACGATTCAACTGCCAAACCCCATCGAGCGCCAAGGTATTCAGGGCACAGTCAACAGCTATCAATGGTCGATCACCACAGGGCCCCAAGGCGAACGACTCAGCCGCCCAGCAACAGCAAACAACCTTTCCGAACCCGCTGTCTTGCTGTTGGGCGATAGCTTCATTTTTGGGGCGGGACTCTCCGACAACGCCTCCTTGGCTTGGCAACTGCAAGGTTTGTTGCCCAACCGCCCCGTTTCCAATTACGCCGGGGGCGGGTTCGGCACCGTGCATCAGTGGCTGACCCTGCGCGACGCCAACAGCACACAAAGCCTGATTCCGCCAGTGGTGCGCGAACAACTCAGGGGCGGCCATGTGCTGCTTGGCCATGCCGACTACTACCTCAAACGCAATGTGGCGGCCCCCTCGCGCCTCAAAACCTTCAACCCACGCTGCGGAAGCTTCCAACAACAGCTTCAACGCCAACCTGAGCTCGCCCAGGCTTACACCCATCCGCGTGCTGAGCTTCTCAACGGGGAGCTGAAAATTTCCCAGATTCGCCTCTTCCAAGACCATTCAGGCCCGGATCCCGACGGGACGCACCAGCGCAAAGTCACGATCGCCTTGGTCAATGCCCTCCTGCAAGAAGTGGAGGCACTGGACGCCACTCCCATGGTGCTGTGGTTGCGCGGCAGCGACGACAGCGTTGTGATCGCCCACTATCGCCAACGCGGCGTGGCCGTCTTGGATCTCAGGGGGAAGAGCAACCTCTGGATCAACGACAACCTCGAACCGTTTGACAACCATCCCGGCCCGCTCAGCACCACCCACTGGGCCGCAGCTATTGCCGAACAGCTGACGACCCCATGAGCCAGCGACCACCGCTCACCCTGATTGTTGGCATGCATCGCAGCGGCACCTCGCTGCTGGGATCACTGTTGCCGGCCTGCGGCATCGCCATGCCGGGTCCGTTGATTGCCGGTGACACCCACAATCCAGAGGGCTATTTCGAACGCGCCGACATCACCGCCCTGCAGGAGCAGCTGCTGATTGATCTCGAGCGCTGGTGGCCCTCACCGCGGGGGATGGAACCCCTGCCCAAGAACTGGCTGACCAGCAAGCCTGGACAGATGGCTCTAAGGGATCTGATCGCGCTGTTGCAGGTGGAAGCCGAGCGGCAGCAGGGTCCCTGGGCGATCAAGGATCCCCGCAGCAGCCTACTGCTGCCGCTTTGGAAGCAAGCCTGCCTGACGCTGAAGATCCCTCTGCAACTGCTGCTGGCCGTCCGCGATCCTGCTGAAGTGATGGTGTCTCTGGTGCGACGGGATCAAGCCGTGACCGGGATGGATGGATGGCGGGCCCAGCGCCTGTGGTGGCACCACAACGCCCAGGTGCTTCGCGATGGCGCAGAGCTGCCGCTGCAGGTGGTGAGCTACAGCCACTGGTTCAACCCTGGTACGGCACTACAGCAGCTGTACAACTTGGCGCCAGAAGCCTCCGAAGAGCTACGGCGCCAAGCGCTGGACTGCGTGAAACCCCAGCACCGCCGCAGCCACGAGGGGCCGCTGACCACACCCCTGGCCAGCCCAATTCAAAAGATGCATCACCAGCTGCAGCAACTGGCCATGCAGCCAGTGGAGCGACAACCAGCCGCGCGTCAACGACTCGAACGATGGATGCAGCAGCAACCTGAGCTGCCGGCTCAGGCACCCTTGCCACGCCGACGCAGCCGCTTCAAACGCAAACTGAAAACATGGATTGGCCGACCACCGTGCAATCGGGTTGCAGACCATCCATGGGGGTACCTCGCAGAGGTGATGTGCGGCAGTCAGGGTCCCGCTGCGGAGCACCAACTGCAGTTCTGGGAGGAGCAGGGATTCCGCAACTTTGAGCTGGAGAAATTCGCCACTCTTGCCGGCCCTGTTCCAGTGGCTGAACCCTGGAATCCAGGCGACGACAAGATCAAAATCCAAGTGCGTGGGGGAGGCCCGAATCAGTGGGCCTCCCACGCCTGGATCCAGCACTGCCCGCTTGAGAGCAAGGTCAACGCAGCACTCGAAATCGTGCCCCTGGGCTGCCACGGGGCTAGCCCGATCGCAATCAACCTGAAGGACGTTTGTCCCGGCCCAGGAGAAGTCCCCACGCTCCAGCAGCTAGCCCTGCTGGAGCGTGTTTGGGATCCCGATCATGATCGTGTCAGGCTGCTGCGGCAGTTTGGGATCAACGCCTCCTGGCTGAAGCCTCAAGCAACGCCGAACAACTACCTCCTCCCCACCAGTGAGACGTGGAAGGACTGTGCTTCAAAACTAGGACTGCCTGCCCCGCAAGATCTCGCCGCTATCGGCACAACCCTTTGCCTTGGAGATGCCGGACCTGCACTGACCCGCAACCTGCAACGCCCCCTGCTCGGAATTCCAGGGTTCCATGCTCTCCCCATTGAGGATTCACAAACAGCGCGTCTGATCGCTCAGTGGCTTCAAGGGTGCCTGGAGCTTGAAGTGGGACTTGTGGATGTGCAGGGGCATCAGGGAAAAGAGCGGTTGCCGGGATGGCAAGCGCTGCTCCAGAACCCCAAGAAGAAGACGCCCGTCCTGATTGTTAACCAGCCCATCGGCGCTGATGAATTGCTGGACGAACTGCAGTGGTACCGCCACGGCTGCCCCCCTCCAGAGCCTTGCCACACTCCTGAGCCGGAAATCAGGGTGCTGTTCGACCAGGGAAGCGCTCAAAGGGCCAATGGACTGAGCGTGTGCATCAGCCTCCATAACTACGAAACCCGAATTCTGGACGCTCTCAACAGTGTGCTGACACAAACATGCGCGTCCTCCATCGAGCTCATCGTTGTGGACGACGCCTCGAGTGATAACAGCGCCCAGGTGGTGCGGTTATGGATGCAAGAGCATCATCAGTTCATGGGTCGCTGCCTCCTGCTGCAGCACGCAACCAACGGCGGCCTGGCCTCTGCGCGCAACACGGCTTTCCGAGAAGCCACAAGCCCCTGGTGCTTTGTGCTGGATGCTGACAATCAGCTGGATCCCCTGGCGCTGGAGCATTGCAATCAACTCGCCCAGCAAAGCGACACAAACTGCGCAGTGATTCACAGCCTGGTGCGTGTACAGCCTGAGGCGGGGAGTAGTGATTCGCGGGTGCTGGTGAGTGACGCACCATGGCAGCAACAGCTCTTCCGAGGGGGCAATTACATCGATGCCATGGCCCTGATCAGGCGTGAAGCATGGAAGTCCGTCGACGGCTACACACATATCCCCGGTGGCTGGGAGGACTTCGACTTCTGGTGCTCGTTGATCGACCACGGTTGGCACGGACTGCTCTGCCCCCAGGTGCTGGCCACTTACACCAGCCACGACCGCTCCATGCGTGCGGAGAGCACCACAAAACAAGAACGTCGCCTGAGTCGCCTGTTGCAGTCCCGGCATCCTTGGCTCGATTTGCCGCAATGCCATGACCAGGCAATCTGGCCGGCAGCGAAAAATTAGGTTTTCTGAGTTTCTTGCCCCGGCAGAGGAAAGCGCTGCAAGCGCGGCGGCCAGGAAAGTTGGAAATCAGGATGATCCAAACTCAGATTGGGGTTGTAAGCCGGATCGGCCTGCAGTTGTTCACCCCAGCGCTGCTGCATCCAAGTCACTTCTGATACAAAGCGAGCAGCTTTCTCAGGGCTCAAATCCTGGCCACGACTCACCGACTCGTGATGGATGAGCTTGGCGGCACCGACATAAACGTTGTAGAGACCGATCTCGCGAAGCTTCAAGCAGAAGTCGACATCGTTGAACGCCACCTTGAGATGCATGGCATCGAGACCGCCCACTTTCAAGTAGTGCTCCCTGCGCACCACAAGGCAAGCGCCAGTCACAGCCGCCATCTCTTGGTTCAACTGCGCTCTGGAGAAATAGCCCGGATGCTCGCCAGGCCAGCCGAGGTGAGCATGGTTGGCGACACCTCCCACACCAAGCAACACACCCGCGTGTTGCAGAGTGCGATCGGGGTAGAGCAGACGTGCACCCACCGCACCCACGCCGGGTCTCAACGCCTGAACCACCAGGGCTTCGAGCCAGTCAGGCTCAACCACCTCAATGTCGTTGTTGAGCAGACAGATCAACGCGCCCGTGGCTTGCTCCACGGCTTTGTTGTTGAGCGCTGAGAAGTTGAACGGGCTGGGGTCACGCAGCACGCGGATCTTGCCCTGCTGCTCCAGCCCTGCCAGGAAGCGCAGCGTGGCTGGATCATCGGAGCCGTTGTCCACCACCAGCACTTCAAGATCGGGGTAGCGGGTGATGCGAAGCAAGCTGTTAAGACAAGGCTCGAGAACCTCCAGACCATTGCGCGTGGGAATGATCACGCTGACCCGCGGGGCGGTCTCCGGCAGCGCTAGCTCAACTCTGAATCCAAGCGGACTCCAGCCCACGGCCTGCAAGGGCAGCTGCTGACGCTGAAGATGTTCAGTGATGGCACGCTCCGCGGCTTTCACCGTGTACGGCTTGGCCTGAGCACCCCCTGCCGTGCTTTCGGGATGCACACGCCAGTGGTAGAGCACCCGCGGAATGTGCACGATCTGATCACGGCGCAAACGCTCACTGCAACGCAACACCAAGTCGTGGTCTTGTGAGCCCTCAAACCCCTCACGAAAGCCACCCACAGACCGCACCAGTGCGGTGCTGTAGATGCCGAGATGGGAAAAGGTGTTCTGGGCCTGCATCAGCAGGGGATTCCAGTCCCCCTTGAAGTAGGGGTCAAACCGCTTCTCATCCGGACTGATCTTGTCTTCATCGGAATAAAACAGCCGCGCCTCCGGATGGGCCTTGATGGCCTGCGCTACCCAAATCAAGGCATCATCGGGCAGAAGATCATCGTGATCCAGCAAGGCGAGCCAGGGCGCTTGCACCAGCTCCAAAGCGCTGTTGGAACTGGCGCAGATGTGCCCATTTCGCTCCCGGAACACCACCTGGATGCGGGAATCAGCTGCCATGGCCGCTTCCAGCAGCGGGCGGATGCGGGGATCTGTGGAGCAGTCGTCGGCGATGCAGAGCTGCCAATGGGGGTAAAGCTGCGCTTGAACCGAGGCGATCGCCGCCTGCAACCACTCGGGCTTGGGGTTGAAGACTGGCATCAGCACAGCGATCTGAGCAGGTTCGGCCAAAGCCTCGGCCCAGGCCTGCATGGCCTCCTTCTCCAAATCCGTGGTGCCAAATTCGGAGAGCCAAGCCTCGTAATCCACCGAAAAACGCAGCGGATCGCTGAGGCGGCGCAAACGATCCAGGCTGGCCCGTGGCCCTTCCTTTAAGGTGCGCCAAACAAACCGCGGCAAACGCAGAACAGCCCCTGGTTCCCTACGCAGCACCTGAGCGGAAGTGCGCAAGCGGCGGAGCAGGGAACGGACCTTCATCGGGGCAACCAAGCCAGCAGACCGTATAACCCCAGCGTTCGCAACGGCCCGTGCTTGCTCGGGCGTTGCTGATCAGAAAGCTTCAACAACGCCAACCATCGGCGTCTGCGTGGCAGCTGCAAGAGAGCCGGCAAGGCAGACAGCCGCTGGCCATAGCGCTGTTCAAAGTAGTCCGCCTGTCGTATGGCTGCTCGCGTGTGGCCGCCGGCTGAAGGATCAGCCAACAACTTTTTGGCTCGTTGCACCCAGTAGCTGAGCCCCAGGCCCTGAGCACCCAGCACATTGGCGCCATGCTGGCGGTAAAGAACTGTTGGGTCTGAGAGGAATGTGATTTGACCCAGATGACTGGCCACCAGAGCCAACCACCAGTCGTGCATCAACGCTTCAGCTGGAATCGGCAAAGCCTGGTTCAGGAGTGCGCGGTTGAGGAGCACAGTGCACCCCGTCACCACATTGGTGAACAGCAGATGCTCGGGGGACGTCCGCAGCGGATCCAATCGCTGACGCTGCAGATAAGTGCATCCGAGTGCGTGCCCATCAACGTCGATCAACGTGAGGTCACTGTGAACCAACAGCGGCTGTTCAATTCCATGGCGCCGCTCCACTTGCTGCAACAAGGCAAAGGAAGCCTCCAATTTGTGAGGTAGCCATACGTCGTCTTGATCCGCCAAGGCCACATAAGGCGCTTCTGTCGCCTCGAGGAGCCGGTTCACATTGGCGCTGCAACCAAGGTTGTTCTCAGAAGGAAGCAGATGAAACCAGGCTCCGTAGTTCTGCTGGAGCTCCGCCAGTAGGGCCTGCGTGCCATCGGAAGAGCCGTCATCACGCACCAGCAAGCGTTGGGGCCGGAGCGTCTGCTGGTGAATTGAAGCCACCTGCTCTGCGAGATAAGCAGCACCGTTAAATGTGGGGAGAACAACCTCAATCACCAGAGCGCCCAGCCCCACTTGCGGAAGTAGTGCCAAGCACTGGTGAGGTTCACGGCCATCAGCCCAAGGTTGCGGTAGTTGCCCCGGCCCCAGCCATGAACGACAGATGCAACCGGCAGGTGCACGCAACGGCCATCACGGGCCAGGCTGCGGGTGAGGTCGGCGTCTTCTAAGTAGAGGAAGTAGCGCTCATCGAAACCACCGGCGCGGCGGAACGCCTCGCTGCGGATCAGCATGCAACAACCGCTCAGGTAGGGCGCTTCAAACACCTCCTCGTAGTTCTGATCCGCCATCACATACCAGCGGTCATAGCGCTTCAGCCAACCGGGCTTGAGCCCATTGGGCAGGAAGCGTCGGCTGAACAGTCCCAGCACTGTGGGGTGGTGTTTGCAAAGCTTCTGAGGGGTGCCCTGCTCATCGAGGATCTGCGGCACCGCCAGGCTCACCTGCGGATGCCGTTGCAGCCAGGCCAGCAACTGCTCAAAGCTGCCGGGCTCCCAGGAAAGATCGGTGTTCAGCACCCCGATGTAGGGGGGCAACGGCCCCAGGCTCACCACCAACCGGTTCACTGCACGGCCGTAGCCAGGGTTGTCGGGATTGGCGAGGAACAGGTCGGCTGCGGCCGCGAGCTGATTCACCGGTTCCCCCGGCTGATGGTCGTTCACCACCACGGCATAGCCCACCTCAGGCGGCAGCTTTGCCAGGCAATCCTGCAGTTGCTCCACCTCCAGAGGGGACGGGTGATACGCCACCAACAGCAGCAGCAGTTGGCGCTGAGCCGTGGCCGACGCTTGGGGCACGGACAGGTCAGCCCTGGACATCTGTTGTGCCACCGGGGATCGCGCCGAGGCCAAGGCGGCTTGACGCCGGGCCAACGGATGCAGCCAGCAGCGCATCAACACCCCCCAGCAACCAAGCGCCAGGCCCAGGATCAGCAGCGTGCTGCGGTGAAACCAAACCGCCGTGACGGGGACATTGAGCAGCCAACCCGCCAGGACCGCAAGGAGCAGGGCACTGCCCACCACCAGCAACCAGCGCTGTACCAGATGCCGGAATGGCATCCAGGGCCAGCGCAAGAAGGAGTAACCCCCAAAAAACCAGGCCAACAGCACAAACCCCAACCCGAAGGCCATGCCATCGGCACTAAGCACCAGCGCGGGGCTGTGATGCAGGAACTGCGTCGCCAGGAGAGCTGCGAGCACCAACCCCACAACGTCAAGGCTCAGGCTGATCCAAAGCAGTGACGAGCGCGTCTTCATCCAGCTCCCGAGCTTGTGCCTGAGTAGCGATCCTCCTATAAGAATGACCCGTGTTTGACAAGGCTCGTCCAGCTCGGCTCACGTCTGCTGAGCTCGATCTTCACCCGAGCAAGACACGGACCAAGCCCTGCCGCTTCAACGCCAACGCATGAATATTCTGTTTGTTCACCAAGCCTTTCCAGGTCAATACGTTCATATCTGCCAGCAACTGCTCAAGCAACCTGGCAACACGATAGTTTCCGTAGGAATGCGTGAAAGCAGCATCCCCAAAACGAAGGGTTATCACCATTGCATTTATCAACCCAAAAGAGGAAATGGCAACGACACCCATCCTCTGGTTGTCGATGCCGAAACGAAGGCGATCCGGGCCGAAGCCTGCGCAGAACTCTGCCAACAACTGAAACAAAAAGGCTTCACGCCAGACATCATCTGCGGCCATCCCGGCTGGGGCGAGCTTCTCTTTTTACCGTTCATCTGGCCTGATGCACCCATATTGATGTATCAGGAGTTTTGCTACAACGTAAATGGATTTGATTGCGCCTTTGATCGCGAACTCCAACCTGATGACAATGATTGGCTGAACTCAGGCCGGATTCATTTCAAGAACGCGAATACCCTGCTGAATCTTGATCACGCCACCTGGAACATCAGTCCAACAGCCTTCCAGAAAAGCTCTTATCCGGAACGTTTTCACCATCGCTTTTCTGTGATTCACGATGGGATCTCCAACCGGGCCAGACCAGCCAAACACCCCAAAAAACTCGCCTTTGCGATCGACGAAGAGCTGACTCTGACGAATGCTGACCAACTCATCACCTTTGTAAATCGCCATATCGAGCCCTATCGCGGTTGCCACTCCTTCATCCGCGCCATTCCGCGGATCCAGGAGCTTCAACCCGAGGCCAGGATCGTGATTGTGGGCGAAAGGGAAGGGATCAGCTACGGCAAAGCCTGTGACGATGGCGAGTGGTGTGATCTTTTTCTGGCAGAAATCGACGGCCAATACGACCCTTCGCGGGTGCATTTCGTGGGGCGCATCGATTACGACCGCTTTCTGACCCTGCTGCAGCTCAGCAAAGCGCACGTGTATCTCACCTACCCCTTCGTGCTCAGCTGGAGCTTGCTGGAGGCGATGAGCATCGGTTGTGCCGTTGTGGGTTCAGCGACCGCACCCGTGATGGAAGTGCTGCAGCACGAACACAACGGCCTGTTGGTGGATTTCTTCAACCCTCAAGCCATCGCCGAGCAAGTAAGCAGACTGCTCGAAGACCGCCCACTGGCTCAAAAACTGGGCCAGCAGGCCCATCGGGACGCTACGGAGCACTACAGCCTCGAACGCTGTCTGCCGCGCCAGCTGAACCTGATCGATCTGGTGGCATCCAAAGCCATTGGCTTGTGAGCCGAGAGGAAAAACAGGGGTACGCTTCTACGCTTCTCGGCGAGAACGCCTAGATCTGCACTCCCAACGAGTCATGCGCGTTCACGTCTGCATTCCCCACTACACCCGGGACGCATCTGACCCATCCGCCAATCCCCATGGCTACGGCTCACTGAGAGCAGGAGGTCAGTTTCAGCGTTCCTTAGCCCTGAACCGTTGCTTGCACAGTCTGCTCGGGCTGCAACGCCAAGCGGAGATCACTGTTCTCAATATCCATGAGAAGCGGATCGACCATGCTCCAGCCAATCTGCCGCCACTCGAGCTGCAGATCAGTGTGTGCACGGATGGCGAACACCAGCTGACTCAGGTGTTGGACCTCTTCGGCCCGCGGATCGAGGTGGTTCAGCTGCAACCCGACAATCCCCGGGAGCTGCCCCTGGCCTGCCGTGATCACCTGATCGCCAACCGTGCCGGAGCCGACCTGCTGATGTATCTGGAAGACGATCTGGTGATCCACGACCCTGCCTTCTTCGACAAGCAACGCTGGTTTCTTGAGAAAACCGAGCATCGTTTTTCATTGATGCCCCACCGCTATGAACCCGTGCATCAGGCGGGAATTCATCAATTGCTCGTCGATGGCCCCCTTGCTCCCCAGTTCATTGGCCGCTTCATGCAGCCGCAAGCCAATGCCGCTCAAGGGCTGTACGGAGGAAAAGAACCCGTGCACTTCGATCTCACTGACAACCCCCATTCCGGATGTTTCGTGGTGAGTGCCCAACAAGCCGAAGAGCTCAGTCAGCAACCCCTGCCGCGTGAAGGGTTCGTAGGACCGCTGGAAACCGCCGCCACCCTCACTGTGCTGCATCGCTATCCGGTGATGAAGCCCAGCCTGGAGCATTGGCGATTCCTGCAGGTGGAGCATGGCCATCCCTCCTTCCGCAGCTATCTGAACAGCTTTCCCCACAAGGCCGGATGAGAGTTCCCATGCAGCGATCACTCAAGGCTTTCGGCGCCCTCACCCGCAATCCCACCATCCTCTGGCGGCTCACCGAACGCGAAGTCGCCTCCCGCTACCGGGGATCGTTGCTGGGCTGGGGCTGGACCCTGCTCAACCCGCTGCTGATGCTTGCGGTATACACCTTCGTGTTCTCCACGGTGTTCAAAGCACGCTGGCCCGACCTGCAGGAGGCGGGGCCGATTGGCTTTGCCATCAACCTGTTCGCGGGCTTGATCGTTTACAGCCTGTTCGCGGAATGCATCGGCAAAGCACCCACCCTGGTGTTGAGCCAACCGAGCTACGTCACCAAGGTGATCTTCCCGCTCGAGCTGCTTAGTGCCGTGGCCGTGGGAGCGGCTGCGTTTCATGCCTGCACCAGTTTGGTGGTGTTAGGGCTGTTCGAGCTGATCGCGCAAGGATCCATTCCGCTCACTGCGCTTTGGCTGCCGGTGGTGTGGCTGCCCCTGCTGCTCGGATGCCTCGGGCTGTGCTGGTTGCTTTCAGCGCTGGGCGTCTACCTGCGTGACCTGCCGCAGCTGGTGAATGTGGGTTTGAGTGTGTTGATGTTCTTAAGTGCGATTTTTTATCCGGTTTCGGCCCTACCCGAACGCTGGCAACCCGTGCTGGGGTTGAATCCGCTGGTGCTGGTGATCGAGGAAACACGGGCCGTGCTGGTGAGTGGGCAAGGGCCGTCTCCGTTGTATCTCTGCCTGGGTTTGCCTCTCAGCGTTGTGCTGTGTGAACTGTGCTTCCGGCTCTTCCAGGAAGCACGCCGCGGCTTTGCCGATGTGATGTGAACGGAGATCTGAACCATGGCTGACCCGATCACAATCCAAGCCCAGCAGCTCAGCAAGTGCTATCGCGTGTTTCCTTCACCGCGCGCTCGCCTCGCTCAGGGTTTGTGGCGCGGAAAGCGCAACTTCTATGAACCGTTCTGGGCCCTGAGGGATGTGAGCTTCGCCTTGAAAGCGGGGCAAACTATGGGTGTGGTGGGCCGCAACGGCTCCGGCAAGAGCACGCTGCTGCAACTGCTCTGCGGCACGCTCACTCCCACCAGCGGCAGCGTGGCGATCGAAGGGCGGGTGGCGGCACTGCTTGAATTGGGCAGCGGGTTCAACCCGGAGTTCACCGGCCTCGAGAACATCTATCTCAATGCGGCGCTGCTGGGTCTGAGCCAGGAGGAGACGGACGCCAACCTGGACGCCATCCTTACCTTTGCCGACATTGGTGACTTCGTTCACCAACCGGTGAAGACTTACTCCAGTGGCATGGCGCTGCGGCTGGCCTTTGCTGTGCAAGCCAACATTCAGCCGGATGTGCTGGTGGTGGATGAAGCGCTGGCCGTCGGCGATGAATTCTTCCAACGCAAGTGCTTTAAGCACCTGGAGACGCTCAAGGCCAATGGCACCTCCATCCTGTTGGTGACGCACAACTGCGGCCAGATCCTGCAGCACTGCGATCAGGCCATGCTGCTACACAGAGGCCAGCTGGAATTTCTTGGCCGACCCAAAAGCATCACCACCATCTATCAACGACTGATCAACAGCAGCCCGGAGGGCTGGCGCGACCAGGCCCAGAGCCTGTTCCAGAAGCTGGAATCAGAATCACCTCACCTCGCGAGAAAACCAAGAAATCTGGAAGCAACATCGCCTGCGGCAAATTGCAGTGGCTACGACCCAACCTTGAAACCTGAAAGCACACTTGCCTATCCCAGCAGAGGGCTCCGAATTGAGTCGATCCAGATCCTCGACACCCACGGTGAACGCTGCAACATGCTGCACCAAGGCGAAGGGTTCTGCGTTGAGCTGAAATATCATGCCGATGAAGACATCAGCAATCTTGAACTGGCCTGCAGCCTCACCGACAAATCAGGCCAGGTGATTACCGGCCAACGCTTCCCCGAGCTTGGTCAGTGCCTACCGCCCATCCGTTCCGGCAAGAGCTTCGGCTGTCGTTTCCACTTCGATGGCCGGCTGCAGGCTGGGCTCTACTTTCTCAATGCCGGTGCATGGAATTGTCCTGAAAAAATTTATCTCCACCGACTCGTGGATGGGTATTTGCTGAGAGTTCTTCTCCCTAGGACAACAAACTACGGTTTCGGGATTGTGGATTTAACAAGCACAACCCCTGAGCTGACTGGATTAAAGGAAACTGACAACTAACAAACAAAAAATCTCCGCTCAGGAGACTGTGTTCGTGACCGGCTGTGACTGAGCAGGCTGGAACATGAACATCGAATAGATCACGTTGCGGCGCATGTTGGTCATCATCTCGAGGAACATGTCGTAGCCCTCGTTCTTGTATTCGATCAGCGGATCCTTCTGGCCGTAACCGCGCAGGCCCACCGATTCGCGCAGGGCATCCATCGCCTGCAGGTGTTCCCTCCAGAGGGTATCGATCTGCTGAAGGATGAAGAAACGCTCGGCCTCCCGCATCAGCCCCGGACGCTGCTGTTCGATCTGGCCCTCCTTGAGGTCGTAGGCGTTGCGCAGTTGCTCCTGCAGGAAGGCCTTGAGTTCATCCATGCCGAGGCCCTGCACCTGATCAGGGGTGAGATCCTCCAGCAGGTAGATGAACTCCTTCACCTTGCCCACCAGCTGGCCCAGATCCCATTCCTCAGGCGGCAGATCAGGATTCACATAAGCCTCCACGATCTCGCCCATGGTGCGTTCGCCGTAGCCGATCACCTGTTTCTTAAGGGCGCGACCATCCAACACCCGCCGGCGTTCGGAATACACGGCCCTGCGCTGGTTGTTCATCACCTCGTCGTACTCGAACACCTGCTTGCGGATGTCGTAGTAATAGGTCTCCACCTTCTTCTGGGCCCCCTCCAGCGAACGGGTGAGCATGCCGGATTCGATCGGCATGTCTTCCTCCACGCGGAAGGCATTCATCAAGCCGGCAACACGATCACCCCCGAAGATGCGCAGCAGGTTGTCGCCCAAAGAAAGGAAAAAGCGGGTGGAGCCCGGGTCGCCCTGGCGGCCAGCCCGGCCCCGCAACTGGTTGTCCACCCGGCGGGACTCATGCCGTTCGGTGCCGATCACATGCAAACCACCGGCCTCGCGCACGCGGGCTTCCTCCTGCTTCACCACAGCGTCATATTCCACTTTCACCCGGGCGATCGCTTCGCGCAACGCCTGAATCTGGGGGTCTTCGGTGGGAGCTTTTTCAGCGGCGGTGGCGATGCGTTCCTCCAACTCAATCACCGTGAGGGCACGGTCGCCCCAGGCCTTGACCAGATCACGAGCCAACTGGCCGAGAGCCTGATCAGTGTCGTCGGTGAGGGAGCAGGGGTAGAGGCTCTCACCGCTGCGGGGTAGAGAAGGCGCAGCAGCATCAGCAAATCCACCCGCAGCACTGCGCTGCAAGGGCACCGGCGGCTTGTGGTCGTCCTCAGGCTTCACCAAACGGCCCAGCAGCACCTCCCGCAACTTCAAGCGGGCCATGTAATCGCTGTTGCCACCAAGGATGATGTCGGTACCTCGGCCCGCCATGTTGGTGGCAATGGTCACGGCACCAGCGCGACCCGCCTGGGCCACGATCTCGGATTCCCGCTCCACGTTTTCCGGCTTGGCATTGAGCAGGTTGTGGGGAATCTCCTGCTCCGCCAACAGCGAACTCAACAGCTCGCTCTTCTCCACGGAGGTAGTACCCACCAGCACCGGCCGACCGTTCTTGTGAATCTCAGCGGTTTCGTTGGCCACAGCCCGCCACTTGGCAGCTTCGGTTTTGTACACCTGATCGGCCCAGTCCTGGCGGGCCCGCACCCGGTTGGTGGGAACGATCGTGGTTTCGAGTTTGTAGGTCTTCTCGAATTCCACCTCTTCCGTTTTGGCCGTACCGGTCATGCCAGCCAGACGGGGATACAGCAGAAAGAAGTTCTGATAGGTGATCGAAGCGAGGGTCTGCGTTTCCGCTTGGATCGGTAATGCCTCTTTGGCCTCAATTGCCTGGTGCTGGCCGTCACTCCATCGGCGGCCCGGCATCACCCGGCCGGTGAACTCATCCACGATCACCGCCTCACCATCGCGGACGATGTAATTCACATCCTTGACGAACAGCTCCTTGGCCTTGAGGGCGTTGGTGATGTAGTGGGCCCAAGGATCCTGGGGGTTGAACAGATCCCCCACCCCCAGCATCTGCTCGGCCTTGGCGAAGCCCTCATCGGTGAGGGTGCAGCTGCGCTGCTTTTCATCCACCTCGTAATCACCTTCCGGATCAATGCCGTCTTTGCCCAGCTCGGCAGCGCGGGCCAGGGCATTGGCCACTTCTGCCGCCTGCTGGTATTTCTCCTGGGGCCGTTCCACCTGACCGGAAATGATCAGGGGGGTTCGGGCTTCGTCGATCAGGATCGAATCCACCTCGTCGATCACGCAGTATTGGAACTCGCGCTGCACCACCTCACTGATGTCTGCGGCCATGTTGTCCCGCAAATAGTCGAAGCCCAGCTCTGAGTTGGTGGCGTAGGTGATATCGCAGTTGTAATTGCGCCGGCGCTCCTCCGGGCGCATGTCCTGCTGAATCAAGCCCACGGTTAGGCCGAGGAAACGGTGCACCTGGCCCATCCACTCGGCATCTCGGCGTGCGAGATAGTCGTTCACCGTCACCACATGAACCCCGCGGCCGGTGAGAGCGTTGAGGTAGCTCGGCAGGGTAGCGACCAGGGTTTTGCCCTCGCCGGTTTTCATCTCAGCGATCTGGCCCTCGTGCAGCACCATGCCGCCGATCAGCTGCACATCGAAATGACGCATGCCCAGCACCCGCTTGGCCGCCTCGCGAACCACAGCAAAGGCCTCGGGCAAAATCTCATTCAGGATCGGGCGCTGATTATCAAGAGAGCCTGCGCAAGCCAGCTGCTCCTGAAACCTCTTGGTCCTTGCGCGCAGCTGATCGTCACTCAGGGGAACGATCTCCTCTTCCAGCAGATTGATGTCGGAAACAATCGGCTGGTAGCGCTTCAGCTTGCGGGCATTGGGATCACCCAGCAGGAGCTTGAGCATGGAGATTCTGGCGTTGCGCACTTCGACCAGACTACCGAGCAAAAGTGAGCCATAGATTGAGGAGCGGATGTCAAGCCGCATGCCCGAGTTATCTATTGAAGACCTGGCCCCCGAGGCGCTGGCACTGCTGCGCCATCACAATCTGCTGTCAGCTCTGATCAAGGCCGAGGTAGTGGCTGAGGCGGTCGGGGGCGTGGCGTTGAGTGAAGAACAGTGTGACCAGCTCTGGAACGGCTACCTCAGCAATCACAAGATCGAGAACGACGAGCAGCTGGCGAGCCACCTGCAGGCCCGCGGCCTGGACGCGGAGGCCCTGCATTGGCAGCTAGAGCTGCCGGCGAGGGTGCAGCAGCACAGCTGGGCACAGTTCCAGCACAAAGCTGAAGCACGCTTCTTAGCCAAAAAAGAGCAGCTCGACAGTGTGGTGTACAGCCTATTGCGCGTGCGCGACGGCTTCCTGGCACGGGAGTTGTATCTGCGAATCGCCGGCCGGGAAGCAAACTTCGCCGACCTAGCTGCTGAACACAGCCAGGGCCGGGAAGCGAAAACGAAAGGCATCGTGGGACCCGTGCCCCTGAACCATGCCCATCCGGCCCTGAGCGAACGGCTGCGCACCAGCCAGCCTGGCCAACTGCTGGAACCCTTCCGAATCGAAGACTGGTGGCTTGTGGCCCGGCTGGAGCGCTACGAGGCAGCTCGCTTTGATGAGGGCACTGCACAACGTATGGCCCAGGAACTTTTTCAGGAGTGGATTCGAGAGGGGGTTCTCTGTAAGATCCGGCGACTCTCCTGAGTTGGCGGAATCTCACCTGCATGACAGTTTTCGCCCAACTCGATGCCATCGCCAGCATCCCGGCGTTTAAGACCTGTTCAGAGGCGGGGTTAGAGCGGATCAAAACCGAGGGCAGCCTGGTTCGCTTCAGCATCGGCCATGCACTTAGCGATCATTCGATCATTCCAAACCGGATTCTGTTGCTCCTTAGCGGCAAGGCTCGGTTGCTTGGAAACCACAATGGTCAGCTCAACACCCTGGCTGTGCTCGGCCCTGGCAATCTCGTGGGCCTGCCCTCTCTACTCCGCGCCGAGGGCTGTGAAGAGGTGAGTGCTGCCACGGCCGTTGAGGCATGGGCCTTGCCTGACACGCTGATCGCTGATCTCTACAACAGTGAGACCAGCTTCCGTACTTGGTGCGATAGCACCGTCTTCCCAGCAGAGGTAGCCAGCCTGATCAACACTTTGCTCAACCAGAGCGAACGGGCCCCATTTGGTCTTCTGGATGTGCTGAGCAAGGTGATGCCCACGGCCCAAGCCCTGGAAGCAACAGCCGATGCCGTCCAATCGCTCAATGAGACACAGCAGGCCTTTGTGGCCAGTGCCAACAGCAGCGCCGCACTCAATTCTGAGCTTGAAACAGCTGATGGTTTGCCGCGAAGCGAAGGAACCTTCGCTTTAAGACTTCTAAGTCTGCCGCGCGCCGTTGTGGATCAAATCCGGGCCGGGAAAAATACCTCCGAAACCAGCCAAACCCAAAGCAAAGAGCAGGACGAACCGGCAATAGAAGCCAATGGCATCAGCCAACTAACGAGCCGTTCCAGCCTCAACCTGACTGGCAAAGATCCACGAACAACATTGACGCTGATCACCGGAAACGGTGCGCTTCAGGAGAGTTTGGCTTGCTTCCGCATGCTTGCCGAGGTGATGGGACTGCCCTTCCGTCGGGATGCGCTGGAGAAAACCATCCGCGATGCACTGCGGCGGGGCAAGCAACCCAATCTGCCCATGCTTGGCCAACTTGCTGCCGGGATGGGACTCCATGCCTCCGGCGCCAGGGTGCCGGCAAGTCTGTGCACGCGGATGAATGTGCCCTGCCTGATCGCATGGGGCGATAGCTTCGGTGTTGCGGTACGCAGTGATTCCAATGGCCTGCTGGTTGCGCACCCCCGTCTGGGTTGGCTTGAGCTTGCCCCGGAGGTAATCGCCAAACAGGCTCCGGATGGCTTTGAGGTGATCTTGGTGGATCGCACCAGTGCCACCCCCAACGACAAATTCAATTTCGGCTGGTTCCTGCCAGCTATCCAGCGATACCGCTCCACCTTGCTGATGGTGCTGGGCTCATCGTTTGTGGTGCAGCTGTTCACGCTAGCCAACCCACTGCTAATTCAAGTGATCATCGACAAGGTGATTTCCCAGCGGAGCCTCGACACATTGCAAGTGTTGGGAATCGCCCTCGTGGCGGTCACCGTTTTTGAGGGCATATTAGGAAGCTTGAGGACCTTCCTGTTTGCAGATACCACCAACAGAATTGACATGCGCCTTGGCGCAGAGGTCATAGACCACCTGTTGCGTCTGCCAGTCGGTTACTTCGACCGCAGGCCTGTGGGTGAACTGGGCACACGCATTGCCGAGCTGGAAAAGATCCGCAATTTCCTCACCGGTGAAGCTCTCACCACCATCATCGATGCTGCGTTTTCGGTGATCTACATCTTGGTGATGGCCCTTTACAGCTGGGTGCTCACCTTGATCGCACTAATCGTTGTGCCAATTCAGGTGGCCATCACCCTGGTTGGGGCACCGCTGTTCAGACGGCAGTTCCGCCAAGCTGCTGAAGAAAACGCAAGCACTCAATCCCACCTGATCGAAGTGCTCACCGGCATTCAAACGGTGAAAGCGCAGAACGTAGAAATTGTGAGCCGTTGGAAATGGCAAGAACGTTACGCCAAATACATCAACCGAACTTTTGAAAAAACTGTAACCGGCACAGCTTTGAACCAAACCGGTCAGGTTTTTCAAAAACTTTCACAGCTGATGGTCCTCTGGGTGGGCGCCAGCCTGGTGCTCAACGGTGAGCTCACCCTCGGTCAGTTGATTGCCTTCCGGATCATCAGTGGTTATGTGACCCAACCGTTGTTGCGGCTGTCGACGATCTGGCAGCGCATCCAGGAATTGCGAGTGAGCTTTGAGCGCCTCGCCGACATCGTCGATACCCCAGAAGAATCAACGGAACTGGATCAAGGCAAGATCCATCTTCCACCCATCTGCGGGTCAGTGACCTTTGAAGACCTGCAATTCCGTTTTGGTGCCGACAAACCGCAGGTGCTTAAAAACATCAATCTCTTCATTCCCCCTGGAACTTTTGTTGGGGTGGTTGGTCAGAGCGGAAGTGGCAAAAGCACACTGATGAAACTGCTGCCTCGCCTCTACTCACCAGAAAACGGTCGTATCCTGATCGATGGTTACGACATCGACAAGGTCGAGCTGTATTCACTTCGTCGCCAAATCGGAATAGTTCCTCAGGAGCCTTTGTTGTTTTCGGGAAGCGTGAGCGAAAACGTGGCCTTGACCGATCCGAATGCAAGCGGAGAGGAAATTGCAAAAGCAGCAGCTGTTGCCTGCGCCCACGACTTCATCATGGAATTGCCTTCGGGTTACAGCACCGAACTGGGTGAACGTGGCACCAACCTCTCTGGTGGTCAGCGACAACGCCTAGCGATTGCTCGCACCATTCTTGCCAATCCCAAATTATTGGTGATGGATGAAGCCACAAGCGCTCTGGATTACGACACAGAGCGACGCGTCTGCCAGAACCTGCGGGAATCACTCAAAGGTTGCACGGTGTTTTTTGTGACCCATCGACTTTCAACCGTGCGCAATGCCGACATGATCGTGATGATGCATCAAGGCGCCATCGTGGAAATAGGAAGCCACGACGAATTGATGGCCAAGCAAGGGCGCTACTACGCTCTGTATCGCCAGCAGGAGGCAGGTTGACGTGAGCACAAACCAGACCTCTTCAACTGAACCGAGCTTTGAAGCGAGGCATTCATCGAACAAACCTTGGGATCGTTTCAATCTCCGGGACTTGATTAAATCCAGCCAAGACGCTTTGGAACGATTTTTTCAAGAACGAGAGGATGAGGGCGAAGTCATTCAACAGTCATCCAAATGGGTCAAAGGCACCATCTGGAGCCTGATGGGAACTGCCACCTTTGCCGTGAGCTGGTTGGCCATTGCCAAAACAGATTAAGTGGTCACAGTGACAGGGAAACTGGAACCACTGGGCTCTGTGCAAGCGATTCAGATGCATGTGGGTGGCATTGCTTCAGAAATTTTGGTGCAAGATGGGGAAGAGGTGAAAGCGGGTCAGGTTGTGATGCGGCTGGATGCCGAGACGACACAGCAGCGATTCAACTCTTTGCAAGAGAGCCAACGCCTTAAAACTCAACAGTTAGCCCTGAAGGAGAAGGAATTAAAGCAATATCTTCTCCTCAACCAAGAGGAAGAGAAGATGCTAATGCAGAACCTAGACCTTCAAAAAGTAATCCTTGATCGATACAAGTTCCTAGAGGAACAAGGTGCAGCGGCAGAACTTCAGTATTTAAAACAAATGAACATTGTGACCGAGACAGCTGGCAAACTAAGCCAAGTCAGGGTGGATCGCTTACGCCAAGAGGCATATCAACAACAACAAATGCAACAGCTTAAAGCTGCACTCGAAGAGTTAAACACAAAAATAACCGAAGCATCCGTTAATCTCCGCTACCAGGTTTTACGCTCACCCGTAGACGGAGTTGTTTTCGATCTACAACCCCGCGGCAAAGGTTATGCAGCGCAGAGCACCGAAACGGTCATGAAAATTGTTCCTTATGACACTCTCCAAGCAAAGGTTGAGATTCCAAGTAGTCAGATCGGCTTCGTAAAAGTGGGTATGCCTGCAGATCTCAGCATTGATTCCTTTCCAGCTACTGATTTTGGCGTATTAGAAGGAGAAGTAAAAAGCATCGGCTCCGATGCACTTCCCCCAAGCCAACAAGACAACCGTCCAGACTATCGGTATCCAGCAACGATCAAACTTAATAGCCAGCGGTTGATGCTGAAGGGCGGGCAAATGCTCCCGCTGCAGGTAGGAATGAGCCTGAACTCCAACATCAAACTGCGAAAGGTCAGCTACCTACAGCTCCTGCTTGGGACATTCCAGAATAAAGTTGACTCATTGCGTCAGCTTTGAAAAGCCGCGTCAGCAGGCGATAACAATCCACTAGCCCAACTGTCCAAACTACTTGCGCTGCAAGGGATTGGACCATAAAATCACGCCGTAGCCCTTTTTCTTTGCAAAGGCCTTGGCTTACACAACGTCTACTCTTTCAACATCTTCTACTCTTGTAGGAACCTCTGGCAATGACACCGGGGCAGTTGCTGCAGCAGTTAGAGCTGTAACAGTCAATTCCTACGAAGGCAACGACACCCTCACCTTCGGCGGCGCGACAACTTCCGCCACCATCGGAATGGGTGCTGGCAACGACAGCGTTGACACTGGCGGCGCTGCTCTCACCAGCGGCACAATCAACCTGGGTGCTGGTACCGACACATTCACCAACGACGCTGGTGACGACGGCATCACCGTTGGCGGCCAAGACGGTGTTGACACTTTCCTCCTCACCACAGCCACCACAGCCACCTCTGGCGCTAACCGTTACGCCGGCGGCAAAGGCGCGGACATTTTCAATCTCACCGCCGCCCACGCAACCATCACCACTTCAATTGTGGGTGGCGCGGATGCTGATACTTTGAGCGTTGGCGCTCAGATCGGCGACGACGGAACCAGCAAGACGTTCTTCTTCAATGGTCAGAAGGGTGCAGACACCTTCTCCACCACTGGCGACACTCTGATTGAGGACGCAACCATTCGCGGTGGTTCTGAGGGAGACACTATTAACGTTTCCACTGTCACCACTGCTTCCAACATTGTTGGCAACGTCCAGTTCTACGGTGACAAGGGTGCTGACACCATCACCGGCTCTACAGGTGCTGAATCCATCTTCGGTGGTGGCGGCGCTGACGTAATCGACGCTAACGCTGGTGTTGACTACATCAGCCTTGGCGAGGGTGCTGACAAGATCACCCTCGCTGCAGGCGATGGTGCCACCGGAGGTTCCGACCTGACTGACGCTCAAATCCTCGCTCAGAGCGGAACCATGACGGGTCTGACTGCAGAGCTCGTTGTCGGATTCGACACCGGCGACACTCTGACGACCACGTCCCTGGGCACTGCTAAGAGCATGGTTGCCGACCTCACTGCTGGCACAATGGCCAACAACCAGGCCTACTTCGTTCGCGGCACCTACAACAGCACGCTGCAAACGTTCGTTCTGAGCTCTACTGGAGACGACGTTCTGTTGTCGATGGGGGTCGCCGGTGCTACAGCTAATGCCCAATTCGATGTCTCTGCCGTCGCCTTGGATCTGGTTGTTTTCGACAATGCAGCCAGCGCTTCCGCCTTCTTCGGTTGATTAAGTAGCTAATCAACCACCCATCACCCCTCCCTTTGGGAGGGGTTTTTTTATGATTCAAGGCTCTACTTTCATCTGGCTTCACTTGCCGAAAACAGGCGGAACGAGCACAGCCAGTCTTTTCCGCAGCCTCAACATCAAAGGACTTCAGATTGATCCTGACGAAGAAGACAGCAAACACGACTCGGCCGAATCGCGTGCCGGCTCAAACGAAATAGTAAACAATAAGGAGAAGATAATAACGAGCCGCCGATTAACCAATTGGCTTCTCAGTGATTGGCACCACAAAACCAAAAAAATGGGCTTAAAACTCCCATTCGAGCCAGTCAAAAGTGGATTGTTTTATTCACTTCGACTTGGCGGCACCTGGGTTGCGGCCGATTACTGGATTCACTATTTCAAAGCCACTGAATGCGATCGCGTTATACGCCTCGAGAATCTTGAGGTTGACAGCAATCAGCAGGTCTGGCCGCTGCTCCCAGAAGGCACACCCAAACTGAGATTTCCAAAACGTAATTCCAATACTTATGCAAGAAGCATCGAAAAGTTTTTTGGTGCACGCGATCTACAACGAATACATAACAACAACCCGGCATGGAGCGCATGGGAGAAGAAAGTGTATGGCGACCTCAAAGCAATCAATCCTGTTCAGCGCTTTAAAGCTAAGATCAACGCCCTGAAGCCTTCAAAATGGTCTTAATCGTACGGAATAGGATTACAAGATCCAGCCAAATACTGAATCGCTTGAGATAAAATAAGTCGTAAGACAACTTGAGATCAGAATCCTCGATACTGCTGGCATAGGGAGCGCATACCTGCGCCCAGCCACTTAGGCCTGGTCGCATCCAGTGACGCATGCGGTAATGGGGAATGTTGCGCTCCAACGCGTCTTCCAACTCCGGACGCTCTGGCCGTGGCCCGATCAGGCTCATATCTCCTGTCAATACATTAAGCAGCTGCGGCAGTTCATCAATCCTGAGCCGACGCAAGACCTTGCCTGCGCGCGTGATGCGCTGGTCGCCCTCTTGCGTCCAGCTCGCAGCAGCATGGGCCGGCTGCACGCGCATCGTGCGCAGTTTCAACACCGTGAACGGATCACCCATCCAACCCGAGCGTTTTTGCTGATAAAACACCGGGCCTGGGTCATCCAGCCAAATCCAAGCCATTGCCAACACCAGAAGCGGTGAGGTGATCAGAAGCAAACCTGAGGCGAGAACCACATCAGAGGCACGCTTGAGCTGCGTCTGGAAGCTGAACGGTTCTGCCCAGGGCATTTCGTCATAGGTCATCCAACCCTCACCCACAAGAACAGGTGGCAACCGCTCCTGCTGGCGCTCAAATAAGCCCGCTGGTGAAATCACCTGAATCTGGCGTGGATCCAATGCATCCAACTGCTCTCTCAGCCCAAGGTGCTGAGTTCGCTCCCGCCATTGAGAGCCCAACGTGATCAAACAGCGCTCATTCGTCGCCAATACGTGCTCTTGAAGCAGACCAAAATCAAGCAACTGCAAATTCTGCAGTTGCGGAACACGGCGCCAAGCCTGCTGAATCACCTGCGCTTCTTGGTGATCGGCCACCAACAACAACTGAGGCGGATCCGGAAGAACCAAACCTCTTCGCAGCGCGATTCGCACCGACAACGACCAGATGAACACACCGCTCAACCAGAGCAGCTGAACCCGGCGATGCAGCAGCCAAATGCTTTCGGCCGGATTAATCACCCAGCGAGCAATTGCCACAACAACAAGCGTGGCCACGCACGTCAGCAAGACACGTTGCAACAGCTGTAGCTGCGGGATACGACGCCAACGCAAGACCGTGTAGCTGCCAAACAGCCAGCCCAGGGAGGGATAAAGCAACAAACAAAAGACAGTCCAACCCCAAGGCCATGCCAACGTTTGGATCGCCTTGGGTACAGAAAGCCAGTTCGTCGAGGCAGCGAGAAGAACGAGCAGGATCACCTGACCCGCTAAATCAAGACCCGCAGCCACAAACATCAGGCTTCTGGGATCTTTAAACCACATCAATGGAGTAGATCATCACAGCGATATTCCATCACAAATCACACTCAGAACTGAATTGGTCGCAAAAGAACCTGGTCAAACCTTCCTTGCATTGTTGCCTCTATTAGCCCTAAGCGCACAGATATGACGATGGTGGACGAAACCAGACCACCAACCTTGGGGATAGAGATTTACAACCCGGTGGCTGAAATCTCATTGTTTTTTACAAGCGGATGAAGAGATTCGAACTCTCGACCCTCTCCTTGGCAAGGAGATGCTCTACCACTGAGCTACATCCGCAAATCGTCACTTGGGAAACGTCCCTTGCGACCACAACAGCATGCACTACAGAGGGTCCCACGGTCAATCCACCACAACACTGGAAGCTCTTGTGAGGAGCTGGTTCAAGGGATGAAAACAACCCAACCGACTCAATGCGACCCCGCCATCTTCTGGCGCAGTTGTTTGACCCGGTCGCGCAGGTTGGCCGCTTCTTCGAAATCGAGCTTCTTGGCCGCCTCCTTCATCTTGGCCTCCAGCTGATCGATCAACTCCGGCAGCGCCTCCAGCGCCAGCCCGGCATCAGGATCGTTCTCCAAAGCCTTGGCGGCCTTGCCCACCACCTCCACCAGATCAGCATCGGGCCCGTCCTGCTTGAGCTTGCGGCTCAGCTCCAGGAAGCTAAGGATCGAATTGCTGGCCTTCTTGCCCGCCGCTGTCGGCACCACGCCGTTCTTCTCGTTGTAGGTCTGCTGGATCGCCCGGCGCCGCTCGGTTTCGGAGATGGCCTTGGCCATCGAGTCGGTCATGTTGTCGGCATAGAGCAGCGCCACCCCCTCCACATGACGTGCGGCCCGGCCGATGGTCTGGATCAAGGAGCGCTCGGCCCGCAGGAAGCCTTCTTTATCCGCATCGAGGATCGCCACCAGGCTCACCTCCGGCAGGTCCAGACCTTCCCGCAGCAGGTTCACCCCCACCAGCACGTCGTATTCCCCAAGGCGCAAATCCTGGATAATCTCGATCCGCTCGATCGAGTGGATCTCCGAGTGCAGGTAGCGCACCCGCACCTCGTTCTCCGCCAGGTAATCGGTGAGGTCTTCCGCCATGCGCTTGGTGAGGGTGGTGACCAGCACCCGCTGGTTCTTGGCCGCCCGATCGCGGATCTCTCCGAGCAGATCATCCACCTGACCCGTAGTGGGCCGCACCTCCACCACCGGATCGAGCACGCCGGTGGGGCGAATCACCTGTTCGGCCACTTCACCGCCACTCACCTCCATCTCCCAGTCCCCCGGGGTGGCTGAAACAAAAACGGTTTGGCGTGCCTTCTCCCAGAACTCGGCCCCCTTCAAGGGCCGGTTGTCCGCCGCACTGGGCAGGCGGAAGCCGTGCTCGATAAGCACTTTCTTGCGGGCCTGGTCGCCGTTGTACATCGCCTGCAGCTGTGAGCAGGTGACGTGGCTCTCGTCCACGATCAGCAGCCAGTCATCCGGGAAGTAATCGATCAGGCACTCCGGCGGGGTGCCCTCCTCGCGGCCGGCCAGATGGCGGGCATAGTTCTCCACCCCGTTGCAGTAGCCCACCTGACCCAGCATCTCCAGGTCGTACTTGGTGCGCTGCTCCAGCCGCTGAGCCTCCAGCAACTTGCCTTCGCCATTGAGCACATCCAGCCGCTCCCGCAGCTCTGAGCGGATGGCGCTGATGGCCGAATCCAGCCGGTCTTTGGGGGTCACAAAGTGCTTGGCCGGATAGATGTTCACCGCGTCCATGCTCTGGAGGATCTCGCCGGTGGTGGGGTCGACGTAGCGGATCGCCTCCACCTCGTCGCCGAACAGCTCAACCCGCACCAACCGGTCTTCGTAGGCCGGGCCGATCTCCAGCACATCCCCCTTCATCCGGAAACGGCCGCGGGCGATTTCGGTGTCGTTGCGGCTGTATTGGTTGTTCACCAGCTCCCGCAGCTGGCTGCGGATGTTGAGGGTCTCGCCCACCTCGAACTTCACCGCCGCCTTGAGGTATTCACTGGGAATGCCCAGGCCGTAGATGCAGCTGATCGAGGCCACCACGATCACGTCGCGCCGTTCAAACAAGGAACGGGTCGCCGAGTGGCGCAGCATGTCGATCTCCTCGTTGATCGACGCCGTCTTGGCGATGTAGGTGTCGCTGACCGGTACGTAGGCCTCCGGTTGGTAGTAGTCGTAATAGGAGATGAAGTACTCAACGGCGTTCTCCGGGAAGAACTCCCGCAGCTCATTGCAGAGCTGGGCCGCCAGGGTTTTGTTGTGGGCCAGCACCAGAGCCGGCCGGCCGGTCTGGGCGATCACGTTGGCCATCGTGAACGTCTTGCCCGTGCCCGTGGCCCCCAGCAGCGTCTGATAGCGCTCACCGCTGTTGACGCCCTTCACCAGCTGCTTGATCGCCGTCGGCTGGTCGCCCTTCGGCGAATACGGAGCCGTGAGGTCGTAGGCGGGCATGGGTGCGGGGCCAGACGGCGGCCGTCAATTATCGCCGGGGAGCAAGATGAAGTGCTGCGGCTCCCCCACCCGTGACCCCGATCCGGCTGGTTCACCATGCCCCCGGTGCCCCCGGCCTGCGTTGGCTGGGCCTCGGGCCGGATCTGCGCCCCAGCCGGGCGCTGCTCAAACTGCAACGGCTGTTCGATCGCCACGCCTTCTGGGCCCGTGGCCGAAGCTTTGCTCAGCTGCGGCGCCTACTGGCCGGTAGCGATGCCGTGGTGAGCCTCTGGCGCGGCAAGCGGCTGGTGGGCTTCGGCCGGGCCACCTCCGATGGCTTCAGCCGGGCCGTGCTCTGGGACATCGTGGTGGCCGGTGATCTGCAAGGCCACGGCCTCGGCCGCCGGGTGATCGAAGAACTGCTGCACACCCCACCGGTGGTGGGCGTGGAACGGGTGTATCTGATGACCACCAAGAGCGCCGGCTTCTACCGGCAACTCGGCTTCCAGGATGCGAATCCCCAGCAACTGATGGTGCTGCGCCGCTGAGGCATCTCAATCCGGTCAGGCCCGGTACGATCCGGATCCGTCAGATCAGCCGATGCCCCGGTCCGCGTCCCAGTCCCCTGACGACGCCCTGCAGGGCAATCTGTTCGGGGCGCCGGAGCCGGCTACACCGACTGCACCCAGCAGCGAACCGGAGACGGCCATCCACGATCTCAGCGACGACGAACTCGGCGCCGATGCCGCCGCCCGGCCCCGCCAGCGACAGGCCACGACAAGCGAGACCAGCCGCGAAGCCCCGGCTGCAAACGATTCAGATCCCAGCAGCGACGAACCGGCCTGGGCCCACCACAGCCAGCTGGACCCGCTGCAGCTCACACCGATGCTGCGCCACTACGTGGAGCTCAAAGCGGCCCATCCAGAACGGGTGCTGCTCTACCGCCTGGGCGACTTCTTCGAGTGCTTCTTCGAAGACGCCATCGAACTCTCCCGGGTGCTGGAGCTCACCCTCACCGGCAAGGAAGGCGGCAAAGCGATCGGGCGGGTGCCGATGGCGGGCATCCCCCACCACGCCGCTGAGCGCTACTGCGCCGAACTGATCAAGCAGGGCTACAGCGTGGCCCTTTGCGATCAACTCGAAACCACCCCCACCAAGGGTGCCCTGCTCAAGCGGGACATCACCCGGGTGCTGACCCCAGGCACCGTGTTGGAGGAGGGCATGCTCAGCGCCCGCCGCAACAACTGGCTGGCGGCGGTGGTGGTGGAGCCGGCCCAGGGCAAGCAACCGCTGCGCTGGGGCCTGGCCAGCGCCGATGTGAGCACCGGCGAGGTGCAGGTGATGCAACGGGACGACAGCAGCGCCCTGCACCAGCAGCTGGCCCAGCAGGAGGCCTCTGAACTGCTCTGGGCCGCCGCCCTCGATGCTGAGCGGCCGGCCTGGTGCCCAGAACGGTTGCGGCTCACGCCGATGGCCAGCACCCCCTTCAGCCCAGTGGAAGCGGAGCGCACCCTGCAGCAGCACTACGGCATCAGCAGCCTCGATGGCCTCGGCCTGCCGGAGCACCCCCTGGCCCTGCAGGCCCTCGGTGGCCTGCTGCGCTACCTGCAGGACACCCAGCCCCTGGAGGAGGACAGCCGCATCCCCCTGGAGGTGCCGGCGATCGTGCACCGCGGCGATGCCCTGGTGCTGGATGCCCAGACCCGCCGCAACCTGGAGCTCACCGCCACCCAGCGCGACAACCAGTTGCAGGGGTCGTTGCTCTGGGCGATCGATCGCACGCTCACCGCCATGGGCGGCCGTTGCCTGCGCCGCTGGCTGGAAGCACCGTTGATGGACCGCCAGGCCATTCAGCAGCGCCAGGATCTGGTGAGCCGCCTGGTGGGTGACCGCAGCCTGCGGCTGGCGATCCGCCAGCTGCTGCGGCCGATGGGCGACCTGGAGCGGCTGGCCGGCCGGGCCGGAGCGGGCCATGCCGGTGCCCGCGATCTGGTGGCCATCGCCGATGGCCTGGAACGGTTGCCGCAGCTCACCGCTCGGCTGGACTCTGCGATCAGTACAGGGCCGGAGTGGCTGCAGCAGCTGCTCAGCCCCGATCCAGCCCTGGCGGAGCTGGCCCGGACGATTCGCCACGAGCTGGTGGAGGCGCCACCGCTCTCCCTCTCCGAGGGCGAGCTGATCCATGACGGCGTCGACCCGCTGCTGGATGGTCTGCGCAACCAGCTGGACGATCAGGACGCTTGGCTCAGCCACCAGGAGCAGCAGGAGCGCCAACGCAGTGGCATCAGCACCCTGAAGCTGCAGCACCACCGCACCTTCGGCTATTTCCTGGCGGTGAGCAAAGCCAAGGCCACCGCCGTGCCGGACCACTGGATCCGGCGCCAGACCCTGGCCAATGAGGAACGCTTCATCACCCCGGATCTCAAGGAGCGGGAGGGCCGCATCTTCCAACTGCGGGCCCGGGCCTGCCAGCGGGAATATGAGCTGTTCTGCCAGCTCCGGGAACAGGTGGGGGCCATGGCCGCCCCGATCCGCCAAGCGGCCCGCGCCGTTGCTGCCCTCGATGCCCTCACCGGCCTGGCCGATGTGGCCGCCAGCGGCGGCTACTGCGCCCCGACCATCACCGACAGTCGGGGGCTGCAGCTGGAGGCCAGCCGCCATCCGGTGGTGGAGCAGCGGCTGGTGGAAACTGCCTTCACCCCCAATGATGTGCAGCTGGGTGAGGGCACCGATCTGGTGGTGCTCACGGGCCCCAACGCCAGTGGCAAGAGCTGCTACCTACGCCAGATCGGCCTGATCCAACTGATGGCGCAGATTGGCAGCTGGGTGCCGGCCCGATCCGCCACGGTCGGCATCGCCGATCGGATCTTCACCCGGGTGGGTGCCGTGGATGATCTGGCCGCCGGCCAGTCCACCTTCATGGTGGAGATGGCCGAAACCGCCAACATCCTTCACCACGCCAGCGATCGTTCCCTGGTGCTGCTCGATGAGATCGGGCGGGGCACCGCCACCTTCGATGGCCTCTCGATCGCCTGGGCCGTGAGCGAGCACCTGGCCGGCGACCTGGGCAGCCGCACGGTGTTCGCCACCCACTATCACGAGCTCAACAATCTGGCCTCCGAGCGCGACAACGTGGCCAACTTCCAGGTGCTGGTGGAGGAAACCGGTGAGGATCTGGTGTTCCTCCATCAGGTGCAGGCCGGCGGCGCCAGCCGCAGCTACGGCATCGAAGCGGCACGCCTGGCCGGCGTTCCCAAGCCCGTGGTGCAACGGGCCCGTCAGGTGCTGGATCAGTTGGCGGCCTGAAGCATCAAGCCGATGGCAAGGCCCGCATCAGGCTGCCCATCTCGAGGGCTTCCAGGCCGTAGCTCCAGCCGAGATTGCTCTTGATGCCCGCCCGCTCCAGCGCCTGCTGCATTGTGTCGGTGGTCAACACGCCGAAGATCACCGGCACGGAGGTGTCGCGCGCCACCGCTGCAACGCCTTTGCTGGCCTCCGCCACCACCACATCGAAATGGGGCGTGTCGCCGCGGATCACCGCCCCCAGGGTGATCAGCACCTGGTACTGACCTGAGCGGGCCATCTGCTGGGCCACGATCGGCAGTTCGAACGACCCCGGCACCCAGGCCACGTCCAGCTGGGAGCTGGTCTCCGACACATCCACGCCATGGCGCTTGAGGCAGTCGAGACAGCCGCTCAGCAGCTTGGCGGTGACCAGATCATTGAAACGGGCCACGACGATGCCGACGCGCAGCCCGGCTGCGTCAGAGAAACGTCCTTCAAACGTGGCCATTGGGAAGGTGCCGACTGAATCTCAGCCATCGTGGCACCCGCCAGGTTCTGCCTGAGGCTGAGCTCAGACGACAAAGAAGCTCACACCCCAGTTCAGCAGCACCAGCGCCACCCACACAGCACTGCCCAGCAGGATCAGACGGTTGGAGCGGCCGCTGTCCTCGCTGGAGGCGTACAGCACCGGCACCGCAACGATCAAAGCGAAGGACGCCACCACCAGGGCCAGAACGGTCAGCGTGTTGATGAACTGCATGGAGCTGGAAGTCAGGAGTCGATTTTCACACGAGAGCTGTTGCTCCCGCGAGCGAGCGGAGCACTCTTCACACCATGAAGGGGAAGAGGCCTCCGCTCAGCGCAGATTCAGGGTCAGACGCGGGTCGTAACAGCGCTGCCGAGGGCATCACGCAGACCACGCACCACCGCCACCATCGCCAGCTCGTCCTGCAGGCGATTCACGGCAGAACCGACGCCCACACCGGCCGCACCGGCAGCGATGGCCATCGGCAGCGTCACCGCCGAAAGACCCGAGGCACAGAGAACGGGCACATCGACGGCGCGGCTGATGCTGTGGGCCGCCGCCAGGGTGGGGGCAGCCTTCTCAATCAGGCCGAGGTGGCCAGGACTGAAGGGCTTGGCACTGGTGCCGCCCTCGGTTTGGATCAGGTCGGCACCGGCAGCCACCAGATCGATGGCCAGCTGCTCCTGCTCATCCATCGGCAACACGTGGGGCACGGTGACGCTCAACACCACGCTGGGCAGCAGTTGGCGGGTGCGGCGGGTGAGCTCCAGCACCTCAGCCGCATCAAAGATCCGACCCTGGGGATAGAAGGCGTCGTAGTTGCCGATCTCCACCATCAGCGCACCGGCTTCCACCGCCGCGGGGAACTGCTCAGGCTCCACCGACGACACGCACACGGGCACGCCACCGGAGGCTTCGATCGCCAGACGCACCAGGGCGGGGTCGCAGGCCACGTCGATCAGATCAGCACCGCCACACCCGGCGGCACGGGCGACCCGTTCCACACTGGCGGCATCGAAATTCATCAGGCCAGCGATCACCTTGAGCGCAGAGCGCTGCTCAAGGCTGCGCTGCAGAGAAACGGGCAGCTGCTGAAGACGGGTCATGGGGGACTGGACAGCGATGCCCTGATTCTCACACCGTGGGGGAAACGCACCTCTCCTTTTTGCGCTGGACGTCCTGGCATGACCTCCTGCACCGGCGCCTGCTGATGCAGCCGCAGCTGCTGCCCCAGGGCAGCGCTCTGCTGCTGGCGGTGTCCGGCGGACAGGACTCCATGGCCCTGCTGGCGTTGCTGCAGGATCTGGCGCCCATGCACGGCTGGAGCCTGAGCCTGTGGCACGGCGATCACGGCTGGCACGACCGCTCCAGCCGAATCGCCGCGGAACTGAGCAGCTGGTGCCAGCAGCGGCAGCTCCCCCTGCAGGTGGATCAGGCCGCGGTAGGCCAGGTGCCCAGCGAAGCCACGGCCCGCCAGTGGCGCTACGCCCAGCTCGAACAGCGGGCCCGCGAGGCCGGCGCCGATGTGGTGACCGGCCACACCGCCAGCGACCGGGCCGAAACGATGCTGCTGCAGCTGGCCCGCGGCAGCGACATGGCCTGCCTGGCGGCCCTGCCCAGCGTCCGCCGCCTCAGCCCTGAAGGGCCCCTCCTGCGCCGGCCACTGCTGCACCTGCAGCGCCGTGACACCCTCCAGATCTGCCAAGACCTCGCCCTGCCGATCTGGGAGGACCCCAGCAACCAATCCCCGGAGTTCGCGCGCAACCGGATCCGCCAGGAGGTGCTGCCGGTGCTGGAGGCGTTGCATCCCGGCAGCACGCAGCGGATGAGCAATCTGGCCGAACGGGTGTCCCAGGTGCGGGACAGTCAGACGGAACTCAGCCGGATGGCGCTGGAGCTTCTGAAAACCGCTACCGGCCTGGACCGCCGCGGCCTGGGGGCGTTGAGCCCAGCCACACGCCGGCTGCTGCTGGCGCAGTGGCTGCAACAGCATGGGGTGACAGCCCTGCCGTCCAGCCAACTGGACGAACTCAGCCGGCGACTTGAAAGCGGCGCCCCCGGCGGTGCGGCCGATCTTGCCGGGGGCTGGCACCTCAGCTGGAAAGGGGCGGAGCTGGTGCTGCAGCAGCGCGCAGCAGAGCATTAACCGCCGCGGCCACCAGACCCGCTCCACCCCTGCTGCTCTCCAAACGGATCTGGGCCAGGCCACTGGCCGCCAGATGCTTCTTGCTTTCCGCCACCCCCACAAAACCCACCGGCATGCCGATCACCAGGCTGGGGGCTGGAGCACCAGCGGCCACCTGCTGCAACAACACCTCAAGGGCGGTTGGCGCACTGCCGATCAGCACCACCGGAGCCGGTGACACCAGCGCGAGCGCGCGCCAAGCCTGCTCCATACCCGCCGCAGTGCGCGTTGAACCCGCCGGCGCTGCCTCAGGCGCCCACTCCAGCACCGTGTGCACGGCACTGCCAAGGGTGCGTTGGGCCATCGGGGCCACCGCAGCCGCCGCCATCGCGGTGTCCGTCAGGATCGGCGCACCCTGCTTCAGCGCTGCCAAGCCCTGCTCACAGGCTCCCTCGCTGAACCGCAGCAGTGTTCCCAACGAGAGATCGCCGCTGCTGTGCACCAGCCGTTCCAGCACCTGCTGTTGCAGCGGTGGCAGACCCGTCTCCCCCAGAGCCGCCCGGATCCGCCGGATGCTTTCGGTGAAGATCGGGTGGTCTTGGGCCATCCACGCCATCATCAACCCATGCCGATCCATCTGCTCTGGGGTGATGACGCCGCTGCGCGGGACCGGGCCATCGATGCCCTGATCGGCAAGTTTGTCGACCCCAGCTGGAGCAGCCTCAACCTCAGCCGCCTGGATGGGTCCGATGCGGGTCAGGCCCTACAGGCCCTCGAGGAGGCCCGTACCCCTCCCTTCGCCACGGGCGAACGGCTGGTGCTGCTGCAGCGCAGTCCGTTCTGCAATGGCTGCCCCAGTGAGCTGGCTGACCGGTTTGAGGCCGCTGTTGAGCTCATCCCCGACACCAGCCACCTGGTGCTGGTGAACCCGGCCAAACCGGATGGTCGCCTGCGCACCACCAAAGCCCTGCAGAAACGCATCAAAAGCGGGCTCGATCACGAACAGAGCTTTCCGCTGCCGGCCGCCTGGGATGGCAACGGCCAGCGTCAGCTGGTGCAACGCACGGCCGAGGCCCTGGGCCTGAAGGTGGAGCCGGATGCCATCGATGCCCTGGTGGAGGCCATCGGCACCGACAGCGCCCGACTGGAATCGGAACTGCGCAAGCTTTCCCTGCGGGACACCAGCATTTCCGCCGCACGGGTGCAGGAGCTGGTGGGAGGACGCTCCACCAACGCCCTGGCCGTGGGCGATGCCCTGCTGGAGGGCAACCCCGGCGAAGCGATCGCCCGCTGGGATGCCCTGATCGAAGCCGGGGAACCAGCCCTGCGCATCGTGGCCACCCTCACCGGTCAGATCCGCGGCTGGCTCTGGGTGAGCCTGCTGGAACAGCAGGGGGAACGGGATGTGGCGGTGATCGCCAAAGCCGCTGGGATCGGCAACCCCAAACGCATCTACGTGATGCGCAAGCAGCTGCAGGGCCGCCCGCCCAAGCGCTTTCTCTCACTCCTGGGCCGTCTACTGGAGGTGGAGGCCCGGCTGAAACGCGGCGCTCAGCCGGGCGACGCCTTCCGCGACGGCCTGCTGGGCTGATCGTTGCCCGCCAGGTGAGAAAATCCAGCGTTGCTGAAGCCCGGTCCATGGCCCTCCTGGTGCAGAAATTCGGGGGCACCTCCGTCGGCAGCGTGGAACGCATCAAGGCGGTGGCTGATCGGATCGGACGTTGCCGGGAGGAGGGGCACGACGTGGTTGTTGTGGTCTCCGCCATGGGCCACACCACCGATGAATTGACCGGTCTGGCCAACGCCATCACCTCTGCCCCCACCCAGCGGGAGATGGACATGCTGCTGGCCAGTGGCGAACAGGTGTCGATCGCCTTGCTGGCGATGGCCTTGAACGCCCAGGGGGTCAGTGCGACCTCGATGACCGGTCCACAGGTGGGCATCGCCACGGAATCGACTCATGGCCGGGCCCGGATCCTCGGGATTCGCACCGACCGAATCCGCAACCGCCTCGCGGCTGGCCAGGTGGTGGTGGTTGCCGGTTTCCAGGGCACCAGCACCAGCAGCGATGGCCTCAACGAAATCACCACCCTCGGGCGCGGGGGCTCCGACACCTCCGCTGTCGCCCTGGCGGCGGCCCTGGGTGCCGATGCCTGCGAGATCTACACCGACGTTCCGGGTGTTCTGAGCACCGATCCGCGCAAGGTGTCCGATGCCCAGCTGATGGAGACGATCAGCTGCGACGAAATGCTGGAACTCGCCAGCCTTGGGGCCTCCGTGCTGCATCCCAGGGCCGTTGAGATCGCCCGTAACTACGGCGTGAACCTTGTGGTGCGCTCCAGTTGGAGCGATGCCCCCGGCACCCGGATCACCAGCCGTTCAGCCCGTCCGATCAGCAGCAGTGGCCTCGAGCTCGGCAGTCCTGTGGATGGGATGGAGGAAGTGGACGGACAGGCCGTGGTCGCGCTTTCCGACATTCCCGATCAGCCTGGGATTGCCGCACGCCTGTTTGAAACCCTCTCCGAGGCGGGAATCAATGTGGACCTGATCATTCAGGCCACCCATGAGGGCAGCAGCAACGACATCACCTTCACGGTGGCCGAAGCGGATCTCGAGCTGGCCCGCGCTGTAAGCCAGAAGGTGCTGGATCAACTGGGCGGTGATCTGGCATCCGAAGCAGGGCTGACGAAGCTGAGCATCAGCGGGGCCGGAATCATGGGGCGCCCTGGCATTGCCGCCGGCCTGTTCAACTGCCTGTGTCAGCAAGGCATCAACCTCCGCCTGATCGCCACCAGTGAGGTGAAGGTGAGCTGCGTGATTGATTCCGGCGCCGGCAGCAAGGCGGTTCAAGCCGTGCAGGAGGCCTTCGACCTGGAGGACTCGCAAATCCGCATCAATCCCACCGACAACGGCAACGGGGCGCCGGAAGTGCGCGGCGTCGCCCTCGACCGCGACCAGGTGCAACTCAGTGTTCGCCACGTGCCCGATCGACCCGGCACCGCAGCGGCGCTGTGTTCAGCCCTGGCGGACAACAGCATCAGCCTCGATGCAATCGTTCAATCGGAGCGTCAGCACGACGACGGATCGCGCGACATCACCTTCATCCTGCGCAAGGACGACCGCGCCCGCGCCGATGTGGCCCTGGCCCCCCTCCTGGCCCAGTGGCCCGGTGCCGCTCTGGAGGATGGTGAGGCCATTGCCCGGGTGAGTGCTGTGGGCGCGGGGATGCCGGCAACGCCCGGCACAGCGGGGCGGATGTTCCGTGCGCTGGCGGACGCCGGCATCAACATCGGTCTGATCGCCACCAGCGAAATCAGAACCAGCTGTGTGGTGGCCGAAGATGCTGGCGTTCAGGCACTCCAGGTGGTGCACGCCGGATTCGGACTGGGAGGTGAGGAGCGTCACACCGCCCAAGGCACCGCTTCACCGCACGACCCCGACTAACGGTCTACAACGGGGGGACTGCCCCCAACGCGTGAACGCCGTTTTCGAGCAGCACTACCAAGCCGCGGAACGGGCCTATGGCCTCGGGGAGTACGCCGAGGCCATAGGCCCTCACCTCAGCGTTGTGGGATCAACTCCAAAGCCCATCGAACGAGCACGACCCAGGCCTGATCTTGGGCTGGCGGGCGGTGGTGTCGTTGCTCCTGGGTCACATCCAACTGCATGGGCTCCAGCAACCGGAGCAAGCCGCCATCGCCTACGAACGGGTGCTGCAGGGTGACGTGGACGCCACCATCGCCGCCCTGGCGGAACAGGGGCTGGAGCGCTGCCGAGCAGAAGACACCGCCAGCGGAGCAGGTTCGACGCCAGCAACCAACGGCGCCATCCCAGACCTGCTCAGGGATCCCTTCCTGAGCACGGAAGCCGATCAAGCCCGGCCTGCAACGGCTGATCTGGTCACCGCAATGCCGTGGTTGTCCAGTGATGAGGAACACCGGGCCGTGCCGACTCCGGATCCCTCCCCCACTCCGGTCCCAAGACCAGAGCCAACGGTCACGCCGGAAGCCAGTTCAAACGTCGAGGTGGAGATGGAGATGGCGAACCAGGAACCAGCACGCAGCGAAGAAGAGCTACCCGTCGCCGTCGACCCCACACCCCAGGAGCCTGCTGCCAAAGATCTCTTAGAGAACTCATGGCTCCGCGTTCAACTCCAGCCCGACATCAAAAACCCCACCGACTCCGGAGAGCCGATGGGGCTGATTAACAGGATCAAAGGGGTCTTCGTCCGATCAGCTGGCCGCTGAACGACGACGACGGGTACGGCCTGCAGGCATCTCCGGCTCCGGGGAAGCAGGGGCTGCCTTTTCAGCCACCGGTTGAGGAGCCACTTTCTCCACCACTGCGGTTGCCGACGCAGCACGCACAGGGGCTGGGGTTGCCGAGCCAGACCGGCCGTTGCCCTGGTTGTTCCGCACTGGAGCGGGAGTGCCACCGCCACCGCCGTTGCGACGGCCATAGGGAGAGCCACCGCCACGGCCACCGCGACCGCGGGGAGCCGGACGGTCATCGGGCTCAGCATCGGCACGGCCCTTGTAGACCGGTGTGCCGCCAGGGGCCGGCTGCACCAGACAGAGGATCAGCGGCTCCACCTGCAGTTCACGACGCATCCGGCGGCCAAGGCCCACCTCCACTTCACGCTGCACACCCATCCAGTCCACCTCCGGTGCCTTACCACCGGTGTTACGGCAGAGCTGCTTCCAGCGGTTTTCAAGCACCCACTTGATTTCGCGCTCCACCCACAACGACATCTTGCGGGCATCAGCTGTGGTGACCACACCCCGCAGATTCACCCGCGGCGGAGCCACCATGGCGCCATCGGTGCTGATGGCAGAGAGGATTGTCACCACGCCGTCTTCCGCCAGCTGCTGGCGTTCCTTCAGCACCCGGGCATCAACGATGCCGTTGCGGGATTGATCCAGTAGCTCGATGCCCGCCTTCACGGCATTGCCTTTGCGGATCGAATCCGGGGTGAGCTCCACCACATCACCGTTGTCGATGATCAGAGTGTTGTCGACCGGAACCCCCATCGCATGGCCGGTGCGGGAGTGCTGCACCAGCATCCGGTGCTCACCGTGCACCGGCACGAAGAACTTGGGCCGGGTGAGGGCCAGCATCAGTTTCTGGTCTTCCTGGAAGCCATGGCCGGAAACATGGATGCCTTCGCCCTTCCCGTAAACGACCTTGGCGCCCAGCATCATCAGCTTGTCGATGGTGTTGACCACGGAAATCGTGTTTCCTGGGATCGGGCTGGCCGAGAAGATGATCGTGTCGGTGGTCTTCACCTTCACCTGGGGATGCTCACCGCGGGAAATGCGGCTCAGGGCAGCCAGCGGCTCACCTTGGCTACCGGTCATCAGCAGCAGGGTTTCGCGATCGGGCACATCGTTGATCTGCTTGATCGGCACAAAAAGTTCATCCGGCGCGCGCATGTAGCCCAGTTCCCGCGCCTTGGCGATCACGTTGAGCATCGAGCGGCCCAGCAGCCCCACCTTGCGGCCGTTCTTCAGGGCCAGCTCCAGAATCATCGACACGCGATGAATCGAGCTGGCGAAGGTGGTGACAATCACTCGCCCTTCGGCATTGGCGATGTGGCGATCCAGGTTGGGGAAGACTGAGCGCTCCGGCGGGCAGAAGCCAGGAACCTCGGAGTTGGTGGAATCGCTGAACAGACAGAGGACGCCCTTGTCACCGTGGTGAGCCAGGCGGGCCATGTCGAAGTTTTCGCCGTCGACCGGGGTGTGGTCGAACTTGAAGTCACCGGTGAAGATCACGGTCCCCACTGGTGTGGAGATGGCCAGCGAGAAGCTGTCGGCCATCGAGTGGGTGTTGCGGATGAACTCCACTGAGAAGTGCTGACCCACCTTCACCACATCGCGCGGACCGACGGTCTGCAGGGTGGTGCGGTCGCGGACACCGGCCTCATCCATCTTGCCGGTGAGCATCGAGAGGGCCAGCCGCGGCCCGTAGATCACCGGAATGTTGAAGTGCTTGAGGTGGTGGGCAATGCCACCGATGTGGTCTTCATGACCATGGGTGACGATCATGCCGCGGATCCGCTTCTGGTTCTCGCGCAGGAAGCTGGTGTCGGGCAGCACCACATTCACCCCGTGCATGCCGTCACTGGGGAAGGCCAGACCGGCATCCACCAGCATCAGGTCATCGCCGTACTCGAACACACAGGTGTTCTTGCCGATCTCGTGCAGACCACCCAGGGGAATCACCCGAAGACAGGGCTCCTGACCCTTGCTGGATCGCGCGTTGTTGGCCATGGAAAACGATGGGTAAAAGAACGGGTTGCGTGAGCCGATAAGCCGGACCGGGCTAGGTCTGACGGAGGGCGGCCATGGCGGTGGAGAGCGAACGTTTCATGTCGTCAGAGAGGGGGCACAGGGGCGGACGGGGCGCACCGACAGACCAGCCATTGAGTTCCAGGGCAGCCTTGACGGGAATCGGATTGGTGGTGGCGAACAGGGCCTTGAACAGGGGAATCAACGCGTCGTGCAGGGCGAGTGCGGAGGCACCATCGCCGTTCAGATAGGCCTCGATCATGGCGCGGATCTCAGGGCCCGCCACATGGCTGCCCACACTCACCACGCCCACGGCACCCACAGCAAGCATCGGCAGAGTGAGACCGTCGTCACCGCTGTAGATCGCCAACTGCGGACCGCAGGCCAGCCGCAAGGCCGTGACCTCTTCCGTGGTGCCGCTGGCGGCCTTGAAACTCACCACGTTGGGGCAGTCCATCAGCCGGGCCACCGTGGCCGGGGCGATGCTGCAGCCGGTGCGGCCAGGGATGTTGTACAGCATCAGTGGCAGCTCAGGTGCCGCTTCCGCGATGGCCCGGAAATGGGCCTCCAGACCCTCCTGGGGAGGCTTGTTGTAGTAGGGCACCACAACGAGAGCGCCATCGGCGCCGGCCGCCGCCGCTTCCTTGGTGGCCTCCACTGCTTCGGCCGTGCAGTTGCTGCCCGTGCCCGCCAACACCTTGACGTTACCGCCCACGGCCTCGCGCACTGCTTGCAGCAGCTGCAACTGCTCATCCCAGCTGAGGGTCGGCGATTCACCGGTGGTGCCGCACACCAGCAATCCATCGGATCCCTGGTCCACAAGATGCCGGGCCAGGTTTGCGGCAACGCTGAGATCCACAGCACCGCTGGCATCAAAGGGGGTCACCATCGCGGTGACCACATGGCCGAAGGGCGTTGGCGAGAGGGTGGCGGCCTGGGTCATCACTTCTGAATCAATAGTTCAGCGATCTGAACAGCATTCAGCGCCGCTCCCTTGCGGATCTGGTCCCCACACAGCCAGAGCTCCAGAGCATTGGCATCACTGATGTCCTGCCGGATCCGCCCGATCGCCACCGGGTCGCGACCAGTCACATCCGTGGGCATCGGGAAACGGTTCGCCGCCAGGTCGTCAATCAACTCCACACCGGGGGCCGCCGCCAGCAGCTCACGTGCCTCATCAACCGGGAAGGGAGACTCGAACTCGACGTTCACCGCTTCGGAATGGGCCCGCAACACGGGCACCCGTACGCAGGTGGCGGTGAAGCGCAGATCCGGCAGACCCATGATTTTGCGGGTCTCGTTCACCATCTTCATCTCCTCTTCGCAATAGCTGTTGGTCTGCAGGGGAGAGTTGTGCAGAAAGAGGTTGAACGCCAGGGAGTAAGGCAGAACCTCTCCTTTGGGAGTGCCGCCATCGAGCACCGTCTGCGACAGGTTTTTCAGCTCTTCCATGGCCCGAGCACCGGCACCACTGGCGGATTGATAGGTGCTCACCACCACCCGGCGCATCGCCCGCTCGGCCGCCAAAGGAGCCAAGGCCAGGGTGAGCAGAATCGTTGTGCAGTTCGGATTGGCGATCACGCCCTTGTGGGCGAAGGCCGCATCGGGATTGACCTCGGGCACCACCAGCGGCACACCCTCCTCCATCCGGAAGGCACTGGAGTTATCCACCATCACCGCACCGGCAGCGGTGATCGCCTCGCGCCACTGCTTGGAAACAGAACCACCGGCTGACGCCAGCACCAAGTCGACCCCTTCGAAGGATTGGGCCGAAACCTCTTCCACCGTGAGGGTGCGGCCGTTCCAGGTTTGGGTCTGGCCGGCCGAACGAGCCGACGCCAGCAGCTTTAGCTCACCAACGGGGAAATGGCGCTCTTCAAGCAGCAGCAGCAGTTCCTGGCCAACAGCACCGCTGGCACCGAGAACTGCAACGTTGAGAGGGCGATTGGGGAGGGTCGAGGACAAGCGGTGGAGTGGACGATCTGAACGAAAACCCGTCGTTTCTCAAATCCGACATCACTGCGTAGAGAACGTGATGCCGATCGAGCGACGCGCTCAGCTTACCGATCCAGCCTGAATTCACCGGTTGCATAAAGTGCTGGGCTGCCCTTTCCCTTCCCCCATGAGCGCTGCAGCCCTGAAGGTGACCACCGAAGCCCGCCCCAGCAGCCGTCTGGCGGTGACGGTCACCGTTCCAGGGGAGCGCTGCAAGACCAGTTACGAAGACGCCATCACCAACCTGAGCCGCAGCATCAACCTGCCGGGCTTCCGCAAGGGCAAGGTGCCTCGCACGGTGCTGGTGCAGCAGCTGGGTGGCGTGCGGATCAAAGCCACGGCTCTGGAAAAGCTGATCGATAACGCCTGGCGTGACGCCATCCAGCAGGAATCGCTGGAACCGATTAGTCAGCCTGATCTGAGCAGTGGTTTCGACGGCCTACTGGAGAGCTTTGAGCCCGGCAAAGAACTCACCTTCACCCTGGAAGCTGACGTCGCACCGACGCCGAAGCTGAAAACCACCAAGGGCCTGAAGGCGGAATTTGAAACCGTCGCCTACGACGCCTCCCGGATCGACGCGATGCTTGAGGACTCCCGCAAGCAGATGGCCACGGTCGTTCCGGTGGAAGACCGTGCCGCCAAGAACGGCGACATCGCTGTGCTCGGCTTCAAGGGCACCTACAGCGATGACGGCAGCGAGATCGAGGGCGGCAGTGCCGATTCGATGGATGTGGACCTGGAAAACGGCCGGATGATCCCCGGCTTCATCGAAGGGGTCATCGGCATGAAGGTCGGCGAGACCAAAACCGTGGAGTGCCAGTTCCCTGACGACTACCCGAAGGAGGACGCCCGCGGACGCAAGGCCGCCTTCGAGATCGAACTGAAGGACCTCAAGACCCGCGAACTGCCCGAGCTGGATGACGAATTCGCCAAGCAGGCCAGCGAACAGGAAACCCTGGCGGACCTGCGCAAAGACCTGGAGCAGCGGCTGAAGGACGACGCCGAACGCCGTCAGACCAGCAACCGCCGCGATGCCCTCGTCGCCGCCCTGGTGGAGCAGCTGGAGGTGGAGCTGCCGGAAGCCCTGATCCAACAGGAAAGCCGCAACCTGCTGGAGCAAACCGCAGCCCAGTTCGCCCAGCAGGGCATGGATGTGAAGTCGCTGTTCACTCCCGACCTGGTGCGCAACCTCATGCAGAACTCCCGCCCCGAGGCTGAAGAGCGTCTGCGCCGCAGTTTTGCCCTCACCGCCCTGGCTGAAGCGGAGGACATCAAGCTCGACGACAAGGACGTGGACGCCAAGGTCAAGGAGGTGAAGAAAGAGCTCTCCGCCGACGCCAAGATCGATCCAGAGCGCCTGCGTCAGGCCGTGATGGATGACCTGATGCAGGATCGTCTGATGGGCTGGCTCGAGGAGAACAGCACCCTCACCGAAAAGGCACCGGCTGCGGATGACAGCAAGGCTGCAGCCAAGAAAAAGCCCGCCGCCAAGAAGACCGCGGCCAAAAGCAAGTCCAAGGCGGACGCCAAGGACTGAGCAACGCCCATAGATTGACCCAACTTCACCGCATACCGATCGCGTGATCGACGCCCGCAGTCACCACCCCATCCAGAACCGCTGGCGGGCCGCCATGCCCGTCTCGGCACCGGGGCCACTGCCCACGGTTGTGGAACAGTCCGGTCGCGGCGACCGCGCCTTCGACATCTACTCCCGCCTGCTGCGGGAGAGGATTATCTTCCTCGGCACCGGCGTGGATGACGCCGTCGCCGACGCCCTGGTGGCGCAGATGCTGTTCCTCGAAGCCGAGGATCCAGAGAAGGACATCCAGATCTACATCAACTCGCCGGGAGGGTCGGTCACCGCTGGACTGGCGATCTACGACACCATGCAGCAGGTCGCCCCTGACGTGGTGACCATCTGCTACGGCCTCGCCGCCAGCATGGGTGCCTTCCTGCTCTCCGGAGGCACAAAAGGCAAGCGTCTTGCCCTGCCAAATGCCCGGATCATGATTCACCAACCCCTCGGTGGCGCCCAGGGGCAGGCGGTGGACATCGAGATCCAGGCGAAGGAAATCCTGTATCTCAAGGAAACCCTGAACGGGTTGATGGCAGAACACACCGGTCAGCCGCTCGACAAGATCTCGGAAGACACCGACCGCGACTACTTCCTTTCTCCGGCAGAAGCGGTTGAATACGGCCTGATCGATCGCGTGGTGGACAGTTCCGGGGACGGAGGAATCATTACGGAGTGCTGACAGACGCCCTTCCGTTCTCGATCCTGTGTGTTCAGGGAGACCCCATCGGTTGATTCCTGAGTTGTTCTCCTGCGTGGTGCCCAGCGTTCGATGGCCAAGTTCGACGCCCATCTGAAGTGTTCGTTCTGTGGGAAATCCCAGGACCAGGTGCGCAAGCTGATCGCAGGACCTGGCGTTTACATCTGCGACGAATGCATCGATCTCTGCAACGAGATCCTGGATGAAGAGCTGGTGGATGGGCAGGGCAACCCACGCCACAGCCACGAGCCGAGCCGAAAGGCCACCCCAGCCGCCCGCAAGAGCAGCAAGCCGGCCCCGACCCTGGCGTCCATTCCAAGGCCGCAGGACATCAAGAGCTTCCTGGATCAGCAGGTGGTCGGCCAGGACGCGGCCAAGAAGGTGATGTCGGTGGCGGTCTACAACCACTACAAACGTCTGGCCTGGCAGGGGGATGGCCAGGGTGAAACCGAGGAAACAGCAACCCGGCTGCACAAGAGCAACATCCTGCTGATCGGACCCACCGGCTGCGGCAAGACGCTGTTGGCCCAGACCCTGGCCGAAATGCTGGACGTGCCCTTCGCCGTGGCCGATGCCACCACCCTCACCGAAGCGGGCTACGTGGGTGAGGACGTGGAAAACATCCTGCTGCGGCTGCTGCAGAAGGCCGATATGGATGTGGACCAGGCCCAGCGGGGAATCATCTACATCGATGAAATCGACAAGATCGCCCGCAAGAGCGAGAACCCGTCGATCACAAGGGACGTTTCGGGCGAAGGTGTCCAGCAGGCCCTGCTGAAAATGCTGGAGGGCACGGTGGCCAACGTGCCACCCCAGGGCGGGCGCAAGCACCCCTATCAGGACTGCATCCAGATCGACACCAGCCAGATCCTGTTCATCTGCGGTGGTGCCTTCGTCGGCCTGGACGACGTGGTGCAGAAACGCATGGGCCGCAATGCCATCGGCTTCATGCCCAGCGAGGGCCGTGGACGCAGCCGCGCCAACCGCGACCTTCAGGCCGCCCAAGTGCTGCGGCACCTGGAGCCGGATGATCTGGTGCGCTACGGCCTGATCCCCGAATTCATCGGCCGGATGCCGGTGAGCGCCGTGCTGGAGCCCCTGGACGAAAGCGCCCTGCAATCGATCCTCACCGAACCCCGTGATGCTCTGGTGAAGCAGTTCCGCACCCTGCTGAGCATGGACAACGTGCAACTGCAGTTCGCCGATGACGCCATCGAGGCGATTGCCCAGGAGGCTCACCGGCGCAAGACCGGTGCCCGCGCCCTGCGCGGCATCGTTGAGGAGCTGATGCTGGACCTGATGTACGACCTGCCATCGCAGACATCGGTGAAGGAGTTCACCGTCACCCGGGCGATGGTGGAAGAACACACCGGTGGCAAGGTGCTGCCCCTGCCTGGCACGGAACAACAAAAGACCGCCTGAAGTCTTGGCTGCCGCTGACCACCTGGAGGTGCCGCGGCAGCACGGCCTGTTCAACCACCACGGCATCGACCTCGGGGACGGAACCGTCGCCCACTATCTGGAAGGGCGTGAAATCCTGCGCACTCCCTTGGAGGATTTCAGCCAAGGGGAACCGTTGCGGGTGATCAACTACGTCGAGGCGTCTCCGCCTGGTGTGACCCTGCGCCGGGCCATGGGGCGCCTGGGGGAACAGGACTACAACCTGCTGTTCAACAACTGCGAGCACTTCGCCAACTGGTGCAAAACCGGACGTCATCGCAGTGGCCAGGTGGACTCCGTGCTGGAGCGCGCCCGTCACTGGAGCGGGCTGATGCCTTCGGCGCTGATGCGGGGCCTGGAGCTCCTGGTGCAACGGGGCCTGCTCGATGACGACGGCCGTGCCATGGCCAGGCGGGGTGTGGAGAAGCTGGAACGCCTGCGCCTCTCGCTGCTGCACAAGTTGGAGGGTCTGCTGGAACGGGCGGGAGAGGGAACCGATCGCCGGCTGTTGCTCACGGGCCAGAGCCTGGCCGATGAACTGGCCGCCGTCGAAGACCTGAAACAGCGGATTGATGCCCTGCTCCAGCAGCACCCCGCCCTTCCAGGCTCCGAATCATCTGAGTAATCTCCTCTCAACGCTCGCGGCGCATGAGTTCGGCCTACCAGCCGCTGCATCACAAATACCGGCCCCAGCGCTTTGATCAGCTGGTGGGGCAGGAGGCGATCGCCGCCACCCTGGGCCACGCCCTCACCAGCAACCGGATTGCACCGGCCTATCTGTTCAGTGGCCCCCGCGGCACCGGCAAAACCTCCAGCGCTCGCATCCTGGCCCGCTCGCTCAATTGCCTGAACAGCGAAGGGCCCACCCCAGAACCCTGCGGCACCTGCGAGCTCTGCACCACAATCGCCGCCGGCACCGCCCTCGATGTGATCGAGATCGATGCGGCCTCCAACACCGGCGTCGACAACATCCGAGAGCTGATCGAACGCTCCCGCTTCGCACCGGTGCAGGCCCGCTGGAAGGTGTACGTGGTAGACGAGTGCCACATGCTCTCCACCGCAGCCTTCAACGCCCTGCTGAAAACCCTGGAGGAGCCGCCGCCGCAGGTGGTGTTCGTGCTCGCCACCACTGACCCGCAACGGGTGCTACCGACGATCCTGAGCCGTTGTCAACGCTTTGATTTCAGGCGCATTCCTCTGGATGCCCTCAACAATCATCTGAGCTGGATCGCCGAACAGGAAGCGATCGAAATCAAGCCTGAGGCCATTCATGTGGTGGCCCAGCGGTCCCAGGGAGGCCTGCGGGATGCGGAAAGCCTGCTGGATCAGCTGAGCCTGCTGCCGCCGCCGATCGAAGCCGCTGCGGTGTGGGATCTGCTGGGGGCAGTCCCCGAACAGGAGCTGTTGGAACTGGTGGGGGCCATGAGCAGCGCCGAACCTGTGCAGCTGCTGGAGGCCACCCGCAACCTGCTGGACCGGGGCCGGGATCCCGGGGCCGTGCTGCAGGGTCTTGCCGGAATGCTGCGCGATCTGGTGCTGATGGCCGCCGCTCCGGAGCGACTGGAACTCACCAGTGTGTCGCCCCAGTTCCGCGAGCAGCTGCCCGCCCTCGCCAAGACCATCGGCAGGGCCCGCTTGCTGCAATGGCAGGCGCAACTGCGCGGCACCGAGCAACAGCTGCGCCAAAGCGTGCAGCCGCGCCTCTGGCTGGAAGTGCTGCTTTTGGGGTTGCTGGCGGAACCAGCAACAACGCAACCGGCAGCAACAGCAAGCCCACCGACAACACCAGTCGCCCCTCCTGCGCCCACGCCTTCCACCGCAGCCCCTGCAGCAACCCCTGCAATCGAGGCGCCCGCCCCCAGCCCAAAACCTGCCCCTGCGCCATCACCAGAACTGCCAACGGTGTCCACCCCTGCACCGGCAGCCAGCACCAACCTGCCCGAGCTCTGGCAGCAGATCCTGGGCAGCCTCGAATTGCCCTCCACCCGGATGCTGCTGTCGCAGCAGGCCCAACTGGTGCGCCTTGATGCCAACCGTGCCGTTGTGCAGGTGGCAGGCAACTGGATGGGGATGGTGCAGAGCCGAGCATCCCTGCTGGAACAGGCCGTGGCCAAAGCGCTTGGAGGCTCGCGGCAGCTGGTGCTGGAGGCCAGCAACAGCGCCATGCCACCTCCGCTGGCAACAGCCCCGGTCACACCCCCATCAATCACTCCACCGACCACCACCCCCCCGATCGCACCGGCCATCACAACCACGCCGGTCGGGACTGCCCCGGTCGCAACAGCCCCAGCAGCGGTCGAGCCCCCAACTCCCGCACCGGCCCCAACGCCGGCACCCTCAGCAACACCAGCGTCAGCTCCGGTGCCAGCGCCAGAACTGCCGCACACCCAAGCCAAACCATTGGACGCCAACCCGGCAGCTGCACCAGCAGAACCCAACCCTCAACCCAGTCCTCCCTCAGGCCTGGATCGTCAGGCCCGCAACCTGGCGGACTTCTTCAACGGTCAGGTGCTCGACGTTGACGACGTCAACTGAGTGAACGTCGATTCAACGACCCTCGCCCCGGTCATGCCGTTCAACAGGCAACAACCTCAGGCCTGAACCGGATGCTCCTGACCATGGCTGGTTTTGGCCCAGACCAAGCGTTTGGGGAGCAGTGACATCCGCAGAGTCACCCAGGGAATCACCACAAACCAGTGGCCGAGGTAGGCGATCGCCACAAGGAGATTGGCCAGGCTCGCTGAGGGGATCTCCGGCCCTTCGCTGCCACCACGACAGCCGCGCCAGTAAGCCAGACCCGAAACGCTGAAGGCCACCACAGACAAGGGCCAGTAGACCGGCAGGCTTTGGGTGATCAGAGCCGTGCTCAGATCGGCGAAGGACACCACCGGCAGGGCGTACTGGAGCAGAAAAAAGGCCGTCAAATCCCAACGCTGGCGAAGACTGAGCTGGGCCGAGGTCAGCACCGGCCAGTAATCAAAGAAGCGCTGCAATCCGCCTTCCGCCCAGCGCTGCCGTTGTTTCCACAGGGCATGGAGACCAGGAACAGCCTCTTCCTGGACCGGAGGGTCCCACAACAATCCCACCAAGGCCCCATGGGTCAGCAGGCGGAAGCTGAGATCCAGGTCATCGGTGACGGTGTCTTCGTTGAAACCACCACTGGACTCGAGCACGGAGCGCTTGATCAGCTGTCCGTTCCCCCGCAGTTCGGCCAAGCCTCCATTGGCCAGTCGGCCCGACTGGATCACCGCATCCAGAGCCATCTCCATCGCCTGGGATCGGGTCAACCAATTGCGATCGGCATCAATCACGGCCTTGCGCAGCTGCACCGCCGACCAGCCACCCTCCACGGCGTAGGGAACAAGGCGCTCGAGCAAGTCATCCTGCAACTGAGCATCCGCATCAAGCACCAGCAGCCACTCACCTTTGAGGCAGCCCAAAGCGGTGTTGAGCGCACCCGACTTGCCCCCACCGGCATTGCGCTGGCGATGGATCACGTTCAGCTCAGGGTGCTGGCTGGCCAGATCGTCCAGCAGCTCAGAGGTTCGATCAAGACTGCCGTCGTCGATCACCCAGGTGGTGAGTTGGCCGGACGGATAACGAAGAGATGTGAGCCGTTCCACCAAACGGGGCACCACCGCCTCTTCATCGCGGGCCGCCACCACCACATCAAGGCTGGGAAGTTTGGCCGGATCGATCGCTGGTACGGACTCCGATGACCCACGCGTCAGCTGCCCACGCATGACGGAACGGAGGCCATAGCCTCCAAGCATCAAGGCAAGGCTGATGGCGGGCCAGAGTGAACGGGCGGGGTCGAGCCAGTGGGGAGCGGCACCAGCACATCCACAGGCGAACAGGAACGCTGCCGATTTCACCCGACGGTGATCACCCGATGTGGCGTTCGAGCTCATCCAGCTGCCCAGGTGGGAAGGACTTTAAGGGGACTGCACCAGTGTTGAGAGTGGGCCGTAGACAGTCCCTGGGTAGTAATGGCTCAGGATCCGCTCCACAGGCCAGCCTCGCCAGGCCAGATCAATGGCTCCAGCCTGCGACAAACCGGCCCCATGGCCGAAGCCACCGCCCACCACCAACCACCGTTCGGCCCCCTGAGGCTCCAAGACGAACAAAGTGCTGGGCAGGGTGCGAAGGGTGCGACGAATGGCATCCAACCTGAGGATGACCGGAGCGGCGTCGCTGCTGCCTGAGATCTGCAAGGCCAGCACCCGGCCGCTGGCACCCCGCTCCAGCACCTTCAATTGCAAAGGCGAAACCAGCGGGTCTGCGGCGGCTCCGAGGGCCTGACGCAAGGTCGGACCCGAAAGGATTCGAGTCCAGCGGAAGCGGGGGTGGCGCTGGCCAAAGGCCCCGCTGCGATCCGCCAGCAACGCTTCCACCGCCTTGCGCTGCTGCAGGGGCAAGGGATGACGGTTGCGCCAGCGCTCATCCCCATCCGGCTTCGCACGCAGATAGGTGGTGGGCTGCATGGCCCAGGCTTCCGGCCCGGCAGCCATCACCCCGCCATTGGTGGCGTGATACACCGCGCTGATTGGCCGGTTGTTCAGGCTGAGCAACTTGCCCTGGGTGGATGCAATCGCCTCGCGCACAGCAGATCCCGCATGGCGGGGATCGCTGTAGACCTGACACTGGGTGTCGCTGCAGAGGTGATAGCCATCAATGCTGAAGCGATGGCTGTTAGCCAGAGCCCAGGTGCGCGCCAGAACGGTCTGGGCCTGCAACGCCGCCATCGGTGAACCCGCACCGATCTCGTGGGGCACCACCCCCTCGAGGTAGCGCTCCACCGGCACCTGCTCCACCAGCGTCCAGCTGCCGTAGGCATCCCGTTGCAAGCGGAAGGGCCCCTCAAAACGTCCACCAGCCCAGAGCAACCCATCCGAGGCCTCAATCAAGACAGGTCCATGCAGGGGGCGTCCCCTCGCCGACGTCTGCAACACCGGTTCGACGGTGCTGGTGACGGTGCCTTGCCAATCGCGCACGGCCAGACCGTCGGGAACAGGCGAACCCTCCGGCGCCCACACCTCCCACTCCTTGGGATGGGCGACCTCGGCCGCAACCCCCAAAGCACGCCAACGGGAGGCGACACGGTCCGCCGACTCAAAGCTGGCGTAGGGACCTGCAATCCGGCGGGCCAACTTGAGCGGACGGGCCTTGGCAACACTGCGCCAGCTGATCACGAACCCTGAATCAATGCCTTGCTCCCCGGTGGCATCGCGAAGGCTGAGCGAGCCAGCAAAGGCACGCAGATTCAAAGGAGCTGCTGTTTCCGCAGCACCGAGATGATCCGCCAAGGCCACCCAAAGCACCGGTTCATGACCTTCAACCCGCGGTGGGTCAGCGACGGAACGGTGCGTCGCCCGCTGAACCGGTTCCACCACCGGGGGCTCAGACACGGCGGATTGCAGGCCATCACCCTGCTCACGGGCGCGGCAGCCCAGGCCCACGCAAAGCAGCAATGTGAGCGTCAGGAACCGAATCATTCAGGGGGGGGCACGTCGGGACGTATTGTTGTCGTTTGTGTCCGAACGAGCAGACCAATGCCCAAGCTGAAGACCCGCAAAGCTGCCGCGAAGCGGTTCAAAGCGACCGGCACTGGCAAATTTCTGCGTCGACGCGCTTTCCGGAACCACCTGCTGGACCACAAAACGCCCAAGCAGAAGCGTCATCTGGCCACCAAGGCCGTGGTGGACCGCACCGATGAAGAGCGCGTGACCCTGATGATGCCCTACGCCTGAGCACAGCTGCTCAGACGAGACCGTTCAACAAGACCTGATCCAACCCTTCCAACCTCATGGCCCGCGTCAAGAGAGGCAACGTCGCCCGTAAACGCCGCAACAAGATCCTGCGGCTGGCCCGTGGCTTCCGTGGTGGCAACGGAACCCTGTTCCGTACAGCAAACCAGCGGGTGATGAAAGCCCTCTGCAATGCCTACCGGGATCGTCGTCGTCGCAAGCGCGATTTCCGTCGCCTCTGGATTGCCCGCATCAACGCCGCTGCCCGCCTCAATGGTGTGAGCTACAGCCGTCTGATGGGTGGTCTCAAGAAGGCCGATGTGCGCCTGAACCGCAAGATGCTGGCTCAGCTGGCAGTTGTTGACCCCGGCAGCTTCACCAACGTCGTGGCTGCAGCCAAGAGCTGAATTTCCCAACCGTGAACCTGCTGCCCCAGACCTACCTGCTGGGCCTGGTCGGCCTGCTTGCCATCGTTGCGGTAGTGGTGGGCCGACAATTTTTTCGTGTGCGTCGCGATGAAGCACGCCTGATCGAGCTCGAGAAATCCGAAACGGCCTCGTCACGACAGGCGTCAGACCTCTACGAACTCGGATCCGTTCAGTTGCGCAAGCGGTTGTACCCGCAGGCGGCTGCCACCTTGAAGCAGGCACTGAAACGCCTGAGTGGTGAGCCGGATGAAGCCCGTGCGCTGATCGAAAACGCGCTCGGCTTTGCTTTGGCAGCACAAAAGGATTACTCCGGTGCCACCAAGCACTACAGACTTGCTCTGAAGGCGAAAGCGGACTACCCCGTCGCCCTCAACAACCTGGCTTTTGCTCAGGAGAAGCTGCAGAAGGACGCTGAAGCGATTTCCCTCTACGAACAGACACTTCAACTGGAACCCGACAACACCACCGCAAAGAAAGGACTGAAAAAACTCAAACGTCGAAACGGCTGAGTTCTTTCAGATGAATTAGCCACTTCAAAAAATTGTGGTCACCAAAGCGGCTGAACCGGTGGTTCTTCCTGGCAGCTTGCGACTATCGCCAAGCGTCCACCCACTCCTGTGCTGGGGTCGGCCACGTTGATCAATCGAGGCGCCTGCCAGCTGGTGGGACTGAACATTTGCAAGCCGAGGAAGACGCCGCCAGGTTCAACTCCCGCAATCAGAGATTCCGCCAAAGGGATGAGATCCAGCTGATCTGACTTGGCATGGAGATTGCCTTGAACCGGTGTGGTGACGGAACCAAGGGTCATCGTTCCCCGAAGATCCACCATCTGGCCCATCGCCGTCATCTGGGTGATGTCCAACGTGACATCGACGGTGGGATTGCCATCGAAGGGCTCAAATGTGCCACACCATTGACGGGGCAGGGATTCCGCCAGCTCTGCAGCGCGCGCGACTGGATCGAAACTCTCCACATCGAGTTCCTTGAGCTCCAGTGGAACCGCCAACTGAATCGGATCCAGAGGCAACTGGGGATTGGTCTGGAACGGCACCTGGCTGCCAGCCGGGAGATCCATGGCAAGCAGGAACGGCATGGAAGACGATGGATGATGGAGGAACGGTAGGCCCTTTTGCTCAGACGCGTCATGGATTCGCCCTCCCCCAACTCCGACCCCCTGACCATTGGCGGGCGTCAGTTCAACAGCCGTCTGTTCACGGGCACCGGCAAATATCCATCCATGACGGCGATGCAGCAGAGCATCGAACGATCCGGCTGCGACATGGTCACGGTGGCCGTGCGCCGGGTACAGACCGTGGCCGCAGGCCATGAGGGCCTGATGGAAGCCATTGATTGGCAGCGGATCTGGATGCTGCCCAACACTGCGGGCTGCACCGATGCCGAAGAAGCAGTGCGCGTGGCACGGCTTGGACGGGAGCTGGCCAAGCTGGCGGGACAGGAGGACAACACCTTCGTGAAGCTGGAGGTGATTCCTGACTCCCGGCATCTTCTGCCCGATCCGATCGGCACCCTGAACGCCGCAGAACAACTGGTGAAGGAAGGGTTCACAGTTCTGCCTTACATCAATGCCGATCCCCTGCTGGCCAAACGGCTGGAGGAGGTCGGATGCGCCACGGTGATGCCTCTGGGCTCTCCGATCGGCTCGGGTCAAGGACTCAACAATGCCGCCAACATCGGTTTGATCATCGAAAACGCCGGGGTTCCGGTGGTGGTGGATGCCGGCATCGGTGTTCCAAGCGAGGCGGCACAGGCCCTCGAAATGGGCGCCGATGCCGTGCTGGTCAACAGCGCCATCGCCCTGGCGGGCGACCCCGCCGCCATGGCCGAGGCCATGGGCCAGGCGGTGATGGCCGGGCGGACCGCCCACCTCTCCGGGCGCTTGCCGCGGAGGGATCAGGCCTCTGCCAGTTCACCGACCACGGGCCTGGTGCAGTCACCCCAATGAAGTGAAGAGACGTGAAGTGAGGTGAAGCCTGCTTCACAAAGGAAGGCAATGAGCATTTGGACTCATAAGGTCCGACCAGTCGCATTGGACCCATGTCGGTCACCACGGAAGACGGCGGTCGTCTCAACGCCTTTGCCAAGGAGCCACGCATGGAGGTGATGGACGTCGCCACCAGCCAGAGCCGCAACCGCAGCTCAATGATGATGTTGGTGAGCGGTGGATTGATCGTTGCCGCGATGGTGGCGGTGACCGTTGCCATCAGCTGAGACGGTTCACACTGAAAATCCCTGTAGTAGCTTGCCAGGACTGAGCATCATGCTCGTTCCAGCAGGAGTTTGGGGTGAAAGTTCTCGTTCTCGGCGGTGACGGCTTCTGCGGCTGGCCCTGTGCGGTGAACCTGGCGGATCAGGGCCACGAAGTTCTGATCGTGGACAACCTCAGCCGCCGCAAGATCGATATTGACCTTGAAGTTGAGTCGCTGACACCGATCGTGAGCATCGGCGAGCGCCTCAAAGCCTGGGAAGAGACTGGCGGCAAGCCGATGCGGTTTGTCCACATGGACATCGCGCATGAGTACCAGCGGTTGCTGGATCTGCTTCAGGACGAACGCCCCGATTCCGTGGTGCACTTCGCGGAACAGCGGGCTGCCCCCTATTCGATGAAGAGCAGCGCCACCAAGCGCTACACCGTCGATAACAACGTCAACGGAACCCACAACCTGCTGGCTGCCATCGTTGAAAGCGGTCAAGACATCCACGTGGTGCATCTGGGCACCATGGGCGTCTACGGCTATGGCTCCCACCGCGGCGCCACCATCCCCGAGGGATACCTCAAAGTGGAAGTGCCCCAGCCCGACGGCAGCCGCTTCGAAGAGGAAATCCTTCACCCGGCTAGCCCCGGCAGCGTCTATCACATGACGAAGACGCTCGACCAGCTGCTCTTCCTCTACTACAACAAGAACGACAAGGTCCGCATCACCGACCTGCACCAAGGCATCGTTTGGGGAACCAACACCGATGCCACCGACCGTGACCCGCGGCTCACCAATCGCTTCGATTACGACGGCGATTACGGCACGGTGCTGAACCGCTTCCTGATGCAAGCCGCCATCGGCTATCCGCTCACCGTTCATGGAACCGGGGGCCAGACCCGCGCCTTCATCCACATCCGCGATTCCGTGCGCTGCGTTCAGCTGGCGCTGGAGAACCCTCCGGAACAAGGGGAGCGGGTGAAGATCTTCAACCAGATGACCGAAAGCCATCAAGTAGGTGAACTGGCCAAGAAGGTGGCCGCCCTCACCGGCGCTCAAGTCAACAACCTGCCCAACCCCCGCAACGAGGCCGTTGAAAACGACCTAATCGTGGACAACCGCTGCTTCATCGAGCTGGGCCTCAACCCCACCACCCTCGATGACGGCCTGCTGAAGGAAGTGGTGGAGATTGCCACCCGCTACGCCGACCGTTGCGACCGCAATCGCATCCTCTGCACCTCCGCCTGGACCAAAACCCAGGCCCAGGCCATCGGCACCGCGTCCTGATCGAGCTTGATCCTTGAAAGTCGCCTTCTTCACCGAAACCTTCCTGCCGAAGGTCGATGGCATCGTCACCCGTCTGACCAAGACGGTGAAGCATCTGGTGGACGCCGGCGATGAGGTTGTTGTCTTCTGCCCGGAAGGCTGTCCGGAGGAGTACATGGGGGCACGCCTGATCGGCGTGCCGGCGATGCCGCTGCCGCTCTATCCCGAGCTCAAACTGGCCTTGCCTCGCCCGGCCGTGTCCGAAGCGATCGATGTGTTTCAACCCGATCTGATCCACGTTGTGAACCCGGCGGTGCTGGGTCTTGGCGGCATCTGGCTCGCGAAGAACAAAGGCATCCCTCTGGTGGCGAGCTATCACACTCACCTGCCCAAGTACCTCGAGCACTACGGCTTGGGAATGCTGGAGCCACTCCTTTGGGAGATGCTCAAGGCCGCCCACAACCAGGCCCTGCTGAATCTGTGCACCTCCACCGCCATGGTGAAGGAGCTCAGCGACAAAGGCATTCAGCACACTGATCTGTGGCAGCGGGGTGTGGACACGGAGTTGTTCCGTCCCGAGCTGCGCAGCGCGGAGTTGCGCCAGCGGCTTCTCGGCAGCCATGACGACCGTGGTGCGCTGCTGCTCTACGTCGGCCGCCTCTCCGCGGAGAAGCAGATCGAACGGATCCGCCCTGTGCTGGAGGCCCTGCCCGATGCACGGCTGGCCCTGGTGGGCGATGGTCCCCACCGCCAACAACTGGAGAAGCACTTCGAGGGAACCGCCACCACCTTCATCGGCTATCTCGCCGGGGACGACCTGGCAGGGGCCTACGCCAGCGGCGATGCCTTCCTCTTCCCCTCCAGCACGGAGACGCTGGGGTTGGTGCTGCTGGAAGCCATGGCAGCCGGCTGTCCAGTGGTCGGCGCCAACCGTGGCGGCATACCGGACATCATCACCGACGGCGTCAACGGCTGCCTCTATGAACCCGACGGCGCCGATGGTGGCGCTGCAAGCCTGATCGAAGCCACCCGCCGCCTGCTGGGCAACGACCTAGAACGCCAGGCCCTGCGCAGCGCTGCCCGCGCCGAAGCCGAGCGCTGGGGCTGGGCAGGCGCCACCGAACAACTGCGGACCTACTACCGCACGGTGCTGTCAGCACCTCAACTCACGGCTGCCTAGCGCTGCCTAGTCCGCTCCCACTCCGCCAGCACCTTCTTAGCCATGGGCAGCGCGTGAACCGATCCCCCTCCAGGGGTGTTCTGGGCAAAGGCCACCACGACGATCTTGCCGTCGGGATACGGGGCATAGCAGCCAAACCAGGCATGATCAGGGCCCCCGGTGCTGTCTTCAGCCGTCCCGGTTTTGCCGGCTGCTGGAGGAATACCCGGACCATTGAGACCGGCACCAGTTCCAGCCTCCACCACTTTGCGCAGGCCCTCCCGGATCGTCTGCAACGTTGATGGCTTCATCGCCACCTTGGTGCGGTGCTCCGGACTCAGCCAGTCGATGTCACCGGCGGCAAGATGCGGCGTCACCAACCAACCGCCATTGGCGAACACCGCATAGGCACGGGCCAACTGCAAGGGAGTGATCTGCACCACGGACTGGCCGATGGAGGCACTGGCCATGTCCTCAGGGATCCAGGGCACCGTTCCGGGCTCCGCCCAACCCCGGCCACGATCAGCCCAGGGCTCATCTCCCACCAACCCGACACTCTCTTCCCACCCGATCTCAATGCCGGTTTTCTGCTGAAACCCAAGCTGATCAGCAGCCTGCTTCAACGCCAGGGACCCAACCCCGACGCCCACCTGATAGAAGAACGTGTTGCTCGAGTGGCGCAGGGCATCGGCATAGCCGATGGTGCCGAAACCCTTGCCATTGTGGTCCGGGAAGCAGTGGCCGCCGTAGGTGATGCAGGCCTTGGTGTGGAGCTTGGTGTCGGGCGGGAATTGGCCCGACTCCATGCCCGCCATCGCCGTCACCGGCTTCCAGGTGCTACCGGGGTCATAGGGATTCATGGCCCGGGACAGCAACGGCTTCTTCGGATTGGAGAAGAGGGCGTCGTACTCCTTCTGGGTGGTGATCAGCTTGGAGAAGAAATTCGGATCAAAACTGGGACGGCTGGCCAAAGCCAACACGGCACCCGTTGCAGCCTCCAACGCCACCACGGCGCCACCGGGCTTGTCGGCCAGCGCCTGCTCCGCCACCCGCTGCAGATCCAGGTCGAGGGTGAGCACCAGATCCTTTCCTGCTTGAGAGGGGCGATCGCCCAGGTTGCGCTGGACCTCGCCCATGGCATTCACCTCGAGCATCTGGCCGCCCCACTTCCCGCGCAGATGGCGCTCGTAAGCCGCTTCAACACCGGTGCGACCAATGCGGTCGCGGATCTTGTATCCCTTCTCCGCCAGGATTTCAAATTCGCTTTCCGTGATCGGCTGGGTGTAGCCGAGGGCGTGGGCCGCCAGGGTTCCATTGGGATAGGAGCGCAGGATGTCGACATCCACCTGGGCACCCCGCAACCCCAAGGCCTGTTCCCGGAAGCGCAGCACCTGTTCCGGCTTGAGATCGAGGGCCAATGTGGTGCGGTAACCATCCCGATCCAGGCCCTTTTTCCGGCGCTGGTCGAGCAAATCAGGCTTCAGGCCCAACAGCCGTGCCAAGCGTTTCCGCAGATCAGGCCAGTTGTCATCGCTGACCAGACGCGGCTCGAGGTACAGGGAGTAAGTGAGTTTGCTGGTGGCCAGCACCCGGCCTTTGCGATCAAGCAAGCGACCGCGAATGGGCGAGCGGGGCACCAGACGGATGCGATTTTCATCCGCCAATTCACGAAAGCGCGACCCTTCCAGCAGCTGCATCCAGACCAGGCGGCTGACCATGGCGCTGCAGAACAGCAGCACCAACACCAGCAGCACCAGGGGTTGCTGACGCAGACCGGTCTGACGCTGCTGGGCGGAACGGGTCATTCCTGTTGCTGCGCTGGCAAACGGCGGCGCAACTCCTCGAGGCGCTCTTCGATCCGCCGCAAGGTCGGCAACAAGTCATCGGGGCCGTCCTGTTCAACCGTTGCCGGTTCATCAACAGAAACCGAGACAGGCATCACCGGATTGCCCAGCCCGGGGCTTACGGCATCCAGCTGTTCCCGCACATCACGCGCCACGGGCTCACCCTCCTGACGCAAATCAGCGATGGGGTCCTCCGAGCCGGCTATGAACGCCTCCACCACCTTGCCGGGCCCGCCCTGCCGGGCCCGTTCCAGCACGGCCAGCCCCACAGGCAGCACGTCCTGCATCAAGGACAGACGCAACTGGTCGAGCGGGTTGTCGGAGTTGGAATCAGCGGCCATAGGGCCAGATCAACGAACCCCAGTCTGTCCTGAAGGAAGCGCCAATGTCGGACAAGCAGCACGGTCCACCGCCAGGGACCAGCCCATCACCCCGCTGAGCACCATCAGCATCACCACAGGCACCAGGGCTTTCTGGGTGGTGTCCAGCAGGATCCACTCCCGCCAGGCACGCCAGAAGCGGCTGCGCTCAAAGCGGCGGTGCTCACGGGTTTCGTCGCGCTGACGCCGCCGGATCGCCTTGTCCACCCAACGCTCGAAGGCCCGCTTCTTGGTGATCGTCATCTTGCGTTCCACCTCGAGCATCTGCCCGGAACCCAGTTCGGGATGGAAGGTGCTGATCAGCTCCAGGCTCTTGAGGAACATCTCCACAGCGCCATCGTGGACTGCGGTGGCGTGATCATCCAGCTGTCCCCAGTCGAGTTCGGGGTAAAAACGGCTGCGATTGGCCGTGATCTGATCCTCCGTCAGCTGACCGGGCTCCCGCAGCCAGCGATCGGTGTTGCTGTCGAACCGCCGCCAATAGAGGAAAGGGTTCAGATAGATCGTGCGGCCACCCAGCTGAATGCTGTCCTGCTGCAGCCGACGCTGCAGCTGAACATCCTGCTGTTGTGTCGCCGTCATATCCCAAAGGCCGGTGGCCCAAGGTATCGGTGATGCAGGGCCGTCGCCAGCTGTGATTCAGCCTGCGTCAGCCGCGAGTTATTCCCACTCGATCGTGCCGGGGGGCTTGCTGGTGATGTCGAGCACCACCCGGTTCACCCCCTTCACCTCATTCACGATCCGATTGGAGAGGGTCTCCATCAGGTCGTAAGGAAGGCGGGACCAATCGGCGGTCATGCCGTCCTCACTGGACACACAACGCAGCACGATCGGCCAGGCATAGGTGCGTTTGTCCCCCATCACCCCAACCGAACGCACCGGCAGCAGCACCGCGAAGGCCTGCCAGATGTCGTGATACAGCCCTGCTTCCTTGATTTCCTGGCGAACGATCAGGTCGGCATCACGCAGGCAGTCCAGCTTCTCGTCGGTGACTTCACCCAAGATGCGGATGGCCAGACCAGGCCCCGGGAAGGGATGCCGGCGCACGATCTCCTCGGGGAGGCCAAGGCTGCGTCCCACCTTGCGCACTTCATCCTTGAACAGCTTGCGCAAGGGCTCCACCAACTTGAACTGCAGGTCTTTGGGAAGACCGCCCACGTTGTGGTGACTCTTGATCTTCACGGCAACCCTCTCGCCCGTCTTGGGGTCCACGTTGGTGCCAGCGCTTTCGATCACATCGGGATAGAGCGTGCCCTGGGCCAGGTAATCAAAAGGTCCGAGCCGTTTGCTCTCCTCTTCGAAAACACGGATGAACTCGGTGCCGATGATCTTGCGCTTCTCCTCCGGATCGGTGATGCCCTTCAGCTTGCCGATGAAGCGCTGACGGGCATTGATGTATTCCACATGGATGTTGAACTTCCGATCGAAGAAGTCCATGAGGAACTCGGGCTCACCCTTCCGCATGAAGCCCTGGTCGATGAACATGCAGGTGAGCTGATCACCAATCGCCTTTTTGAGCAGGAAGGCGAGGGTGGACGAATCCACGCCACCGGAGAGCGCCAACAGGACGCGCTTGTCACCCACCTGCTCCCGCACCAGACCAACGGCCTCATCAATGAAGGCCGCGGTGGTCCAATCGGGATCACAACCGCAAACGTGATAAACGAAATTGCGGATCAGGGCCATGCCGCAGGTGGAATGGACCACCTCGGGGTGGAATTGCACCCCGTAGAGCTTGCGTTGCAGGTGCGCCACCGCCGCCTCCGGCGTGTTGGCGGTGTGGGCCAGGCGCACAAACCCATCGGGCAGAGCCTTCACTGAGTCGCCATGGCTCATCCACATCGTCGAACCGTTGTCGACATTGGTGAGCAGGTCCGTGGGGTCGTCCACTTCCAGGGGCGCTTTGCCGTACTCGGCCTTGCCCGTGGCGGCTTCCACAACGCCCCCGAGCTGCTGCACCATCAGCTGCATCCCATAGCAAACCCCCAGCACGGGAATGCCCAGATCCCAGATGCCGGGATCGCAGAGCGGAGCATGCTCTGCATACACGGAACTTGGGCCACCGCTGAGGATGATTCCCTTCGGAGCCATGCGTCGCAGCTCCTCGGCCGACGTGCTGTAACCGAGGACGACCGAGAAGACTTCGGTCTCGCGCACGCGCCGGGCGATCAGCTCCGAATACTGGGAGCCGAAATCAAGGATGACGATGGCCGGCTGACGCTGACCGTCGGACGAGGGCTGGGACATCGTTCCTGGGAGGTATCGCTCGCGGACGAGCGTCAATCCCTCAATGTAAAGAAGCGCTTCTCCCCCTCCGGTCCCCACCAGCGCAGGGTGCGGCTTCGGTCGAACAGAGCAGCACCAATCCGCATCGACCAGGCGCCGTAGCGATCCACATAGGACTGGCTGCGCCGCTCCACGATCGCGGCCAGATGTTGCCCGAGGGCCGTGGCTTGATCGGCCTCCAGGGCCTGAAAGGCGTCCTCAACGGATGCAGCACCCCGCAGTTGCAGCAACTGGGCAACCGTCAGACCGGCATCAAGGCCCAGGGCCACAAGCACCTCCAGACGGCCATCGGCCAGGTGGTGATGGGTGTGAAAGATGCCGCCGGCCAGCTTGATCAATTTGCCGTGGTAGCCGAGCAGCAGCAGATCGCGAACACCGGCCTCCGCCGCGGCCACCAGTACGGGCCCCACCCAGTTCCCCACCTTCAGCACGGACCCCAGACCCTGCTGGCGGGCCAGATCCAAGCCGTTCTCACCGATCACCAGAACGAGGCGTCCCTGAAACGCCGCATCCGCAGCAAGCGCCCTCAGGTCTGCCAACACCTGCTGCAGTTGATCCGGTGCGGCACTGCGCTGCACCTCCGCCTGGGTGCCGATCAACGCCAGACCATCAACAACACCGAAGGCGGCATTGCTGGTGCGTTCGGCCAGGACGCGGCCCCTCGGAAGAATCGGCTGCACCAGCAAGCCCCGACCCGGCGGCAGCAGGGGCAACAGATTCCGCTCCAACAGCTCACGGGCAAAACCGGAGAGGCAAACGTCCCCCTCAGCGCCAAAACGACCCACCCCTTCTCCGGCCTGCAGCTCGAGCACCGGCTGGGTTGCAGCGATCCAGGCCACCCGCACCCAGACCTCAAGATCCCGCGTCAGATCAAGGCCAGGCCCTGGATCACAACGGCTGATGCCCAGGGCCTCTCCTGGGGCCAGAGGAGCCGCTGAGCAGACCGGCACCTGCAGAGACGGTTGATCTGAGCCCTGACTCAACTGCTGCTCAGGCTCAAACGGCTCACCAAGCAACACCTGCAGGGCCGCCTTGGCCGCCGCCGCCACCCACACCGGCAGGGTCAATCCAGAACTGGAGGGGGCGATGGAACCGGACAAGCTGTTTTCTAGAGTCGCCGATTGGCATCCCCCGCGCCATGCAGGACAAGCTCACCCTGATGATTCCGGGCCCCACCCCGGTGCCGGAAACGGTGCTGAAGGCCATGGGTCGTCACCCCATCGGCCACCGCAGCGGGGAGTTCCAGGCCATCGTGCGGCGCACCACCGAACAGCTCAAGTGGCTGCACCAGACGACAAGCGATGTACTGGTGATCACCGGCAGCGGAACCGCCGCCATGGAAGCGGGGATCATCAACACCCTCAGCCGCGGCGACAAGGTGCTCTGCGGTGACAACGGCAAGTTCGGCGAACGCTGGGTCAAGGTGGCCCGCGCCTACGGACTCGATGTTGAGGTGATCAAGGCGGAGTGGGGCCAACCCCTCGATCCAGAGGCCTTCCGCTCAGCGTTGGAAGCCGACAGCGCTAAAGCCATCAAGGCCGTGATCCTCACCCACTCGGAAACCTCGACAGGGGTGATCAATGACCTGGAGAGCATTGCCCGTCACGTGAAGGCCCACGGCACGGCACTGACCCTGGCGGACTGCGTCACCAGTCTTGGCGCCACCAACGTTCCGATGGATGAGTGGGGACTGGATGTGGTGGCATCAGGCGCTCAGAAGGGCTACATGCTTCCACCGGGCCTGAGTTTTGTGGCCATGAGTGCACGGGCCTGGGAGGCCTATGAGCGCTCCGATCTGCCCAAGTTCTATCTGGATCTGGGCCCTTATCGGAAAACAGCAGCGAAGGACAGCAACCCCTTCACCCCGGCCGTGAACCTCTACTTCGGCCTGGAGGCTGCTCTGGACATGATGCAGAAGGAAGGCCTGGACGCAATCTTTGCCCGCCACTCCCGCCATCGCGCCGCCGCCCAGGCAGGCATGAAGGCAATAGGCCTGCCCCTGTTTGCCGCCGAGGGTTGCGGCAGCCCGGCCATCACCGCAGTGGCCCCTGAAGGCATCGATGCCGAAAAGTTGCGCAAAGCCGTGAAGGAGAAGTTCGACATTCTTCTGGCTGGAGGACAAGACCACCTGAAAGGTCAGGTGTTCCGCATCGGCCATCTCGGCTACGTCTGCGACCGGGATGTTCTGACCGCCGTCGCTGCGATCGAATCCACCCTTCAGTCCCTTGGTCTGCACAAAGGCAGCATGGGAGCAGGGGTTGCTGCAGCCTCCGCTGCTCTTAGCTAAAACATAGGTGGCGAGAGCGATCTCGCCCCTTTGCGGGTGTAATTCAGTGGTAGAATGTCAGCTTCCCAAGCTGAACGTCGCCGGTTCGAGTCCGGTCACCCGCTTGAACAAATTTCAAACGCTCATCAAGAACGAGACTTGACAAGCTGAAGAACCTGAGGCCCGGCAGATCCAGCACGGCGCTCGTGTTCCAGGGCCTGCAAGATCAACGAGCCCGCCTCATTGATGCGTCCATCTTCTGCGCAGTGGCGGGCCTTGATAAACAGAGCCCGAGCTGCTGTTTCATGGTCCTGACGTTGTTGAGCAGCCGTCTCCGATTGTTTTGTTTTCGTAAGCGTCAGGGTCAACGTTCGAATTCCCTTATCAACAAAAGATTAGCTCTAATTGATATTTAGACCATCCCACACGCGATCTGCACGATTGCCGATCAACCCCGTCGATTGCTTGGATTCCGATCAAGTACCCGGTTCCTCTGCATTGCCCCCCAGATCGGCAATTCGGTCGCGCAACTGCGAGCAACGGCGCTGATCACCTTTGGCCTCAGCGAGGGCAAGCGCGAATTCCAGCTTCTCGAGCTGATGACCACCTTCGAGGAAACCTGACCGGGTCCAGATGGTCATGCCATGCAAGGTGCGAGAGGCACAAGCATTGGAGGCAGGGATGGTGGTCGCCATAGTTGCCTTTCTTTTTATTTTGGCACCGCACGCCACCCCTACGCGACATCGCGGCCCGCTTCTGTTTCGGCCTCCTGACCCCAGGCATGGTTCTGGGAGGACTCCTCAGCCATTTCAGGCTCTGGCATCGGAGCTGTGCTCTCCAACAGCTCCCGCGTTTCCCGCAGCAGAGCTTCTACGCCCTCGAGAGTGGAGATCTCTTCGTCTGGGACAGCATTCAGATTCTGCTGCTGCTGGCGCAGTTGCAGCTCAATCGCTTCCTGACGCTGTTCCAGTTTCACCAAGCGCTGCGACAGAGCCGTGATGGTTTGCGCGAGATCTTCCGCAGTGCGGGTGATCCGAAAGGACACGGAGGACGTCATCACCGAAAGCTGATGGTTGCGCTGATGACAACACAGGAGCGCCGCTGTCTCAAGATCAAGCTGACATGACGCGATCGAGACCGATGCCTTCCTTGGCAACGCTGGCGCTGTACCTGCTGGCTGGAACCGCCATCGGACTGCTGGCTCTGTTCAGTGGCATACCCGCCGCACCTCTGGCGGGAGCCTTGCTGGGTGCTGGCATCGTCAGCATGAGCGGCCAACTGGAACCAGCCACATGGCCAGCGGGAACGCGCACGGTTCTGGAGATCGGCATCGGCACCGTGATCGGAACTGGCCTGACCCGAGCGTCCTTGGAGCAACTGCAACTTCTCTGGAAACCAGCGGTTCTGATCACCCTGGCGCTGGTGCTGACAGGACTGGTCGTCGGCCTCTGGACCAGCCGCTTGCTCGGCATTGATCCAGTCGTGGCCTTGCTTGGCGCTGCCCCAGGTGGCATCAGTGGCATGAGCCTGGTCGGTGCCGAATTCGGCGTTGGTGCCGCGGTGGCCGCCCTCCATGCCGTGCGGCTGATCACCGTGCTGCTGGTGCTGCCGTTGGTGGTGCGGCTGATCGTGCCCTCGACAGCTGGAAGCTGATCGATACCTTGGTGCCATCCACAACTGACGTCATGGGTCCCATCAGGTCATCGCTGGTTCTCTCCGCCGCGGCCCTGATCGGCGCTTTCAGCACCATGACCTCCCCCCTGCAAGCGGCCGAAGCCACAGAAGAGAAGGGGGCCAAGATCTATTGCTTCATGCGGTCCAGCGGCAATGACCACGAGGTGAGCTGGAACGCCGCATACGCCGTGATCAAGCGGCAGCGCAGCGGCGTGTTCAAAACATCCCCGGAGCATGCCTCGGTGATGATTACGGAAGCCGTCGTCCAGGACCCCGGCAATTTCCCCGACTGTGGCCAGTTCCTTGGTGATCTGTTCGGCGGGAACTCTCAACCAGCCACCGCTGCCGCCCTTGCAAACTCCTCATCCGACTCCGAAAGCAGCATCGAGAGCAGCGACGACACCACGCGCTACAGCTACTGAGCCCTCAGGGCTTCTGGGGCTGATGCTTCTGGCTGCCGTGTTGATGGCGGGCTGCCAGAGCAAGCAACCCGCGACGCCTGCCAACACACCGACGCCGCTCGTCTCCAGTTGCCTCAGCGGGTTCCGCATTGATGACCTTGAGCTGATGGTCAAACGCTGTGATGAGGCCATCGAGCAGACACCGGATCAGGCCGATATGCATCGCGACCGCGCCCTTGTCTTGACCCTGCTTGGCGATCAAGCCAAAGCCTGCGACGACGTCACAACGGCAGTGTCGCTGCTGAAGCGGTCAAGCCAGCCGGTCGACCCGATGTTGCAGCACGAACTCCAGGTGCGTCAGAGCAGCTGCAAACAATCCCGCACCATGGCGGGGAGTGATTGACGTTGCAGCGACAAGCGCCGGGGCCCCAGCAACAACTCGATCCGTTCCGCCTTGCTCGCCAACAAGCCATCCACCAGCTGGTCGGCTGCGCCGAGTTGCAGCCAATGGCAGGTCAGGCCATCTCCCATTCCCAGACGATGACAGCGATCTTCGGCTTGGTCGAGATCGCCTGGCGTCCAGGGGCGTTCCAGCAACACCACATGACGGGCCCGGTGCAGGGTGAAACCAAGGGCACCGGTGCCGAAGGTGGCCAGCAGACAATCGTTCTGACCCTGCTGAAACCGATCAACACTCTCCTGGCGTTCAGCAGGGCGCTGGCGACCGGTTAACAACTCGCCGCCAAGGGTTTGCTGCAACAGCTGCAATGGAGCCACAAAGCCACTGAACAGCACCACAGCCTCGCCTTGCCGGCGCAGTGACTCCACCAGCTGCCGGGCCGCCGGCAATTTGAATTCCGCAGCGATCTGGCGCATGGAGGTGAGCAGAGCCAGGTGCTCGGCATCCCGTCGCACCTCTCCGAGCTGAACCCGACGCCGGTAGTCATCCAGCACCAGCTCGACACGATGGTCGAAACCTGTGAGCTCAGCCTCCGACAGCTCCACGGGGTGAAGCCGTCGCTGCTTGGGAGGAAGGTCTACCACCTGCTGCTTGCGGCGATGCAGGATCAACGGTCGCGTCAAGCGCCGCAGCTCCTCCAGCTGACTGGCGCCGGACGCCTGCCAGCGTTTACCGGTTCGACCCTCCCGCCAGTGCCCCTGGCAATACCGCTCTTCGAACTGGCGTTGATCCCGAGCAATCGGATGATCCATCGCCGCCAGCAGGGGATACAGCTGGGACGGGCGACCGTTCTTCATCGGGGTTCCCGTGAGCATCCAGATCGCCCGCAGACGGGGATGACGGGCCAGACGCAGCAAAGCGGCCGTGCGCTGCGCCTGAAGCGACTGGGCGTAGTGCGCTTCATCCACCACCAGGAGCGTTCCCGCTGGTGGCAGGGTGTCGGGAAGCCGAGCCCAGCTCGCCAACTCAAGCTCAACCCCGAGAGCCTCTGATTCCCGGCGCCAGTGGGGATGCAGGCCAACGGGAGCCACCACCAGCAACCGCAGCTCAGCGCAGCGCATCAGGGCACGGGCCGCCAACAGAGCTGTGAGGGTCTTCCCCAGCCCCATCTCATCGGCCAGAACGGCGCCGCGACGGGCCAGGAGCCAGCGGACCCCGGAGCGTTGATGGCGCAGAGGCCGACGACCATCCTGCAGGACTTCGTCGAGATCCGCTGCAGCAACAAGGGTCCGGTGCGGTGGCAGCGGCGGCAGCGGCTGCTGACACCAGTCGAGCCACTGCTGCAATGAGGAGGTGACGGGGAAACGACGCCCCAGGGCCTGCTGAAGCGCATCGGCTGCAGCCAAGGGGAAATCCCACCCCTGGCCAGCACCGTTCCAACGCCCGCGTGGCTTGATCCGACGCAACTGGGACTGGGTCACCGCATCAAAGGGGCTGACCACGCGAATCAGACCCGCTGGGGACAGATCCAGGCAACAGGTCAATGTGGGTTTTGACGCCACCAACAGGCCCCCACAAACAATCACTTTAGTGAAACCAAATCAGCGCGCAAGCATTGAGATCAAGATTCACATCACAGGCTGAAAAATTATCGAAAATGCAGCGCTCGACACATTGACGGGCTTTTCGTTCAAGGCAGAATTCCCTCAACCGATGCATTCGGATGCATAGCAGGGACGCGGTTTTTCTCGACGAACTCTGTCCCAAATTACGCGTTCGAAGATGGCGACAGTCTCTTCACACTTTTACCGGCAAAAGTTGTATTTATTGCGGAAAACCTTCCGAATCAATTGATCACATTCACCCCCAGGCTAAAGGGGGTTCAAGCGTTACTGAAAACTGCGTACCGGCCTGCTTGTCCTGCAATGGCCGCAAATCGGACGCCGACGTTTTCGACTGGTACCGGCGACAGCGCTTCTATGACCCACGCCGCGCCATGGCGATTCGGGCCTGGATGGATGGCGACCTTCGGCTCGCCGTTCGCCTGCTGCAGTGGGCCCAACCGGATCAGCCCATCAACGAGCCGGACGACATCTCAATCGCGGCTCAGGCGGCCTGAGGCTCACCAAACCCGACAGACATCCGAGGAGTGGTGACGCTGGCAGATGGAGGCCTGAACGCCTGGGTCTTCAGGCGCCAGCACCACAGCACCGGCGAGCAGGGCAGCCGTCAGGATGGCCCGGAGCACGATGGGCCCGGAACGGGAAAGATGGAGAGACGACGACGTCACGACAGTACATTTGATCTAATACAGGTGTACTGATGCTTGCTGATCTTGTCAAGCGGTCGCAGCCGCTGGCGGCTGACACCAAGCTGCTGGTGCTGGGCGGCGGATACAGCGGACGTTGTCTGGCCGGGCTGGCTCGAGCCCTGGGAACACCGGTGCTCTGCACCCGCCGTTCCCTCGACTCTGCCGAGGCGGATCTGCTCTTCGACAGCAATGGTCAGGACCAGCTCGACCCTGCCGCCCTGGAGGGCGTGACCCATCTGCTGTCCACCATCCCCCCGGATCGCGAAGGCAACGATCCGGTCTTGTTGAAGCTGCTGCCAACGCTCAGAAGCCTGCCGCTGCGCTGGGCGGGCTATCTCTCCACCACAGGGGTTTACGGCGATCGTCAGGGCGGTTGGGTGTCGGAACAGGACGACCCGGCACCAGCGCTGGACCGCAGCATGCGCCGCCTCAACTGCGAACAAGCTTGGTTGCGCTCAGGTCTGCCGATCCAGATTCTGCGTCTGCCAGGCATTTATGGACCGGGCCGGTCAGTACTCAACGGCTTGCAGCAAGGGCGGGCCCGCTTGATCGACAAGCCTGGCCAGGTGTTCTGCCGCATCCATGTGGAAGACATCGCAGGGGCCTGCTGGCACCTGATGCATCGCGCCGGACAGGACGCTCCGGCAAGCCCGGGCAATGGAAGCATCGTGAATGTGGTGGATGACCTCCCGGCTCCCACCGCCGAACTAATGCGGTATGCGGCAGACCTGTTGGGTTGTGCCCTGCCGCCGCTGGAGCCGTTCGACCAGATCGTGGACAGCATGAGTCCAATGGCGCAGTCGTTCTGGAGCGAGAACCGCCGCGTCAGCAACCACAGGCTCTGCCATGAGCTCGGTTACCCGTTGCTGCATCCGAACTACCGCGTTGGGCTGCAGGATTGCCTGAACCAGGACAAACTCAATCCGTCTGACCTGCGTTCTCCCCCTCAATCAGCCAACGGTTGAAATCGAAACCCTCGCCGTCCTCAGGCAGGGATAGCTCCACATCCTCAAGGAAACGGGAGAGATGCAGTTCGATCCAGCCATTGCTCAGGCCAGCGGCCAATCCCACCAACAGACACCCCAGCAGCAGCAAACGCAGCACAGCGATGGGCCCCCACGATTCCACGAACCCTAGGCATGAGCTGGTGATCGCTCTCGGCGATCCCGCGGGCATCGGCATGGAAGTGGTGCTCAAAGCCCTCGCCTCACCCACGCTCCCCCCAGAGCTCCAGCCCCTGCTGGTGGGTTGCCGACGCACGCTGATCAGCACCCACGCGCGACTGCAGCGGCAAACGAGCCACCCCCTTGCCAACCCCGCAGCCCTCAGGATCGACGACCAACCGCTGGAGGCCAGCGTTCAGCCAGGACAGCCCACCACCAGCGGAGCCGATGCGGGGTTTCGCTGGCTGACCCGCGCCGTCGAACTGCTGCAGGAACGAGGGTCCCGCGCCCTGGTCACCGCGCCCATCGCCAAACACCTCTGGCATGCGGCCGGCCACCGCTATCCCGGGCAGACCGAACGCCTGGCTGAGTTGGCTGGACGCCAGCGCTCCTCAATGCTGTTCACGGCCGTCTCTCCAACCAGCGGATGGCGCCTGAACACCTTGCTGGCCACCACCCACATCCCCCTCAGCCAGGTCCCTGAAGCGCTGACACCAGACCTGGTACACCACAAACTGAACGTGCTGGAGGAGTTCTGTCGACGCTTCACGAGCACACCCCATCTGCGCATTGCCGGTCTGAATCCCCATGCCGGTGAAGCCGGTCAACTGGGCCACGAAGAAGCCGAATGGCTGCTGCCGCTGCTGGATCAATGGCGGAAGGACCATCCTCAGGTGCAGCTGGTGGGTCCCGTTCCTCCGGACACCTGCTGGATCAGCGCTGCTCGCGCTTGGCAGTCGCCAAACCAGCCTGGTCCTGACGGGATCCTGGCCCTGTATCACGACCAGGGGCTCATTCCCGTGAAGCTGCTGGCCTTCGACGCAGCGGTGAATACCACTTTGGAACTGCCGTTCCTACGCACCTCCCCCGACCACGGCACCGCCTTCGACATTGCAGGCCAAGGGATCGCAAGCCCTGAGAGCACGACGGCAGCCCTTCAGGCCGCCTGGGACCTGAGCTGACTCAGGCCGGCTTGACCCGCATCAGAACCTGACCGAATTCAACGGGCGTGCCGTTGTCCACCAGGATCTCCACCACTTCACCGCCAACCTCAGACTCCAGCTCGTTCATCAGCTTCATCGCCTCAAGGATGCAGACGGTCTGGCCGACGTTGATCCGGCTGCCCACCTCAACAAAGGCAGGTTCGCCCGGAGCGGGAGCGCGGTAGAAGGTGCCCACCATCGGAGCCGTGACTTCGAGCAGGTCACTGCGGGTTGCGGTGGATGCAGGCGGTGCAGCTGCAGGCTCGGCGGGCGCAACGGGCGCTGGTGCAGCAGCAACGGGAGCGGGCATGACCGGGGCCATGACGGCTTGGGCCGGCAAGTTGCGACGGATTTCCAGACGGAAGTCGTCCCCTTCCAATCGGAACTCCTGGATGTCACTCTCGCCGAGCGCTTCCAGCAAGCGGTGCAGTTGTTCGTGATCCAGCTGCATGGTCATCCGTTTTCGCGCCCGAGGTAACTGTCGTTGCGGGTATCCACTTTGATCTTTTCTCCCACAGAAAGAAAGAGCGGAACCATCACTTGTGCACCGGTCTCAAGAATGGCGGGCTTGGTGCCACCGGTGGCGGTGTCGCCTTTGACGCCAGGGTCGGTTTCTTTGATCTCCAGAACCACGGAGTTGGGCAGTTCAACCTCGAGGGGGGTGTCGTTCCAGGACACCACGTTCACCTCCATGCCCTCTTTGAGGTATTTGCGGCTCTCGCCGATCTGATCGGCGCTGAGGCGGGTCTCCTCGTAGGTGGCCATGTCCATGAAGACATAGTCCTCACCTTCCATGTAGGTGTGCTGAAGCGAGGATTTCTCCAACATCGCCTGGGGAAGCATTTCCCCGGCGCGGAAGGTCTTCTCCACCACGTTGCCGGACTTCACCGCCTTGAGCTTGGTGCGCACGAAGGCAGATCCCTTGCCGGGCTTGACGTGCAAGAACTCGACAACACGCCAGACGGCCCCATCGATCTCAATCGTGGTGCCGGTGCGGAAGTCGTTACTGGAGATCATTCCCACCGAACGGTTCATCGGACTATACGGCTGTGCCAAAGTCCCGTCAGCACTGGGGTTCCCCCTTGGTCCATCAGCGTTTAAACGCCGTCCTCGCTGTTCTGATCAGCTTTGCTCTGATCACAATCGCCGCCCCTGCCTGGGCCGCATTACCCCAGGGCAATGCTGTGAAGGACCCTGCCGCGATTCTTCGGGACGCGCTTCCCTTCGATCAGGACGACATCCGCGAACTGCAGCATCGGCTAGAACTCACCAGTGACGATCTGCGGGCCAAACGCTGGACAGCCCTCGGCAAGACGGTGTCACGCACTGAATCGCTGCTCAACACCCGCCGCGACACCATCCTGAACGCGGTCCCTGAAGCCAAGCGCGGTACGGCTGAAGCACTGTTTGAGCGCGTGGATCAGGGGCTTGAAGACCTCAAAGAGAAGGTCAAAGCCACCGACAAACCAGGCTTCATCGCCGATCGACGCCGGACGCTGAGCTTCATCGGCGATGTGGAGGCCCTGCTGGTGCCCGACGGCTTTGAACGGGAGATCCCCGCAGAATTCGATGCCCTGCCACGGCTGCAGGGACGAGCCACCCTCAACATCAGCACCACCCAGGGGGAGTTGACCACCGTGGTGGATGGCTACAACGCCCCACTCACCGCAGGTGCCTTCGTGGATCTGGCCCTCAAGGGCTTCTATGACGGACTGCCCTTCATCCGGGCCGAAGACTTCTACGTGCTTCAGAGCGGTGATCCGGAAGGTCCGGAGATCGGCTACGTGGATCCAAAGACCAAGCAGGAGCGCCATGTGCCCCTGGAGATCCGCGTGCCGGGCGAAGACGACACGATCTACAACGAAACCTTTGAAGACGTGGGCCTGTTCATGGCCACACCAACCCTTCCGTTCGCAACCCTGGGCACCCTTGGCTGGGCCCATTCAGACCAGGCGCTCGACGACGGATCCTCGCAGTTCTTCATGTTTCTCTACGAAGCAGAGCTCACCCCGGCTGGTCTGAACCTCGTGGATGGCCGCAATGCAGCCTTCGGCTACGTGGTGGATGGATTCGATGTTCTGGAGGAATTGGGCGTCGATGACCGGATCACCGCCGTGAAGGTGATCCAGGGAGCGGAGCAACTCAAAGCCCACGCATGAGCCCGACCCTGGCGGAGCTGACTGAAGCGGAGCTGCTCAGGCGGCTGGCTCGCTTCGCTCCGCCCGATCAGCTCAGTGACGACACAGCAGCCCTGGCCGCCGACGCCCGGCCGCTGCTGATCAACACCGACGTTCTGGTGGATGGCATCCATTTCAGCGATGCCACCACAACCGCCATGGATGTGGGCTGGCGCGCCGTTGCCGCCAACCTGTCCGACTTGGCCGCCAGTGGTGCCATCGACATCGATGGAATCACCGTGGCCCTGGTCGCCCCAGGCCACACCCGTTGGGACTGGGTGGACGGGGTGTATCAAGGCATCAGTGCCGCCCTGGGGCAGCACGGCGGCGTTCTGCTGGGAGGTGACTGCTCCAAAGGAGAGCAGAGGCTGCTCTCGATCACCGCCCTCGGCCGTCTCGGACCGCTGCGTCTGCATCGCAACGCAGCCCGCCCTGGCGATGTGCTGGTCACCAGTGGGCCCCATGGGCTCAGCCGACTGGGCCTCGCCCTCCTGCAGGACGAACCAAGCGTGCGTGACATCGCTGTGTGCTCAACCCTGCGGGACCAGGCGATCGCACGCCACCAACGCCCGACACCTCGGCTGAAGGACGTCCAGCAGCTGCTGGCCTGCAAACCGGAGCAGCTGCCCTGGCGGGCTGGGGGAACCGACAGCAGCGACGGACTGCTCTCTGCCGTCGCAGGTCTCTGCAGCAGCAGCGGCTGCGGAGCGGTGCTGCACAACGATCAGCTTCCAACGGCCGAAGGCTGGCCTGAGGGTGCTCGATGGACGGATTGGTGCCTCGCCGGAGGAGAGGACTTTGAGTTGGTGCTGAGCCTTCCCGAGACCTGGGCCGAGGCCTGGCAGCGACGCATCCCCAAAAGCCAGCGCATCGGCCAGATCAATGCTGAAGCGGGCATCATCCGCTGGGCCCACAACCACGAGCCAGTGGAGACAAGCGGATTTGATCACTTCGGTCAGACCTGAGCAGCCCTGAGCGACCCCCTAAGCGAGCAAGCCTGACCAAAAAAATCCCCCCCAGGTCGGGAGGGATCAAAAAAACGATCAACTTGCGATCACTTCCAGTTCTTGGCCACCACCTCGGCGAGGTCAACAACACGCTGGCTGTAGCCCCACTCGTTGTCGTACCAGGCCAAGATCTTCACAGCCTTGTCACCCATGGCGTAGGTGAGGTCGGCATCGAAGATGGTGGACTCGTTGGTGCCGGCGTAGTCGGTGGACACCAGGGGCAGATCGCTGTACTTGATGATCCCCTTCATGCCGTTCTCGGAAGCCGACTTGATGGCGGCCTTGATGTCGTCGACGCTGGCGGCGCGGGAGGGGCCGAAGGTGAGGTCAACAGCGGAGACGTTCGGGGTGGGAACGCGCATGGCGAAGCCGGTGAGCTTGCCCTTCACCTCGGGGTAAACCAGAGCAACGGCTTTGGCTGCACCGGTGGTGGTGGGAACCATGTTCAGAGCTGCAGCACGGGCGCGGCGCAGGTCGCGGTGGCTGTTGTCCAGGATCCGCTGGTCACCGGTGTAGCTGTGAATGGTGGTCATCAGACCCCAGTCGAGGCCGAAGTTCTGATCCAGAACTTTGACGATCGGTGCCAGGCAGTTGGTGGTGCAGCTGGCGTTGCTGAGGATGTCCCAGTCTTCGTGGCGGTACTGGTCGTCGTTGACGCCCACAACGAAGGTGCCGACGCGATCACCCTTACCAGGGGCGGTGAGGATCACCTTCTTGGCGCCAGCCTGAATGTGCATGCTGGCTTTCTCATCGGTGTTGAACACACCGGTGGACTCGATCACCAGGTCAACGCCCCACTCCTTCCAGGGGCAGTTGAGGGGATTGCGGTCAGCGAAGAACTTGATCTCCTTACCGTTGACGAACATCGAGCTGTCCGTGGTCTTGATGTCCACGGAGGGATCGAGACGCCCAAGGATGGAGTCATAGGTCAGCAGGTGAGCGCTGGTGGCGGGGTCGGACGTGGAGTTCATCCCCACGATTTCCAGGCCGGTGTCAGCACCCCGGCTGATCCATCCCCGCAGAACATTGCGACCGATCCGGCCGAATCCATTGATCGCAACGCGCAGGGTCATGGCAGAAGCGGCAAAGCCGCGCAAGGGTTTTGGCCGCCGATCATACAGAAATCAGCAGAAATACCTTGTTCCACCCCGCTCCAATCCGCTCGATCCGGCCCTGAGCACGGCAGACAAGCAGCGGCAACTGACTTATCTTTCTTTGGACTGAAGCCCTCCGTTGCCGCGCCTGCTCGACCGTCAGACACCAGTCCACTTCATCGGTGTCGGCGGAATTGGTATGTCGGCTTTGGCCCGGATTCTCGTTGACCGCGGTCACTCCGTCAGCGGCTCAGACCCGCGTGACAATGCAACAACGCAACAGCTGAAGACCCTCGGAGTGAAGGTCTTCCGTCAGCAGGACGCCACCTGCATTGATGCCGTCACGGAAGCAACAGCCGCTGGCTCGCCGGTGGTGGTGATCAGCACAGCCATCCCCGAGAGCAATCCGGAACTGCAGCGGGCCCGTCAGCAGGGGCTGGAGATCTGGCATCGCTCCGATCTCCTGGCAGCGCTGATCGAGCAGCAACCCTCCATTGCGGTCGCCGGCAGCCACGGCAAGACCACCACCAGCACCTTGATCACCACCTTGCTGCTGGAGGCCGATCAGGACCCAACAGCTGTGATTGGAGGCATCGTCCCCAGCCTCGGCAGCAATGGTCACGCCGGCCAGGGGAAGCTGCTCGTGGCCGAAGCGGATGAATCCGACGGGTCCCTGGTGAAGTTCAGCCCCAGCCTGGGGGTGATCACCAACCTGGAGCTGGATCACACCGATCACTACTCCAGCCTCGACGAGCTGATCTCAACCCTGCAACGCTTCGCAGGGGGTTGCGATCGCGTGCTGGCCAATCACGACTGCCCAATCCTTCAGGAGCACTTCCAACCAACGGCCTGGTGGTCCAACCAGAGCGCCGAATCCGTTGACTTCGCCGCCCTGCCCTTGAGCCTTGAAGGCGATCGCTGCGTCGCCCGTTTCTATGAAGCCGGCCACCCCATCGGCGACTTCACCCTGCCGATGGCCGGGCTGCACAACCTGAGCAATGCGACAGGCGCCTTGGCCGCCTGTCGCATGGAAGGTCTCCCCTTTGACCAATTGGTGGAGGGCCTCGCTGGCATGAAAGCACCGGGCCGCCGATTTGATCTTCGGGGCACCTGGAAGGGCCGTCACATCGTTGATGACTACGCCCACCATCCCAGTGAGGTGCAGGCAACCCTGGAGATGGCACGCCTGATGGTGCGCAGTGGACGCAGTCCGCTCCCCACAGCACCACAACGGCTCCTGGCGGTGTTCCAGCCGCACCGCTACAGCCGCACCAGGCAGTTCCTCGATGGCTTCGCCAAAGCCCTACAGAACTGTGATCTGCTGCTGCTGGCTCCTGTCTATCCCGCAGGCGAGCAACCGCTGCAGGGCATCAGCAGCAACGCCCTGGCGGATCGGGTGCGCCAGCTGAAACCGAATCTTGAAATCGCCGTCGCAGACAACCTCGATCAACTCACCGAGCTTGTGATCCAGCACAGCCGCGAGAACGATCTTGTTCTGGCCATGGGTGCTGGCGACGTGAATGGACTGTGGTCAAGGCTGACGTCATGACCCAGCAGTGCGATGCCCGCCTACCGCAGGCCCGAGTCAAGCTGGCGGACTACACCACCTGGCGGGTGGGAGGAGCGGCCGAATGGCTGGCCGAACCCGCCAGCCTTGAGGAAACCCAGGCCTGGATCGAATGGGCTGCTCACCAGGGCATGCCCTGCCGCGTCATCGGCGCTGGGTCGAACCTGCTGATTCACGATGACGGCCTGCCGGGGCTCTCGCTCTGTCTGCGCAAACTTCAGGGGCTGCAGCTTGATGCCACCACGGGGACCGTGGAGGTTCTCGCCGGCGAACCGATCCCGTCACTGGCAAGACGCGCTGCCCGCGCTGGATTGCATGGTCTGGAGTGGTCGGTTGGCATCCCGGGAACCGCTGGCGGTGCGGCTGTGATGAATGCAGGAGCCCAGGGAGGCTGCACAGCGGAATGGCTGGAGTCGGTGCGGGTCATGCCAATGGAAGGGGGCAACTGCTTTGAGCTGCAGCGGGATCAACTGGACTTCGCCTACCGGCACAGCCGTCTTCAAGACGACAACCTCGTGGTGTTGTCGGCACGATTCCGCTTGCAGCCCGGTCACGATCCGGATGAACTGAAGCGGGTCACCACGGCGAACCTCAGTCACCGCACCACCACGCAGCCCTACCAACAACCCAGCTGCGGCAGTGTCTTCCGCAATCCCGAACCGCTCAAGGCCGGACGGCTGATCGAAGAGCAAGGGCTGAAGGGAACCCGAATCGGCGGCGCCGAAATCTCAACCGTGCATGCCAATTTCATCGTCAACACCGGTGATGCCGAGGCAAAGGACATCGCCCAGTTGATCCAGCTGGTGCAGAACCGCATCGAAGCCGAGCACGGAATCCGTCTGCACCCGGAAGTGAAGCGGCTGGGATTCGCTTCGGCGGCTTAACCTTCCGGCTCCCACAGGATCGCCATGGCAGGGTTCGGACTCCCCAATTTCGGTCAGCTCACCGAAGCCTTCAAGAAGGCCCAGGAGATTCAGCAGAACGCTCAGGCCCTGCAGGACGAACTGGACGGGATGGAGATCGAAGGCAAGAGCAGCGATGGCCGCGCCAGCGTTTGGCTGTCGGGCAACCAGCAACCCCTGCGGGTACGACTGGACCCAGCCCTACTGCAGGAGGGCCAACAGGCCAGCGAAACGGCCACCCTTGAAGCCCTGCAGGCGGCCTATGAGCAATCCACCGCCACGATGAAGGGCCGGATGGAAGAACTCACCGGTGGCCTGAATCTCAACCTCCCCGGGATGGGCGGCTGAGGCTGCTCTGCTCGATCAACGCGGCCTTGTAGAGGGCATAGCGTTCCCAGTCCGTGGACACACCGCAGCCGGGCTCACCGCGATGCAGGCAGTCGCGGAAGCGACAGGGCCAGGGATCAAGTTGCTGCCGCAGCTCCGGAAAGAGAACCCCCAGTTCCTGGGGGTCATCCGACAGATCGGGGCGGTTGAACCCGGGTGTATCAGCCACCCTCGCGCTCGGCCCCAGGGGAAACAGCTCGACGTGGCGGGTGGTGTGGCGCCCGCGCTGCAGTCGACCGGACACCGCAGCCGTGCGCAGTTGAAGGTCAGGGCGCAACTGGTTCAGCAGGCTGCTCTTGCCCACCCCAGAAGGCCCACACAGCACCGAAAGCTGCGCACCAGCCAAACGCTGCCGTAAAGCATCAATGCCGGTTCCGGCTGCACTGGACAGCGCCAGCGGGTCATAGCCCCACCCCTGCAACCGGGTCACAAGCCGCTCGAGCGCTGCAGCTGAGAGGAGGTCTGTCTTGGTGAGCAGAAGGATCACCTCCAGGCCGGTCCGTTCCGCCGTCAACAGAAAGCGACTGGCCTGATCAGGGTCAAAACTGGGCTGTTCCACTGCCAACACCACAGCCACCAAGGAGACGTTGGCCACCGGTGGGCGTGTGAGAAAACTGTGGCGTGGTTCGACCTCGGCCACCACGGCACGCCCCTGGCCTGGATCAATGGCCTCAACGCGAACCCGATCGCCCACGTAAACGGCTTCACCCCGATGGCTGAGCCGGGTGCGACGGGTGCAGAGCAGCCGCCCCGGGCATCCATCAGGTGCGACATCCAGCTCCACCTCCAGGTAGTTGGCCTGGAGCGCCACCACCATCCCGGATGCCACCGAACGGGCGGTGTCAGCCACCGCAGATCACCTCGATGGTGATGGCATCCGGCATTTGATCAATGCACTCCACACGATGGCCTGCATCCCTCAGGCCTGGAAGAACCATGGCCTCAGGCTCACCCCGATCAAGGCAGACCTCAAGACAGTCACCGCTACTCATCTGCTCGAGGGTGAGCTTGCAGCGAATGAAATTCACCGGACAGGGCGTTCCCCGCAGATCCAGGGAACGCCTGCTCATCCCTTCTGACCGAACAAGCGAGCAAACAGACCACTGTTGTGGTGGTGGTGTTGCTTGCCGCGGGCGGAATGGTGACCCGCCAACTGCTCGAGGAGGTCCCGCTCCACATCACTGATCCGCTTGGGCAGATCCACGGTGACCGTCACGCGCTGATCGCCCCGTGCCACTGGATTTCCGAGCTTGGGAATGCCCAGATTCGGCAGGGTGAGCACCGTGCCGGGCTGGGTGCCGGCGGGGATCTCCAGCTCCTTGCTGCCATCCACGGTTTCCACCTCAATGGTGTCGCCAAGAATCGCCTGGAGGTAGCTGACCTTGACCTCCGAGAAGATGTTCAGGCCATCCCGCTGCAAGCGCGGGTGATTGCGAACGGTGAGGAACACGTAAAGGTCACCGGACGGGCCTCCCCGGGGTCCGGCGTTGCCTTCGCCGGTCACACGAAGCCGTGTTCCGGTGTCGACCCCGGCAGGAATGTTGATCCGCAGCTTCTTGCGCACCTGTTTGACACCCTGGCCACCACAGGACCCGCAGGGATCCGGAATCACCTGGCCCGTGCCTCCACAGTTGGGGCACTCGGCGACCTGGGTGAAGCTGCCGAAGGGAGTCCGGGTGGCACGGCGCACCTGCCCGGCACCGCCACAGGTGCCGCAGGTGGTGGGCCCACTGCCCGCTTTGGCACCGCTGCCGCCGCAGGTGTCGCAGGTCTCCAGATGCGGGATCTTGATCTCCTGCTCCTGACCAAACACCGCCTGCTCGAAATCGATGGTCAGGTCGTAACGCAGGTCATCCCCCTGCTGAGGGCCCTGACGCCGCGGCCGACCAGCTCCAGCACCCCCGGGTCCACCGAAGCCCTGAAAAAACGTCTCGAACAGATCCGCGAATCCGCCCATGTCCCCCATGTCGGGAGCACCGGCCGCACCACCAAGTCCGGCTTCACCGAACTGGTCATAACGGGCCCTGGTCTGGGGATCACTGAGCACCTCGTAGGCGCGGCCGATTTCCTTGAAACGATCTTCAGCTCCCGGATCCTTGTTGATGTCGGGGTGGTACTGACGCGCCATGCGCCGATAAGCCCGCTTGAGGCTGTCGGGATCCACATCCCGGCTGACGCCGAGCAGGTCGTAGAAGTCGGCCATCAGGCCTCCTCCGCCGTCTGATCCGGTGCCGCTGCGGCCTCAGCAGGCGCTGACGCTTGATCGGATGGTCCTGGACCCATCGACACCTTCACCATGGCGTGGCGCAGCACACGCCCATCGCGGTGGTAGCCGCGCTGGAGCTCCTCACACACCACGTCCTCAGCGAACTCGCTGCTTTCCTCCCGCAGCACGGCCTCATGCAGGTTGGGGTCAAACTCCTGGCCAACCACTTCCATCCGGGCCACCCCCTGCTGCTTCAGCACCTCCACCAGTTGCTTGTACAGACCCTGGTAGCTGCGATGCAGCGCCTGGGCTTCCTCGCCTTCAGGATTCAGCTGCTGACGGGCCCGCTCGAAGTTGTCGACGACGGGAAGAATCTCCGTGAGGGTCGAGCAGACCAGCTGCTGACGCATGTCGTCCTGGTCGCGACTCTGACGCTTGCGGAAGTTGTCGAAATCCGCCGCAATGCGCATGTATTGGCTGTTGAGCGTCTCGTGCTCCTGCTTCAACGCGCTCAACTCCTGCTCGAGCTGCTGCATCCGATCGGCCGGATCCACCGCTGCAGGAGCCTGTTCAGACGTCGCCTCGGGCGCATCAGTAGCTGACTCCGGCGTGGCTGGAACAGCACCGGACTCAACGGTCTGGTCCTGCTCTGGGGTGGAGGCGTCGCCGCTCATGCTGACCGCTCAGGGATTGCTGTCTAGACATGTTGAAGGGCAACGCTTACCTCCCACAAGCTGCGGAAGCCCGCACCTCAGTCGACATCCATGACTCTGACGCTGCCCACCCCCGATGCCGGCGACACTTCACGGCAGCGTTTCGCCCTTGAATTGCTGTTGCAGCAACCGGTTCCGGGCCCAGAGCAACTGCTGGCAAGCCGCAAGCTGCTCAACGACGCCCTCCCGGACGTCAGCCCGGATCAATGACGGGCACAACGGTCGTCGAACGATCGACCGCCTGATGCTGAAACTGCCACTGTTCGGCGAACTGATCCTGATGACAGCGACAGCTCAGTTCTGCCGCATCTTCAGTTCGCTCACGCGGGCCGGTGTGCCGATCCTGATGTCGATGGAGATCTCGAGTGAAACCGCCGGCAACGCGATCATTTCCGACGCCATCCTTGCCTCGCGCGGCATGGTGCAGGAGGGGGTGCTCCTGAGCAATGCGCTGATCCGTCAGAAGGTGCTGCCCGACATGGCCCTGAACATGCTGGCCATCGGCGAGGAGACCGGTGAGATGGACAAAATGCTCAGCAAGGTGGCGGACTTCTACGAAGACGAAGTCAGCGCCATGGTCAAGGCGCTCACCTCGATGCTCGAGCCCGCGATGATTGTGGTGGTGGGCGGAATCGTGGGATCCATCCTGCTGGCGATGTACCTGCCTATGTTCACCGTGTTTGATCAGATCCAGTGAGCCCTGCAGCGATGGCCTGGCCCGCCAGCCAACCGCCGCTCCAGCAAGCCTGAAAGTTGAAACCGCCGGTCACCCCGTCCACATCAAGCAGTTCACCCGCCAGGTAGAGACCGGGGCAGCGGCGGCTCTCCATCGTGGCCAGGTTGACCTCCCCCAAGGCGACACCGCCGGCGGTGACGAACTCCTCCCCAAAGGGTCCTCGTCCCTGGATCGGCACAAGCTGCGCACAGAGCAGCTCCACCAATCGACGCTCCGCCTTGATCGGCAGATCCGCCCAACGGCGCTCTGGCTCCACCCCAGCCATGGTCAAAAAGGCTTGCCACAACCGCCGAGGCAGATGGTCGAAGGGCTTCGCGGCTGCAATGTTTCGCCGGGCCTGCTCCTGTCGCCATTGCTGAAACCGCTCGGTCAGCCCCGACCGTCCCAACCCAGCGCTCCAATCCAATTTCAGCTCACCCTTGTAGCGGTTCTGATGCAGGGCCCTGGCGGCAAAGGCTGAGAGGCGCAACGTGGCGGGTCCACTCAGACCGCGATGGGTGATCAGCACCCGCCCGGTCTGGCGGAAGCGCTGATCGCCCAGCTTGAGATCAAGGCCCACATCGTCGATGGCAATGCCACTGCAGGCCGACAGGGCCGGTGCCTGCAGGGCAAGGCTGAACAGCGATGGCACCGGCGGCACCACCTTGTGGCCGAGGGCTGCCGCCAGGTTTCGGCCACTGGGATGCCCCCCCGTTGCCAGCATCAAGCAGCCCCCATGCAGAGGCTCGAGGCCGCGGCCCTCGAGCACAAACCCCCCCTCAGGGTGAACGCGCACCTGCTGGACCATCGCCTTCGTGCGCAGCTGGACACTCGACGCCCTTGCCGCCTTCTGCAGGCACTGAATCACGGCCTCAGAACGGTTCTGCTGCGGGAACATCCGTCCATCAGGTTCCTCCACCAGCGTGAGCCCATGCTCGTCAAACCAGGCGATCGCATCGCCACAGGCGAAGCGACTGAAGGGGCCCCGCAGGGGTCGACTGCCACGGGGGTAATGGGTCGCTAGTTCACGGGGGTCCCAGCAGGCATGGGTCACATTGCAGCGACCGCCACCGCTGATGCGCACCTTCTGGAGGGGCTCAGGGGTGCCTTCCAGCACGAGCACCCGCCGAACCCCCTGCTCAGCGGCAGTGATCGCCGCCATATACCCGGCAGGACCACCGCCAACAACGATCAGATCAAGCGGGCTGGAAGCGGAGGGCGACACCGTTGTTGCAGTAGCGCTTGCCGGTGGGTCGCGGTCCGTCATTGAACACGTGGCCCTGGTGCCCACCACAACGGCTGCAGTGGTATTCCGTGCGCGGCAGGATCAATTTGAAATCTACTTTCGTGGCGATGGCTCCATCCAGAGGCTGCCAGAAGCTGGGCCAGCCGGTGCCGCTATCGAATTTGGCCTCCGACGAAAACAAGGCTGCATCACAACCAGCGCAGTGATAGGTGCCGGAACGCTTCTCCCCATTGAGCGGACTGGTGAAGGGGCGTTCCGTTCCCTCATTGCGCAACACGTCATAGGCCTGGGGAGACAACCGCTCACGCCACTGGTCGGCATTGAGATCCCACGAGGCATCGCCAGCTTTGGATGCCGCCAGCACAGGCTGAGGTCTCCAGAGACTGCCAAACACCCCTGCCATTGCCGCCAACAGCAGCGATCGACGTGACAGAACGGCGGCACTCAAGCTCATCGGTGCTGAAGCGGGAATCTCGGGCGGTTCTAATGGATTGATGACTGCCTCCGGATCCACCGCTGCCTACCGCTTCAGTGTGGCCCCAATGCTGGATTGCACCGACCGCCACTTCCGGGTGCTGATGCGGCAGATCACCTGCAGGGCCCTGCTCTACAGCGAAATGGTGGTGGCCCAAGCGCTGCACCACAGCAAGCGACGCAACAAGCTGCTGGACTTCGATCCTGTGGAGCATCCCATTGCCCTGCAGGTGGGGGGGGACGACCCAAGCCTGCTCGCCGAGGCGGCACGACTGGCGCAGGACTGGGGCTACGACGAGATCAACCTCAATGTGGGTTGCCCCAGCCAGAAGGTGCAGGCCGGGAATTTCGGAGCCTGCCTGATGGCGGAACCGGATCTGGTCGCCCGCTGCGTGGAAGCCATGGTGGACGCAGGGGGACTCCCCGTGACCGTGAAGCATCGGATCGGCATTGACGATCTGGACAGCGACGCGCTGCTGACGAACTTCGTGGATCGGGTGGCGCTGGCGGGGGCCAGCCGCTTCGCTGTTCACGCCCGTAAGGCTTGGCTCGAAGGCCTCGATCCCAAGCAGAACCGGACGATTCCCCCGCTGCAGCATGAGCGCGTAATGGCGCTTAAGCAACGCCGCCCCAACCTGGTGATTGAACTCAACGGGGGGCTGGAATCCCCTGAAGACTGCCTTCAGGCACTGGAAGGGTGCGATGGCGCCATGGTGGGCCGAGCGGCCTACAGCCATCCCCTGCGCTGGACCAGCGTCGATGCCCTCATTTTCGGGGAAGAATCACGCCAGACCCTGGCGTCAGACGTTGTGAACGGACTGCTTCCCCATGCGGCCGCCCATCTGGAGCGAGGAGGCCGAATCTGGGACCTCTGCCGTCACCTGGTGCAACTAGTGGAAGGCGTCCGGGGAGCGCGGCACTGGCGCCGGGAGCTGGGGGAGAAAGCCCAGCGCCCAGGGGCCGATCTGGATGTGCTGCTCAATGCCGGGCAGCAGCTCAAGGACGCAGGGCTCTGATCAACGGCTGAGGTCAGCCCTCAGCTCCGCCATAACCGGAATAGTCCTCGCCACCGCCACTGGAGGATCCACGGCGACGACGGCTGCGCCCTTCGTCGTAGGCATTGCCCTCCCCAGCGTTGTCGCGGGCGCCATAGCTGCGGTCTTCCCAGCCCCGTGCACCGGAGGGACGATCACCACCGCCACCGCCGTAACCACCGCCACCGCCACCACCGCGATAGCCGCCACCGCCACCGCCGTAGCCACCACCGCCGTAGCCACCACCGCCGCCGCCACCACCGCCGCCGCCATAGCCGCCGCCACCACGACGGGGGGCGCTGCCGCGGGGCTCCGCTTTGTTGATCCGCAGAGGACGGCCCATCAGTTCGGCACCCTGCAGCCCCTCAATCGCTGCCTCTTCGGTGGACTCATCGGCCATCTCAATGAAGGCAAAACCACGCTTACGGCCTGTATCCCGCTCAAGGGGCAGCGCGCAGTTGGTGACTTCACCGAACTGGGCAAACAGTTCGATCACATCTTCCTGCTCAGCGCGGAAGGGAAGGTTGCCGACAAAAATGCTCACGTTTTGCGTGGAACGGGTACGAAACAGTGGACCGATGAGGCCTTGAACATTGCCAACGGGCCATGACTCCGGAACGAAGTGACATACCTCTGGCTGATTAAGCGTAGACCCGGTTATGGGTGAGAGTCATCCCACCGGCTGAGTTCCGTTGAAACGCTGTAACCAGCGCTGAAGCTGTTCATCAACACGCTCAAATCCTGTCCCCCCTTCACTGCGACGGGCGGCCACAACAGCACGGGGAGCCAAGGCGTCGTGCAGATCCGCCTCAAAGGCCGGGTGGAGTTCCTTCCAGGCACTCAGATCAAGGTCCCGCAACAGACATCCCTGCTCCAGACAGCGCCGGACGACAGCACCGACCAATTGATAAGCCTCGCGAAATGGAACACCGCGAGACACCAGATAGTCGGCAACATCCGTTGCGTTGGAGAAATCCTGCTCCACCGCTTCATTGAGGCGCTCGACCCTGAAATCAAGGCCCTCCTCAAACAAAATCGCCATCGCCTCAACACAATCACGTGTTGTGCGGAAAGCATCAAACAGCGCCTCCTTGTCTTCCTGAAAATCCTTGTTGTAGGCCAGAGGAAGACCCTTGATCATGGTCAGCAATCCCTGGAGATGTCCGAAGACCCGTCCGGTCTTGCCCCGAACCAACTCAGGCACATCGGGATTCTTCTTCTGAGGCATCAGGCTGCTGCCCGTGGCACAGCGGTCGCTGAGCCGCACGAAGCCGAATTCCTCGGACGCCCAGGCGATCACCTCTTCCGCCAGACGGCTGAGGTGCACCATCACCAAGGAGGCGGCAGCGGAGAACTCAACGCAGAAATCGCGGTCACTGACCGCATCGAGGCTGTTGGCATAAACCTCTGAAAAACCGAGCTCCTTCGCGGTGCGCTGGCGATCAATCGGAACCGGCGTACCCGCCAGGGCGGCAGCGCCAAGCGGGCAGATGTTCACGCGTTTCCGCACATCCTGAAGTCGCTCACGGTCGCGCTCCAGCATCTCGACATAGGCGAGCAGGTGATGGGCGAGACAGAGCGGCTGAGCCCGCTGCAGGTGGGTGTACCCAGGAATCATGGTGCGGCGATGGCGATCCGCCTGGGTCAGCAACGCCCCCTGCAACCGCTGCAGATCCTGATCCAAGCCATCCAGCCGTCGCCGCAGCCAGAGGCGGAGGTCAGTCCCAACCTGATCGTTGCGGCTGCGTCCGGTGTGCAACTTCTTGCCCACGGGACCGAGCAAGGCAATCAGCCGGCGTTCCACAGCGAAATGAACGTCCTCATCAGCCAGGCCGGGCTGGAAACTGCCTGATGCCGCCTCAGCACGAACGGTCTCCAGACCCTCCACCAGCTGCTCAGCTTCCGCTTCCGTGATCACTCCGACACTGGCGAGCATCCGGGCATGGGCGATCGACCCATCAAGATCCTCCTGAAGAAGGGTCAGGTCAAAACCGATGGAGGCGTTGAACGCCTCGATGAAGGGATGCAGACCCTGCTCAAAACGATCGCTCCAGGTGCCTGCTGCACCACCGGTCACCCCACCAGCCATCAATTCATCCGTCGATTTCCTCAGCTTGTCAGGCGATTGACCGTCCCTGCACACTCGGCAGCGTGACCGCCTCCGGAACTTTCAGCACCACAAGCGACGCGTCGTCCTCCAGCTGACGATCCGGACCAACAAAACGGTCCAAGCGTTCAAACAGGCTTTCAAGAATTCCCTGCGCTCCCTGACCACTGCGACAGGCCGTTTCAAGGGCACGAATCAGCCGCGCTTCGTCGAAACGATCGCCCGTGATCCCCGGTGCTTCGGTGACGCCATCGGTGTAGTAGAGCAACACGTCTCCCGGTTCAAGGCGAATCTCGCCAAGTGCGAACTCAGCTTCGGGTTGGAGACCGATCAGCAGCCCAGCCGCATCGAGCCGCATGATCACCCGTCGCTCGGCGCGCCAAAGCAGGGGCGGATTGTGGGCCGCATTGGCATAACGCAGCCGCAGCGTGCGCGGATCCAGGTCGGAATAAAACAGCGTCACAAACCGGTGCGACTGCGCCAGGTCTTCCTGCGCCAGCTGGTTGAGGTCGTGAAGAATCCGATCCGGTGGCAGACCGCTGAGAACCTCCGCACGCAGCATCCCGCGCAGCATCGTCATCAGCAAACCAGCGGGCACGCCCTTGCCCATGACATCACCCATCACCAGGGCCCAGCGACCCCGCTCACGGCGTCGACCGATGAGTTCCGGACGGGTGGGGATGAAGTCGTAGTAGTCACCGCCCACCTGAAATGCAGGCCGACAGCGCGCGGCCAGATCAACGCCCTCGATCACGGGGCAACGATCCGGCAACAACTGGGCCTGAATCTCTGCACCGATACTGAGTTGTCGATCCACCCGCTCATGCCGGCGGGCGTCCTGCAGCATCTGATCGTTTTCGATCGCAACGCCAGCAAGATCCGCCACCAACTGAACGTGCCGACGGTGCACCTCGGTCCAGACCATCGAGCGGTTACGGGCGTACACGTAAAGGCGGCCCCGCGTCCGACCACGAGCCGTCACAGACGTGGCAAACAAAGCCGCTTTGGGAAGGCAGCGTTGCACCAGCCGGTCGAGCGCCAGCAGCTGCTGATCGTCGCTACCGAAGCCCACGGCAGAGCCGGGTTCAAAGGCTGCCAAACGCCGCAGCAGATCCTGGGACGACTCAGCTGGAGTCCCCTGCAGCTGATCACGCCAGAGGCGACCATCCGACTGAAACGGAACAAGCAAGGCCCCCTCAACACCCACCAGACGCGAGGCCACCACAGGCACAAGCTCAAGAAAGCGCTGGAGGTTGGTGAAGCTGCGGAGGGCAAACCCTAGGGAGACCAACAGATCCTGATTGCGGCGCTGTTCGCTGCTGAGGCTGTCAAACAGCTGACGCAACGAGGCCATCGCCTCGGGCGAGGGGTTCCCGGTCCGCTGCGCAGAGCTGGGATGACGTCCGGGCGGCTTGCTGCTCAACCTCGCACCCCCAGGGTCCGCAAGGTAGCAACGCTTCAGCGTCCAGCCAGCAGAGCCTCAACGAATTCAAAACTGTTGAAGGGGCGCAAATCGCGAATCCCTTCCCCAGCGCCGATGAAACGAATCGGCAATCCAGCCTCAGACGACACCGCCAGCGCGACGCCGCCACGGGCCGTGCCATCGAGTTTGGTGATCACAACGCCGGTAAGACCTGCCGCCTGGGCAAAGGCCATGGCCTGGCGAAGCCCGTTCTGACCCTGGCTGGCATCAAGAACCAGCAGGGATTCAACCTTCGCCTCCGGCGCCAAACGGTCGATGATCTTTCTGACTTTTTGGAGTTCCTCCATCAGGTTGTGCTTGGTCTGCAAGCGTCCGGCGGTGTCCACCAACAGCAGATCAGAGTTGCGCGAGCGAGCGGCACCAATCGCATCGAAGACAACGGCAGCGGGGTCGGCGTTGCTGCTGGGGTTGGACACCACTGGAACATCACTGCGCTCTCCCCAGACCTCAACCTGCTGGACAGCTGCAGCCCGGAAGGTGTCGGCGGCCGCGATCAGAGCTGAATAGCCGCTGCGAACAGCAAGGTTGGCAAGTTTTCCAAGGGTGGTGGTCTTACCAACCCCATTCACCCCCACCATCAACCAGATGTTGAGGCGATCCCGTTCGGGCGCCAGAAGAGGAACACCACTGGCCTGGATCGGGGCATCCAGCAGGCCACGCAGTTGATCCTTGAGGAAGCGAATCCCCTCCGCAGGATCCACCACCTCCTCATTCATCCGCTGTCGCAGGGCATCCAGCACCTGATCGGTGGCCTGGACGCCAGCGTCCGCCCTCAGCAGGAGGGTTTCGAGATCGTCGAGAACCTCCGGCGTCAGCGGGTCGTCACCGAGATTCTCCAGAAGGCTGGTGACAAAACCCTGACGGGTCTTTTCAAGACCGCGGCGAAGCCGACCCAACCAATCGATTTCCTCGAGGGAAACCTGATCGACGCGACGGCCCTGGGCTGCAAGCACTTCGGCAGACCAGGTGAAATCCTGATCAAAGTCACCCAACTGCGGCTCTTCTGAGTCGACAGCTGGCGCAGGGGTGGGAGCCGGCGTGGGTGCAGGGGGAGCCTCAAGAGCCCTTTCATCCAGATCCTGCTGACGCTGCTGGCGTTGAGCCGCGGCCTGCTCCAACAGCGACAGTCCAGGGGCTGGTGCTGGAGACGGCGTGGGTAGAGGTGATGGAGACGGCGTGGGTAACGGTGCCGGTCCTGGAGTTGGGGTTGGTGAAGGTGTAGGCGCTGGTTCTGGACTGGGCGCAGGGGTGGGCTGGGGGGCCGCTTTGGCGACAGAGGCCGCGGCCTGTTGTTGAGCCTTCAGCCGGGCATAAGCCTCACGGGCCCAAACCAGAGCCTCATCCTCTTCCTCACTGGCTGCAGGGGCTGGAGTCGGCTCCGGCGCCGCTGAAACGGGGGCATCAGTCCCACCAGCCATCGGTTCAGGCGTCGGCGCGGGGGTGGGCGTCGGCTCCGGCGTCGGTGACTCCTCTGCCTGTCGTTCGAACCAGTTGAACACCATCAGGCCGATGCTTTCGATTGAGCGTCATGGAAGCGACGCAACACACCATTGATCATCCGGCGACCCTGCTCATCGCTGTAACGGTTGGCCAGCTCAACCGCCTCGTTGAACGCCACCGGAGCGGGAGTACGCAGGCTTTCCAAGTCAACGACAGCCAACCGGAGGATGTCTCGATCGATCCGCGGAAGCCGGGTCAGTCTCCAGCCCTCCATCACCTGATCCAACCGTTTGTCGATGCCCTCGCGCTGGGTGAGCACCTTCTGAACCCGCTCCATGGCGCCGCGGCGAATCTGCTCCTGGTCGCCAAGCAGCAACAGCCGAGGCAACTCAAGGCTGGCTGACAAACCATTCAGCACCTGTTCAGCGGAACTCAAAGAGGCGCGCAGATGGGTGCGGACGGTGTCATGGGTTCCTGGTTCGCCCTGCTGTAGCTCGCTGTCCAGCAGGGACTGCTGCGCCTGATCGAGCTCTGCAGCACTGGCATCAAGGGACTCACGCCAGTGCTGGGTGAGGGTGTCGAGGGCCTGGTCCAGGATCGAATCAAGGGCCAGGTCAGCAACTGAGGCTGACTTCTGTTCCGGCACCTGACCAAGCACCAGCAAGGCCAGCTCGCGTGTAAGGGATCGTGTGGCCATGACTCAGCTGGAAGGAGATGCAGAAGCCCGTAACTGGGCCATGAGGCTGGAGAAACTCCGATTCACAGGAGCTTCACGATCATCGGGGTTGACGATGCCGGCCGAAATAATCGTTCGGAAAGCTTCTTCAACGCTGATCTCAAGCTCTCGGACGGATCCAGCTGGAACAAGGGTGTACCAACCGGTGGTGGGATTCGGAGCAGTGGGAATGAAGACACTCAACAGGGGCTCCTTCAGATCGGATTGAAGTGAAGGCCCCACCTCCCCGGTGACAAAACCAACGCTGAACAACCCCTCCCGTGGGTACTCAACGAGAACAACACGACGGAAGCGGGAGGAGTTGTCGCGGAAAAAGGTCTCAAGCAGCTGCTTCAGCGTCTTGTAAACCGATCCAGCCAGGGGAATCCGGCTCAAGGTGCCTTCACCGAACTCCAACAGCCAGCGACCCACGATGTTTCGGGCCATCAGGCCGATCAGAAGGATGCCCATCAGAGGCACCGTGAGACCGAGAGCCAGATTGATCAGATCCTGAAGCAGTGGATTCAGGGTGATGAACGGATTGAACTGCTTTGGTATCGAGGTCAGGAACGCCAGAACAAAGCGACTGACGATCGTTGACAGCCAAATCGTTGTCGCCAGCGGGATGACCACCAGCAACCCTGCAATCAGGTCGTTTTTCAGATCCTGCCGAAGCCTTGCGGACAGCGGCAGATCAGGTCTGGGATTGGACTGGACCAAGGAGCTACTGCGCCCAGCTTTGAGTGAAGTCTGACCAACCTAACCAGCGGTCAGAGCACTGCCGTGAACGCAAGGAGCGCAAAGGCAATCGCAAGAACCACAGCCGTGATGGTTCCACCGATGAACCGCTGCTGGGATTCACGGGCCTGGCCAGCCTCAACGGTCTTGAGCTGGGCCTCCATCTGGGCGATCTGATCGTCCACCATCTTTTGTGCAGCCCGCAGCTTGTCGTCCTCGGTAGCATCGGCAGCGAGTTGACCGGCCTGGGCCAGCTGCTCACCAAGGGAGGTGACTTGCGCTGCATCGGCTCGGAAGGCTCGAGCATCCTTCAGCGCTTCGCGGCCCTGATCCAGATTGCGCTGACGGGCCACGTCACCCGCACCCCCATCCAGGGACATGGGCACGGCAATCACCATGCCGAGGGCCAACAGCGCTGAAAGGACGGCGATCAGCAGACGCAAAGGAGTGCGCTGCTGATGGGGGTGATCCAGCCGTGATCCGATCAGGCAGATCAACAAACCGCCAAATCCCAGAGGAGCAAGGGCCACCAGCGGTCCGGTGACCTGCGGGCGTGGAGCATCCGCACCCCAGTCGACACCGACAAGAACAGCCAGCATCTGCAGGACGAGGATCACCACGAGGGTCAAACCAAGCCAGCGCAGCAAGGGAGCAAGCCGTCCTGTCTCAGTGCCGGTCACAGAGAAGATGCTGATAAGCGCCCAACCTTAAGGTCGATGCAAGGGCATGTCACCGATCAACAAACTCGTTTAAGCGAGGCTCTGAAGCGCCGCGCCGCTGAGGAAGGGTTCAATCCCGTTGGCATTGCCAGAATCCCGGGAAGTCCTCGGCTGCAGCTGCGCACCAAAGCTCTGCAGCGCTGGTTGGACCATGGTCATCAAGCTGACATGGCCTGGATGGCCGCCCCCCGTCGGCGAGACCCCAGGCTGCTGTTGGACGGAGCCAAGAGCCTTCTCGCCGTCGGCCTCAACTATTACGTCGACGCTGAACCCTCCCCCGGCTCCCTCAAAGTCGCCCGCTATGGCTGGGGGCGTGACTATCACCGGGTTGTGGATCAACGGCTGCGACGGATCGGTCGTTGGCTTTCGGAACAACGGCCCGACTGCGGTTGGCGCGCCTGTGTTGACGCCACACCGCTGCTGGACAAGGCCTGGGCTGAGGAAGCCGGCCTGGGCTGGATCGGCAAGCACAGCAACCTGATTCACCCCGAACGGGGCTCCTGGATGGTGATCGGCCATCTGCTGACAACGGAGCCCTTGAACGCCGACCCACCAGCCCGCAGCCTCTGTGGACGCTGCAGCGCCTGCATCGATGCCTGCCCCACGCATGCGATCCGTGAACCTTTTGTGGTGGATGCAAGGCGATGCCTGGCCTTTCACACGATCGAAAACCGTGAGGACGACTTACCGGAAAACATTCGCGCCGCCCTTGGACCGTGGGTGGCGGGCTGTGACATCTGCCAGGACGTCTGCCCCTGGAACCACCGAAGCTTGCCCCAAAGCAGTGATCCCGAGGTGCAGCCACGCCCATGGCTGCTGAATCTGCAGAAGGAGCAGATCCAGAGCTGGGACGACAGCGTCTGGGACCAAAACCTGCGGGGATCGGCGTTGCGACGGATCAAACCCTGGATGTGGCGTCGCAACGCCGCTGCAGCACAACCGGATCCCACACCTACGCTTTAGCGACTCCACCCTCGCTCCAGTGCTGCGTCGAATTGGCTTGCGTCGAACGCTGGCGGCTGCACTGGTCGTTCTGGGGGGTTGGTTCGGCGCCCCAGCAGCCAACGCCCTGATCCCCTACGTCTATCTGCCCACCGAAGCGGAACTCAAGGGCTCATCAATCGGCATCGGTCGGACTGCTGCACAGCTGCTTCAGCTGGGGCAAGCCAAGGACGCAGCACGACTGGCGGCTCTGGCGGTGCGGCTCAACCCCAATGACGAACGGTTCTGGTCGATCCTTGCGGAGGCTCAACTGCGCAACAACGACCTCAAGGACGCAAGCCGATCTCTGGCCCGAGCCAAGCAGCTGAATCCTGAAAAAGCCGGCCTGTGGTTCGCCGAAGCAGCGATCGCCCTGCGGGCGGAGCGACCGGACGATGCCGTTCCCTTGATTACCCGCGGACTCCAATTGGATCCGAACGACGCTTCGGCCTATTTCGAGCTCGGCAACGCCAGGATCATGCAGGGCGAACTCCCTCTGGCCCTGAAGTCGTTCGAACAAGCCACAGCCCTGAAGCCGGAGTTCTGGGAAGCCCTGAACAACCAGGCCCTAGTGCTTTTTGAGATGGGCCAGCGGCAGGAAGCCGTGCGGCGTTGGCGCCGGGTGTTGAAGCTGGAGACCAACGCAGAACCGATGCTGGCCCTGGCCGCAGCGCTGCATCAACAGGGTGAGCAGACCGAGGCGATCCAGCTGGCATCCACAGCATTGGCCAAGAACCCCAACTACGTCCTGCCCCTGCATCAAGCCGAACAGCTTTGGGGTGTGCGCATCCGTGAGGCGACGGCAGAATTGCTTAGCGAGCCGCAGCTCACCAACAGCGTGGAACGAGCCCAAGCCAACGCAACGTGGAAGAAAAGCCAGTGATCATCTGTAGGCTGAGCGCCTTCCGGTCGGAGAGCGACAGACCGAATGGCTGAGGAGCGCGTTGAACCGATCGCCCTGCATCAGGAGATGCAGCGCTCCTACCTCGAATACGCGATGAGCGTGATCGTGGGTCGGGCGTTGCCCGATGCCCGCGATGGTCTCAAACCCGTCCAGAGGCGGATTCTGTACGCGATGCAGGAACTGGGGCTCACCCCAGACCGTCCCTATCGGAAATGCGCGAGGGTTGTCGGTGACGTCCTCGGCAAATACCACCCCCACGGTGATCAGGCCGTTTACGACGCCTTGGTGCGGCTTGTTCAGAGCTTCTCCAGCCGTCATCCACTGCTCGACGGCCATGGCAATTTCGGCTCGGTGGATGACGACCCACCGGCGGCCATGCGGTACACCGAAACCCGCCTGGCGCCGATCTCTCACCAGGCGATGCTGGAGGAGATCGGTGAAGACACGGTTGATTTCGCACCGAACTTCGATGGGTCCCAACAGGAACCCACCGTTCTTCCAGCCCAGCTTCCCTTCCTGCTGCTGAACGGCTGCTCCGGCATCGCCGTTGGCATGGCCACCAGCATTCCCCCGCACAACCTGGGAGAGGTGGTGGATGGCCTGATCGCCCTGATCCGCAAACCGGAACTGAGTGACGAAAAACTGCTGGAGCTGATCCCAGGGCCCGACTTCCCCACAGGCGGTGAAGTGCTGATCAGCTCAGGCATGCGGGACACCTACCTGCATGGACGCGGCAGCATCCCGATGCGAGGCGTGGCCCACACCGAAGAGGTGCAACCGGGCAAAGGGCGCCACAAACGCAATGCCGTGGTCGTCACCGAACTGCCGTACCAGCTCAGCAAGGCCGGCTGGATCGAAAAACTGGCGGAGTCCGTCAATGACGGAAAAATCGGCGGAATTGCAGACATCCGCGATGAAAGCGATCGCGAAGGCATGCGTGTGGTGGTGGAGCTTCGTCGCGATGCAGATCCCGAGAAGGTGCTGAAGGATCTGCAACGGCGAACGGCACTGCAGAGCAACTTCGGAGCCATCCTTCTCGCCTTGGTGGATGGACAACCCCAGCAACTGTCGCTGCGCCAACTGCTGCAGACCTTCCTCGATTTCAGGGAACTGACCCTGATCCGGCGCACCAGCCATGCCCTGCGCAAGACCGAAGACCGGCTTGAGGTGGTGGAAGGACTGATCACAGCCCTGAGCAACCTTCAAGCTGTGATCGCCATGATTCAGGAGGCGAATGACGCCGCCTCAGCCCGCGCCAGCCTGATGGTGCGTCTCGACCTCAGCGAGCGGCAGGCGGATGCGGTGTTGGCCATGCCCCTGAGGCGCCTGACCGGACTCGAGCAGGAAAGCCTGCGCCAGGAGCTGGATGAGCTTCGAGCGGAACGTCAACGCCTGAAGTTGCTCCTGGACAACCGGGATCAGCTGCTGGACGCGATGGTGACAGAGCTCAAAGCGTTGAAAAAACGCTTCAGCACCCCGCGGCGAACCCGCCTGGTGGAGGGCGGTGATGCCCTGATGGCCGAACGGGCGGCCAGCCAACGGCCGAACACGGAACTTCTGCGTCAGCAGGCCCTAGCTGCACTGCCCGGAGATGGTCGGGTACTGATCCAGGCCGATGGCCAAGTGAAGATCGTCACCCCCCAGGTGCTGGGCCGACTGCACCTCAATGATCCTTGCCCCATTGGTGATGCACCATCTCCGGCACGGGTGATCCTGCCGATCGAGCCACCACCACGACTGTTGGCAGTAAGTGCGGGGGGACGCATCGCCCAGGTGCGCTGGGAATTTGCTGGACAGCAACCCGGCCCGATTGACCGATTCCTGCCCACGGGCCTCGACGGGGACCCCATCGTTTCGCTGCTGTCGCTTCCCAGCCAAAACATCGACGACCTGAGTCTGGGCTTGCTCAGCAGCGATGGACGCTTTAAGCGGCTCCCCCTCAGCGAAGTAGTGGACCTTTCCGGTCGGGCCACCAGCGTTCTCAAGTTGAAAGAGGGAGTCGAGCTCAACAGTGCAGTGATCTGCCGCGATAAAGGAACACTGGTGCTGATCAGCGACATCGGTCGCCTGCTGCGACTGCGAGTCACTGAAGATTCACTTCCGTTGATGGGTCGATTGGCACAGGGACCCATGACCATGCGATTGCTCCCCGGGGAACAGATCGTTGGAGCCGTCTGCACGGAACAGACCCCACTGATGCTGATCACCAGGCAGGGAGTAATCGTGCGAATCGACTGCTCAGGCCTGCGCTACAACCAGCGGGGCGATCTCGGCAGCATGGCGGTGCAGATTGATGCGGAATCTGATCGCCTGGTGGGCATCAGCACTGGACCCGGTCTTGTGGGTGTGCGTACCAGCAAGGATCGTCACGGGCGCTTGGATCCGGACAACATCAACGTCTCAAAACCCAGAGACAAACCCACGGAGCAGGCGTCTCTTCAGATGGGAGAGACCATCGTTGATGTGATCAACGCCATTCAACCGAATCCCTAAGCCCCGATCAGGAGCGGCAATTCTGCTCCAACCACTGGAAATAATCTTCGTCGATTCCACCGGTCACATAGTGGCCATCAAAACAAGACATCTCGAGATCCTTGATCTCAGTGTTCTCCACAATGCTTTCCAGCAGGTTCTCAACGGTCTGATAAACAACATGATCAGCCCCGAGAACATCTGAGATCTGCTCACTGGTTCGGCCGTGGGCAAGGAGCTCCGCCCGGGTTGGCATGTTGATCCCATAAACATTGGGATAGCGAACCGGTGGAGCAGCCGAAGTGAACGTCACCTTGTTGGCACCAGCGCTGCGTGCCATCTGAACAATCTCGCGGGATGTTGTTCCACGAACAATCGAATCGTCGACAATCAGAACATTCTTCCCGGCGAATTCAGTTCCGAGAGCATTGAGCTTCTGCCGCACTGACTTCTTCCTTTCAGCTTGACCCGGCATGATGAAGGTGCGGCCGACATAGCGGTTTTTATAAAACCCTTCTCGATACTCAAGACCCAATTGTTTGGCCACCTGCATCGCCGAGGGTCTGGCTGAATCAGGAATCGGCATCACAACATCAATATCACCAGCCGGCAATGTTTCAGCGATGGTCTTAGCCAGACGATCACCCATCCGTAGACGCGACTCGTACACCGATATGCCGTTCATAACGGAATCCGGCCGCGCCAAATACACGTACTCAAAAGCACAGGGAATCAAACGAGGAGATTCAGCACACTGACGCTGGTGCAAGTTCGAATCAGCGTCGATGAACACCGCCTCGCCGGGATCAACATCGCGAACGATCTCGTAACCACTGTTTTCAATCACAAGCGATTCGCTGGCGACAATCCACTCCTCACGACCCTGGTCGGACAACCGCCTGCCGAGAATCAGGGGACGAATTCCATAGGGATCCCGGAAGGCCAGCATTCCGTGGCCCGCAATCAAAGCAATCGCCGCGTAGGAGCCCTGAACGCGGTGATGAAGTGACGCCACCGCATCAAACAACTGATCCGGTGTGAGATCACGTCCTGTGAGTTGGGATTGAATCTCCGTGGCCAACACATTGACCAGCATCTCCGTATCGCTGGTGGAATTGGTGTGACGACGATCAATCTTGAACAGATCCTGCTCAAGCTGAAGGGTGTTGGTGAGATTGCCATTGTGAACGAAAGTGATGCCATAGGGGGCATTCACATAGAACGGCTGAACTTCCTCTTCTGACGCAGCAGCTCCACGGGTGGCATAACGAACGTGACCGATCCCAGCATTACCCAGCAGCTTTCGCATGTCTCTTGTGCGAAAGGCTTCACGCACACGTCCCCTTTGTTTGTGCACGTGGAAGGTGTGATTGTCCATCGTGACAATCCCTGCCGAGTCCTGACCGCGGTGCTGAAGCAGAAGCAGATTGTCGTAGATCTGTTGGTTGACCGAGTCAACACAGAACATTCCGATAATGCCGCACATGATGAATCCGAAGTCAGAGAGATAAGGAAGAGAAACGACCGTCAGGCAACGCCTGACTCAATCACTCCGAATGCATCCGTCGGGGCAACGCATCACGGAAAACAGCAGCACAGCGTTGCACCTCAAGATCAAGCTGAACGGCTGATTCGGATCGGATCACCAATCGAGGCTCCGCAGTCACGCTGCCCAGCTGGGTGACGCAAAGCGCTGGCTTGGATCCGATCAACTGCTCCCATGCAGGGAGGGATGCTGCATTCACCGACACAATCACCCGGCTGCCACCTTCGGCGAACAGAACCCGCTCAAGGCGCGCTGAGCCTGTGGACAAGGTCACGCTGATGCCAAGATCAGAAGCGATGCAGGATTCGGCCAACGCCACGGCCAAGCCGCCATCACTGCAATCGTGGGCGGAGGCCAACAAACCTTGAGCAATGGCCTCACGCACCAAATGCCCCACCGCTGCTTCGAGGGCAAGATCGGGCTTGGGCGGTCGTCCGGCCAAGGAGCCAAGGGTCTGCTGCTGATAGGCACTGCCGGCCAAACCAAGGCTGGGATCGGCACCATCCTCCGGGGGAACACCGATGAGGAAGATCGCATCGCCAGGCTGTTGCCAGGCCAAGCCAGTCACACGGCTGATGTCATCCACACCACCAACCATGCCGATCACCGGCGTGGGGTGGATCGGTTGCATCGTGCCGTCGTCCTGTTTGGTCTCGTTGTAGAGCGAGACATTGCCTCCAGTGACGGGAGTGTTGAGGGCACGGCAGGCATCGGAGATCCCGCGACAGGCCATGGCCAGCTGCCAGAAGCCCTTGGGTGTTTCCGGTGACGGGAAATTGAGGTTGTCGGTCACCGCCAGGGGCTCCGCCCCCACACAACTCAGGTTGCGTGCCGCTTCGGCAACGGCCGCCTGAGCGCCGCGTTCGGGATCCAGGGCAACCCAACGGTTGGGGCAGTCCACCGTGGCAGCAACACCACGATTGGATCCGGCCATGGATCCATCGCCTTGCTGAGGTCTCAACCGCACCACGGCGGCATCAGCGGCTCCAGACGAGACCACCGTGTTGGCCAGCACCTGCTGGTCGTACTGACGGTGAACCCACTGCTTACTCGCAATGGTGGGGTCATCCAGAAGCTGAAGCAGGGCTGCCGCTGCATCACTCAGCTCCGGAAGCTCCTGCTCGGTCCAGCTCCAGAGCGCCTGAAGGTCTGCCGGGGGCTCCTGCAACAGGGCATGTTTTTCGATTGGAGTGTCATCGGCAAGAGCCGTGGCCGGCACCTCAGCGGCGACGGCACCGTGATGCAACACCCGCACAATCGGTTCCTGGAGCACCTTGCCCACAACCGCCGCCTGCAGGCCCCAGCGACGGAAGCGCTGCATCAAGGCGTCCTCCCGGCCGGCCTTCACCACGAACAACATCCGTTCCTGGGATTCCGACAACAGGAACTCGTAAGCCGTCATCCCGGTTTCACGGGCCGGAACACGGTCGAGATCCAGTTCCACCCCCAGGCCCCCTTTGGCAGCCATTTCCGAACAGCTGCAGGTGAGACCAGCGGCGCCCATGTCCTGAGCAGCCACCACATCACCACTGGCGAAGGCATCAAGGCAGGCTTCGATCAGCCCTTTCTCCAGAAACGGATCACCCACCTGAACGGCGGGGCGATCATCGAGGGAATCGGCACTGAGCTCAGCACTGGCAAAGCTGGCTCCCCCCATGCCGTCCCGACCGGTGGTGCTGCCCACGTACACCACAGGATTGCCGACGCCGATCGCACCGGATTTGACGATCTCCTCGGTCTCCATCAGGCCAAGGGCCATGGCATTTACTAACGGATTGCCGGAATAGGAGGGATCAAAAGCCACCTCGCCACCCACCGTCGGGACACCAACGCAGTTGCCGTAATGGGCAATGCCGGCCACAACGCCTTCCATCAAGCCAACGTTGGCGGGATCCTCAAGAGGGCCGAAGCGCAGAGCGTTCAGCAGCGCGATCGGACGGGCCCCCATCGTGAAGATGTCACGCAGGATGCCGCCCACCCCTGTGGCTGCCCCCTGAAAGGGTTCGACGGCGGAGGGGTGGTTATGGCTTTCGATCTTGAAGGCCAACCGATGGCCCCCACCGAGATCCACCACACCAGCGTTTTCGCCGGGTCCCACAAGGATGCGTGGTCCCTCCGTGGGGAAGCCACTCAGCAAAGGCCGGGAATTGCGATAACAGCAGTGTTCGGACCACATCACACCGAACATGCCCAGTTCGGCTCGATTCGGCTCGCGGCCGAGACGCCGACAGATCTCATCCCAGTCACTGGGCTTGAGCCCTTCCTGCTTCAGGGCTGCAGCTATGTCGTACGCAGGGGAGGAAACCACGAATCGCGGAGCACCTCCCCCCAGTGTTGCCGACCGCCCGTCAGACCCAGGGATCTTCGTCGTCGCGACGGTGGCGAGAGGGGGGCTCATCCCAGCTTTCGTCGTCCCAGACTTCAGGTCCAGACACCTCTCTTGGTTCGTCCTCGTCGTCGGATCTGAAGCGCACGCTTTCCGATCGCAGCTCATCGATGGGCGAGTCGTCCAACCAACCCTCCAGGCGATCGCTGGCCCGATCACCCATGGAACGCAACTGGTCCCGCCAGTGTTGGGTGCGTTGGAGCAGATCGTGCCGAACGCTGGCGCGGGCCATGGGCAGATCGTCCAATCCCATCAGCCCGGTTTGGATCTGACCCGGTTGTTGATCAAGGATGCGATCGGGAGCCAAACGCCATCGGGAACTCCCCGGCAACCGCGGGTCGCTGCGGGCGATCAGGTAGTGAAGAATCGCGCCATCGGCAGGTCGAAAATCAAGGTCCACAACGCTGCCGATCCGCTCACCGTCACGATCCAGCAAGGCTGCATCCATCAGCGTGGGCAAGCGCTCCAGGGTCACCTGATCGGTGACCGCCGGCTCGCCACGGACAAACACCTGTTGATCGCTCAAACCACAACACTGGTTCAAACGCCAGACATCCCGTGACATGCGCAGGGCTGATGGACGGCTGACCCAGCCCAGAAGACGATGCACCGGCGGATGCATCCAGGCCATGACCCCAGGCCCGTGATCCAGACCCAGATCACAACGAACCGTATGACTCAGAAGATCACTGAGAAGCAGCTGATCCGGTAGCGACACATCAGGAACGAATCTGAACAGGCATCACCAGATAGGTGAAGGCTTCGGACGCTTCCTCGGAACGGAGCACAGCCGGCGTGGTGGGCGCGTTGCAGTGCAGAACAATCCGATCAGAGCCCATGGCTTTCAGGCCATCCAGCAGATAGCGAACATTGAAGGCGATCTGCATGGCGTCACCCTCCAAGTTGGAGGAAAGCGATTCAGAGCCACTGCCCACATCCTGCGCATCGGCACTGATCTGGACAACACCGTCCTCAGGCTGACTGCTGAATTTCACAACGTTGTTGTGTTGATCAGCGAGAACAGCAATCCGCTCCAAAGCAGCGATCAGGGCGCGACGGTCCATTCCAAAGGTGCGGGTGAAACCATCGGGGATCAGCTGGCCGTAATTGGGATAGGTGCCTTCCAAGGTGCGGCTGGTGACCATTTGATCGGCCGCAAGAAACACCACCTGGCCTCGATCACAGAACAAACTGACCGGTTCATCGGACCGCCAGGACGCCATCAGCCTCTCCACCTCCCGCAGTGAGCGCGATGGAAGCGTCACGGCGAACCCCTCGTCGTCCACCGCATCGGTCACGGCCGCATCCTGCAGGGCATCTTCAACATTGAGCACGGCAAGGCGGTGACCATCGGTGGCAGCCGCTTCCAGAGCTCGCTGGTTGAACTTGAGATGCACGCCGGTGAGCAGTTGCTTCGCTTCATCAGCACTGCTGGCAAACAGGGTGCCTTTGAGCGCCTGCACCAACCTTTCAGGTTGCAGCTTGAGCGTCATGCCGCTCTCCACCATCGGAAGATCGGGGTAGTCGTCAGCGCTCATGCCGCGCATCTGATAGCTGCCGCTGAGGCTGGTGAGCTGAACCTGCTCACCGGAATCGTCTACGGCGAGGGTGACTGGAGAATCGCTGGACAAGCGGGACACGATCTCTCCCAGCAGCCGGGCCGGCAGTGTGATGGCACCGCTGGTTTCCACACTGGCTGCGAGGGAGGTCTGAATTCCCAGGCTCAGATCAAAACCGGTCAGGCTGAGGCGGTTGCTGCCGGCATCGGCGGTGAGCAACACATTGGCCAAAACCGGGTGCGTGGGGCGTGTGGCGACTGCACGGCTCACCAATTGCAGAGCGCTATTCAGTTCGGACTGTGAACAGACCACCTTCATCGTCCTAAAGACCTGAGCGCGCTGAGGTGTCCCACGGTTTCACAGGCTGAGGGGAAGTGCAATGGCCAACGCTTCGGGAGCCTTTGTTCGGCTGTTTGGTTCTTATGGATTTAAAAAATAAAAAACAAAAACAGCCGTCGTAGGGCCTGGGGAAAAGGGGGAAAGGAGCTCAG